>CABPWC010000024.1 GCA_902461025.1 uncultured Streptococcus sp.
CTGGTAAGTTGGAAGAAATTGCTCAAATGGTGGACGCAGAAGAAATCACGACAGTTATCGTCAACAACCGTCTGACACCTCGTCAAAATGTCAATTTAGAGGAAGTGTTGGGTGTTAAAGTCATTGACCGTATGCAGTTGATTTTGGATATCTTTGCCATGCGGGCTCGAAGCCATGAAGGAAAACTCCAAGTTCATCTAGCCCAGCTCAAGTACCTCTTGCCTCGTTTGGTTGGTCAGGGGATTATGCTTAGTCGTCAGGCAGGGGGGATTGGTTCCCGTGGTCCAGGTGAAAGTCAGCTAGAACTAAATCGTCGGAGCGTTCGCAACCAGATTACAGATATCGAACGCCAACTCAAGGTCGTTGAGAAAAATCGAGCGACAGTTCGAGAAAAACGGTTGGAGTCAAGTACCTTTAAGATTGGCTTGATTGGTTATACCAATGCTGGGAAATCGACCATTATGAACACCTTGACCAGTAAGACCCAGTATGAAGCAGATGAGCTTTTTGCGACTCTTGATGCTACAACTAAAAGCATCCATCTGGGAGGGAATCTACAAGTAACTTTAACCGATACCGTTGGTTTTATTCAAGATTTACCAACTGAGTTGGTGTCCAGTTTCAAGTCTACTTTAGAAGAAAGCAAGCATGTAGATCTCTTGGTCCATGTCATCGATGCTAGCAATCCTTATCACGAGGAGCATGAAAAAACAGTTTTCTCTATCATGAAAGACTTGGACATGGAGGATATTCCTCGCTTAACCCTTTATAATAAAGCGGATTTGGTGGAGGACTTTACGCCTACTCAAACGCCATACGCTCTGATTTCGGCAAAGTCTAAAGATAGTCGAGAACAGTTGCAGACTTTATTGCTAGGTAAAATTAAGGAAATTTTTGAAGCATTTACCCTGCGCGTGCCTTTTTCTAAATCTTACAAGATTCATGATTTAGAAAGTGTTGCGATTCTAGAAGAACGTGACTACCAAGATGATGGTCAAGTCATCACAGGCTACATTTCTGAGAAAAACAAATGGAGATTAGAGGAATTTTATGACTGATATCAAAACATTAGCTCTCAAGTATGGTGGATATACGAGTCTGGACAAGGTCTATCTAGATCAGCTTTTAGCTGGTAGATCTGACCAGGAACAGCTAGCTCTCATCACTCCTCCTCCTAGCGTAGTGAATGCCTACTTTGCAGAACTCTACCAAAAGAAGAGCCCTCAAGCCGCGACAGATTATTTTGCTGAATTGAGTCGGGAGTTGAATCTTTATAATACTGATCCAAGTTTCACTCTAGAAAACAAGCCCTTTATTCGCCTCAATCTATCTGGTAAATCCTTTGGATTTTGCTACGAAAAAGAAGGTCTTGGTCGCATTTTTTCAGAAGCTGAGGAAGTCATTACGGATGAATTACTCTTTGAGATTGCGCAAATTTTCCCTCATCAGCTCGTTTTTGAGGAGTCTGGCAACATCTATATGAAGGCTATCGGAGACGAAGAAGTTGTTAGCGTGGAAAATCTCACAGCCTTGACAGATTTGGAAAATTTGGCAGATGGTCGCAAGCGTCTCAAAGGATACAGCCAAGAGGATTTGCTACAAGAAGCTAAATCTTTCTCTGGCAAGTTTTATTACCGCTCGGAAAACCGCACTGCTATGTTATATTTTGATTAATTAGAAAGTATCGAATGGATATTCAATTTTTAGGAACGGGGGCTGGTCAGCCCTCTAAAGCCCGCAATGTTTCAAGTCTCGCTCTGAAACTCTTGGACGAGATTAACGAAGTTTGGCTTTTTGACTGTGGAGAAGGAACGCAAAATCGCATTCTGGAAACTACAATTCGACCACGTAAGGTCAGCAAAATCTTTATCACCCACTTACATGGAGACCATATCTTTGGATTGCCTGGTTTTCTCTCTAGTCGTGCCTTTCAAGCCAATGAAGAGCAAACAGATTTGGAAATCTATGGTCCCCAAGGCATCAAATCTTTTGTCTTGACCAGTCTACGAGTGTCAGGTTCACGCCTGCCCTATAAGATTCATTTCCATGAATTTGACCAAGCTTCTCTTGGGAAAATTCTTGAAACAGATAAATTTACAGTATATGCGGAAGAGTTGGATCACACTATTTTCTGTGTCGGCTATCGTATCATGCAAAAGGATCTAGAAGGCACTCTGGATGCTGAAAAGCTCAAGGCTGCCGGCGTACCATTTGGACCGCTTTTTGGTAAAATCAAAAACGGGCAGGATGTCATCCTAGAAGACGGCACCGAGATTAAGGCAGCAGACTATATCTCAGCCCCACGACCTGGTAAGATTATCACTATCTTAGGTGACACTCGAAAAACCAATGCCAGTGTGCGTCTGGCTGTTAATGCTGATGTCCTTGTCCATGAGTCCACTTATGGCAAGGGTGATGAAAAAATTGCCCGCAATCATGGTCACTCAACCAACATGCAAGCTGCACAAGTAGCGGTAGAAGCAGGTGCCAAACGCCTCTTGCTCAACCATATCAGCGCCCGTTTTCTTTCAAAAGATATCAGCCAGCTTAAGAAAGATGCTGCAACGATTTTTGAAAACGTCCATGTGGTCAAAGACTTGGAAGAAGTGGAAATCTAGAAGATTGAGAAAGGAAAAGTATGTCTACTATTCTCATTACAGGTGCTAGCGGGGGTCTAGCCCAAGAAATGGTCAAACTCTTGCCAGATGACCAACTCATTTTGCTAGGTAGAAATAAGGAAAAACTAGTTCAGCTATACGGAAATCATCCTCAGGCAGAATTGATTGAAATTGATATTACCGACGTTCAAGCCTTAGAAGAACTAGTTGCTGAACTCTATCAGCGTTATGGTAAGATTGATGTCTTGATTAACAACGCTGGATATGGGATTTTTGAAGATTTTGACAAGATTTCTAATCAAGATATTCATCAAATGTTTGAAGTCAATACTTTTGCTTTGATGAATCTGTCTCGTTTGGTTGCTTCTCGTATGAAGGAGACTCGAAAAGGTCATATCATCAATATCGTCAGCATGGCAGGATTGATTGCGACTGCTAAGTCAAGCCTTTACTCAGCGACTAAGTTTGCGGCTATCGGTTTTTCAAATGCTCTTCGCCTTGAGCTCATGCCCTATGGTGTCTATGTGACAACTGTTAATCCAGGACCTATCCGTACAGGATTTTTTGACCAGGCAGACCCAGATGGGACCTACCTCAAATCGGTCGACCGCTTCCTACTTGAACCAGATGCTGTCGCGCAAAAGATTGTTAAGACTATCGGAAAAAACAAACGCGAGCTCAATCTCCCAATCTTACTCAATCTAGCCCACAAGTTTTATACTCTCTTTCCTAAGCTGGCAGATAAGTTGGCAGGAGAAACCTTTAATTATAAGTGAGAAAGCTGTTCCCTTGAGGAAGGGCTTTTGCTTTAATTAGGAGAAGTTGTTCATTAAAAATAATCCCTGAAAATACTGGTAGTTTATCCCTATTTGATAGCTTTGTAGTATAATTGTGATAAGAAAGTTCATCGGAAAAAGAAGACCTAAACTAGCTAGTTTGCTGTAGAAAATGGATTATTTATAGTCGGAGGTCGACAATGGAATTATTGACAATTGACCAAATCATTTCCATTATTGAAGAAGTAACACAAGGGCTTGACCCTGAGATAAGAGAAGGAATTGTCCTGAATAAAACAGATTTGCCAGTGTCCGAATTAGATCGTTTGAAAAGCCAACTTCAAATCCAAGATTTGGATCCGATTTTTAGGAAAAATATTCTGGCCTATAACTGGGGGCAGATAGGTTTTTTAAGTTACCAGTTTGGATATGGGGACGGCACTAGTCTTACTTGGCTGATCAATCGCAATTTGGAATACCATGATTACTCGACTCTACAAGAAAGTGGCTTGATCATCATTGCAAATGGAGATCCCTACACTATTTTGCTGGATTGTCAATCTGGGACTGTCTATGCTCTTGATGCAGAGATGACTTATGATGAAAAAATATGGCTGGCACCAGATTTTCTAGCATTTGTTAGAGCCATGGGAACGGCTCAATCTGCAGTTTGGAAGGATTGTGAAAGTGACTTCATCCACTTGATGACTAGAAAAGGCCATGAGTCCAGTTTGATATTCTGGCAGAGTCTGGTCGGATTTTATGATTGAAAATAGAAGGAGCAGGTCATGGAATTTATAGTAGCTGAGGAGGGAATTCCTCAAAATATCGGATGTCAGGGAGCCTTGATTGCCTATTATGGCAGCGAGATAGAATTTCATTATGAAACCGTGCCACCGCACGGTGATGAGATTTTTTCTGCCAAGTTGCCTTTGTTAGGGCTTGATCTGCCCTTTTGGATCTATGGGAGAAATCTCATATTCTTAGACGCTTACTACCTTTTAGCCGAAACTGTTAAGAAAGGAACGTGGGATCCGATAACCAGTATGCTCATCAACATTCATATGGGGAAATACGCCAGCCTAGACCACTGGTACAATCATATATCTATTGAGCAAAACGGTCTTGAGTTGAAAAATGATTATGATGGACAAGTCATGACTTTGAAAACGGTTGACAAACTTCATTGGTTTGTCCTAGATACCGAATCAGAAGAAAGGAACTAAAGATGGCAAAGAAAAGAGTTACATTACCAAAAGAGTTTAAGGATTTAATGGATGAAGGAAATATTGAAGCCCTGAAAGCAGTCTATGATCGCTGTGAATTAACCGCTCATGATGGAAGATTTAGCTTATGTACACCTCTGCATATGGGAGGAGTACCAGATGAATTGGTAATCTGGCTGGTAGAAAAGGGCCTAGATATAAATGTCCCAGATTATTATGGAGCGACTCCTTTATACCGTCAAGCAATCTTGGGGAGAGATACAGTAAAACTCTTGTGTGAATTGGGGGCAGACATTGAAAAGCCCAATACCTATGGCGATACCCCTCTACATATGGCAGCTGAGTTTTTCCATCCTAAGACTGTCAAACTTTTGATTGACAAGGGAGCAAATGTCAATGTAGAGAATGATATGGGAAGAACTCCACTAGCTTCAGTCTTGATGGTTTGTCGGGGGATCTATATTGCCCAAACTGCTGAAATTGCCTCTATGTTACTAGAAGCAGGTGCTAAGAAAACCTCTAAAATGAAGGAAAGAGTTGAGCAAATCGGCAAGGATTTTGAATTTCATCGAGAAAGTATCCATCCTGACTACGTAGAGGCTGCAGATAAAGGATTAACAAAACTATATGAGCTCTTTGATGTCAAGCCTGTAGCCAAACGAATAACCCACGATGGAGTTTCACCGATTCTCGTAAAAGAAGGTAGCTGGGAGGAGCAATATGAGGAACTATGGTCTTTCTTGATCCCTTCGAGTGGAGCAGCCAAAACTGTTCAGGGAGAAGTTATCCGTATACCAGGTCGAGTCCGAGATGAGCTGGATCGCAATGGTGGGGTCAACTGGGACAGGGACTATAGAAAAATGCTTCAGGCTATGCCTCAATACTTGTCTCTAGGAATCCCTCTTTCAGATCAAGAATTGGAAGAGACTAAAGAGCTTATTGCTCAAGTTCATGGGAAAGATTTTGATGACGAGCCTCGCCTAGACCGCCTGTGTCAGTTAGCTATTGCTTGGATTAAGCAAAATCCTGACCCCCTTCTCCTAGAAAAAACAAGTTATAAGCGGTAAAAAGAATAAGAGTTTGACAATGATTACATTAAAAAATATTGGAGAATTTAAATCGGTTCCACAACTTGTTAAGGACATCATAGAGGGAGACACCTTGGCCTTAGACCAATATCTTGCAAGTGGTTGGGATATTGACCAAGAAATAGAAATCAGCAAGTATACCTCTCTAAGCCCAATTGATTTATCCTTGATTACAGGAAATTTTGACTCCCTAAAATGGCTAGTGGAAAAGGGGGCTCATTTAAATGTAAAAAATAACCCTTCATTTTTGTTGGCTGTCAGGTATTGTGATGGTACGTTCATCAAGTATCTTATGGAACATGGAGCAAAGATTCATAGTGTAAATGCTGTAAAGTCGGAAGCCTTTCAAGAAGCCTTATTTGGAAATAAGTTTGATAATCTAGCTATTATCCATGCATTAGGACATAGTGTCGAAAAATATGGCGGAAAAGCATTTAGGAGAGCCGTTGCAGATAGAAATTATCAGGTGCTAGATTTTTTTATTAAAAATGGAGTTGATATAAACTATAATGCCTCCGACTCGGTTTATCCCTTTAAGCCAACGCCTCTCTGTGTAGCTGCAAGATATGTTGACCTAGATATGTGTAAATACCTTGTAGAGCACGGGGCGGACGTGACTCTCACTGAAAAAGATGGTATGAGACCTTATAGTATCGCTATCGAAAAGGGGGATCAAGAGATGGCAGAATACTTTCAAAAACTAGAGCCAGTAGAATTTCATAATTTACGCAATAAATTGGATGAACTAAAACCATTTAAACTGCCTCGGGAACTTACCGATTTTCTTATGAGTCAAGACTTATATTTTGAACTTACTAACTGTGATTTTAAGTGGATAGAGTTTTTCCCTCTCATGCAAACAATTCCCTTAAAAAAAGGTCGTAAAAAATTTCTCCGTATTTCACGGTCAACCGGAGATTATACTCATATCTATATCATTTGGCATCCAAAGACAAATAAAGTAGCTTTTTACGATGAGGAACACGAAACTATAAGTGATATTTGTAGCTTTAAAGAATTTATCTGCAATATGTCTAGACACTTACAAGAAATTCTTGAAGGTTAAGAGAAATCAAAAAGGGGGGCTCTTATGCAACTAATTGACCAAGTTAAAAAAATAGAAACTTATATTTGTGAGTATTTTGAAGACTGGGATTTGGATGACCCTGTAGAGGAAGGATATCTGGAAAATTATCAGGACATTTCTGGTGCTTCCGAGGAAGAGCTTCAAGCCATTGAGGAAAGATTTGGTATTCGTCTACCTAGTGACTTCAAAGAGCTTTATAGCTATAAGAATGGGAGTAAATACCTCACTATTTTACCTTGTGTGATTGACCAGAGAGATCTGACTTTTTCTCTCATGAGTCTACAGGAAATTGAGACTTGTAAAACGTACTTTCAAAATAGAGATGCTCTGTTAACAGAATTTCCCGACTATTTTTCTAGTCAAGACCTGGAAAATATGCGTGATAGTAGAATTAAGCCTTATCTTTTTAATAAAAAATGGCTTCCTTTTGCTCAGTATTGTGACTCTTGTTATCTCATGCTGGATTTTGATCCAGACCAGGAGGGTCAGGAAGGGCAGATTATTTGCTACATCCATGATCCTGACCAAGTGATTTATGTAGCAGAGAGCCTTAGAAATCTGATTGAAGGGATAATGGATGAGATCATATGAACGGACAAATGTATCAGATAGCCTGTATCGTGGCAGCAGCTAGGAAGGCTTTGAAAAGTGGCAAAGAAATATGGTATAAGCCTGAAAAATATACAAATAAGATGAGTTTTCAAATTTTGCTGTCAGAAAATGGGGAAGCTGCAGAACTTTCAGTATCTGACTGGTTTGAAAACCTCAAGGAAAAAGGTTTGAAGGACTTACAATTATTTTGCCCCATTTCAGTTGAAGACAGAGGTATTTTAGGTTTCTCCAATACAACACAGAGTTCAATTCTTTGTTTTTATAAATATGGTAAGGCAAGTTATTTCCTACCAAATTGGAAATCTGCTTCCCTAGGCAGGGGCTGGGATGTTACCTACACCGAGTATGACTGGGAAAGGTCTTCTCAAGAAATTCCCCACTATGAAAATAATATCGAAGAATTTAAGGACATATTGGCTCGTATAGAAGATCTAGCAATTAAAATTGAATGTGAGAACTTTGCCAAAGTCTTTCATTCTGCTAGAAATCATTTACTTGACCTTGATGCTACTAAGGTGCTAGAGGAACCTCAAATTCCGCCACAAAATCAAAATATATTTAGAGCTGCAAGTGCAGCTGATGTTTTTGGAGGAATGGGCTCCTGGAATGATGGGCCTGGATGGCTGGCACAAGATAAGGGACTTGGTCAACAATACGATGAACTTTCGGATCAATTGCTAAGAAATATTAGATCAGCCATTCTATTTGCCATCAACGAGTGGTGATGGATTAGGAGAGAGAAAATGGGGAAGTTAAAGTTAAGTCTATTGAATAAATGGGAACTAGACAAGGACTACAATAGTGTTTTCAATTCTGTCATGTTACATGATGGTAGAGCCTTTGTCTTGATCAGTGAGAAGGAATCTTTTAATCGCTACTGTCTGCTTGAAGTATCACCTTTGGGTGTGAAGGAGATAGATGCTTGGTATTGTGACCATGTTTGGGAGGAAGAACCTCTACTCTTTACAGATGGACAAAATGTTGGCCTCATCAAGGCTGGCAAGGAAATGGTCTATTATACTGGTGATTTTTCTCATCCAGAAATCATTGCCCTAAAGGATCCGCAAGGTATACTTCCTAAAAAGGCTCAAGAGAGATATTTTCAAATCGTATCAGATAGCGACCAGATACCTGTGTGTTTTGAAAATCAAGTTTATACAAATCATGCCAGAAACTTTGCCCTTTTAGAGTTTGATAGCGCGAAAAAGCAGGCGAAGTGGACCACTTATTCGCATATCGATAAAAAAGATTTAAGCCACCACGATATGAGCTCAGATGCTTGTCCTAAAATCGATAGTATGAAATCTTGGAAGCAAGAGCTCTATGCCTTTACCTCTGGAGAAAGTCAAACCTCTGTCAATAAATGGGGCATGGACTATTATGCTCTTGTTAAAATCTCTAGTGATGGTCGTATTATCGAAAAGTTATTAGAATCTAAACATTTAAAGGCTTCAGGCAAAAAAGCTGGTGTCAATGGAATTTTTACAGATTCGCCTTATCTTATCCTGAGCCCCCTATTTAAGAATGATGACTGGAAGGGCAAGCAAAAGCTATTTTCTCTGGCAACAAGAGAATGGTGCGATATAGCTTTGCCTAGAGGAATGAGTAAACACAAGCTTCAAAATATGACAGACAACTTTTGTTTAACCTTCCTCTACGACAGAGGATTAAAAGAACTTGCCCTTTGTCAGATCGACTAGGCTGTGAGGCTGTTTTGGGGAGCTTTTATTGATAGGAGCTGAGATTTCTTGAATAGTCTACAGTATTTATTTTGAGTTGTTATCTTGTCAATTTTATCCAAGTATTGCAATTTAAGTCTTAAAATAGTATACTAGTTCTGTTAGTTATGAAAACGTTTGCGTTTTATTAATTTTAGGAGACAAGACATGGAATTGACAGCCATTTATCATAGACCAGAATCAGAGTATGCTTATCTTTACAAAGAAGGTCAGCTACATATCCGAATCAGAACCAAGAAAAATGATGTCCAGAAGGTTATCTTACACTATGGAGATCCCTTTATTTTCATTGAGGATAAGTATGAAGCTAAGAAAGAAATGACCAAAGTAACCTCAGATGCCCTATTTGACTATTGGCAGGTTACGGTATCGGTTGATTTTGCTCGCATTCAGTATCTCTTTGAACTTCTTGGTACAGAAGGTCAGGGTGTCTACTATGGCGATAAGGGTTGTGTAGAACATACGCAAGAAAACTTGGATGCTGAAGGAAATGGCTTTAAGCTTCCTTATATTCACGAAATTGACGGTTGTCAAGTTCCTGACTGGGTTTCAAATACCGTTTGGTATCAGATTTTTCCAGAACGCTTTGCTAATGGAAATCCTCATTTGACTCCAGATGGAGCTCGAGAGTGGGATACTGAGATTGCACCTAAGAGGGATGACTTTTTTGGTGGAGATTTACAAGGAATTATCGACCATTTAGACTATCTTAAAGATTTAGGAATCACTGGTCTTTATCTATGTCCGATTTTTGAAGCTACGACCAATCATAAGTATGATACGACCGATTATTTTGAAATTGACCGCCACTTTGGAGACAAGGAAGTCTTTCGTAGTTTAGTCGAGGAAGCTCATAAACGTGGCATCAAGATTATGCTAGATGCTGTTTTCAATCATATTGGCTACCAGTCTGCCCAATGGCAGGATGTTCTAAAGAACGGAGAACAGTCCCCTTATAAAGATTGGTTCCATATCCAAGAATTTCCAATTACAGAAGATAAGCTCAAGAAGGCGAGAGAACTCCCTTATCATACCTTTGCCTTTGCCAGCTACATGCCTAAGTTAAATACAGCTAATCCTGAAGTTAAAGACTATCTTTTGAGGGTTGCGACTTACTGGATTGAGAATTTTGATATTGATGCTTGGCGCTTGGACGTTGCCAATGAAATTGACCATCAGTTCTGGAGAGATTTTAGAAAGGCAGTTCTCGCTAAAAAGCCTGATTTGTATATTTTAGGTGAAATCTGGCATACTTCCCAGCCTTGGCTAAAAGGGGATGAATTCCATGCGGTCATGAACTACCCGCTCGCTGAAAGTATCAAAGATTATTTCTTGCGTCAGCGTAAAAAGACAGAGCAGTTTATTTCAGAAATCAATAGCCAGTCGATGTACTACAAGCAACAAATCTCAGAGGTGATGTTTAACCTTTTGGATTCTCATGATACAGAGCGTATCCTCACAACTGCCAAAGGAAATATCCAACACGTCAAGGCTGCTCTAACTTTCCTCTACCTTCAAAAAGGGACTCCTTGTATCTATTACGGAACAGAGCTGGCTCTAATAGGTGGACCAGACCCTGACTGCCGCCGTGTCATGCCTTGGGACCGTGTGTCTGAGGATAATGATATGCTAAATTTTATGAAGAAATTAATCAAGGTTCGTAAGGAAGTGGCAAGTATGATTCAGCATGGTAATTATCGCTTGGAAGAATTGAAACCAGATGTCCTATCCTTGAAGTGGAACTACCAAGGGAAAGAAGTTCAAGCCATCTTCAATCAGTCTTCTGAGAAATATACTTTAGATAGAGATTCAGTTGATTTAGCCAGTCACTGCGAACAAGAAGATGGGCAGCAAGTCATCTTGCCAGATGGATTTGTGGTCTATATTTCTGAGTAAGAAAGGAATAAAACGATGGCACTCAATGAAGTTTATGATTATTTTCGTCACTATGATAAGGAAACTTATCAAGTTGTCGCCTGCATGGGTAATGAACCATCCGAAGAAGATGTAAAGGATTTTGAAAACCAATATGGCATTCGTCTGCCAGAAGATTTCAGAGAATTCACCATGTCATCTCTGGGAGGTCTCTTTATGGAAGTTAGAGAAGAGCTATGGCCAAGAGCCAAGGCTTACGATGTAGCACCATTTTGGACCTTCTGTCGAGGTATTAAAGTCTTGGGAATTGCAAATGGCATCCCAGATTTCTTAGACATTCGTCTTAAAACCAAGGAATTACACGCTCTGGGTTTTGTGGATTATATTCCATTTCTGTCTATCATCGGGGATGGAGATGTGGTTTTTTGCTTTGATAAGGACAATCATATTGTAGCTCTAGATTGGTATAATAGTGGCGAAACTGAGGAGCTAAATTGTGATTTTTCAGAGCTTTTGCTTCATCAAATTGCAGAGCTAGAAGAACGTAAAAATGAGATGGTCAAGCTACTGGCAAATGGAAAAACTAGTCAGTGATTGAAGGGAAAATTCAGGATTGATTTTTAATAATAAGAGTGGGACAGAAATCGGTCATTCGTTAGAATTCGATTTCGTCGTCTCACCTCCGCAAAGTTGAGTAGGGCTGTAAAAGCTGATGAAATCAGCGTAGTAGAGCCCACTCAACCACTGCGTCTTTCTCGACAATCCAAAGACAATTGAGAGGCTAGGACTTTTGTCCCAGCCTCTTTTGTAATTTTCATTAAATGTACATTCAGCTTTTTATAATTTTCTACAAATTATAGAAAAAAGAATCAAAAGTATGAGTTTTACAGTCATAGTATTGAAGTATCCTATATTATTTTATAAAATAGAAGTAATCATTACAAAACAAGTATAGTGCTTTCAACAAAAATGGAAGCGGTTACTTAATAAGGAGAACCCTATGGGAAAAGACTATTGGAATCGCAAAAGTGTCTATAGCATCCGTAAATTTACGGTAGGAACATGCTCGGTACTTATCGGGACTTGCTCTGTTTTATTAGGAGCAAATCTAGCTACTGTAAATTCAGTATCTGCCAATGAGACACCAGTCGCAGTTACCACAGAAAATGTGGAGAAAGAAACACCTAAAGATCAAGTTACGGAAGCAAAAGTTTCAGAACAAGCTATACCAACAGAACCTGTTACTAGTGAAGTAGTAAGAACTGAACATGAAGTAGAGAAAAAAGAAGAAATTCCATCTACTTCCGATAAAAAAGAGATTTCAGCTTCAGAAAAACAGGCTCCAGCTCTTACTCAAGACCAATCTGCTCAGACTGAAAAACCTGAGCTTAAACCTGCAACTAATGATGAGGTTAAACAGTTGATTGAGGATAGAAAAGTAGAATTCAACCAAAACTGGCATTTCAAGCTCAATGCCAATGCTAAAGATGCGGTCAAGCCAGATGCCGATGTTTCTAGTTGGAAGAAATTAGACCTTCCTCATGACTGGAGTATTTACAATGACTTTGACCATGACTCACCTGCCCAAAACGAAGGTGGGCAACTCAATGGTGGTGATGCTTGGTATCGTAAGACCTTTAAACTCGATGAAGAAGACCTCAATAAGAATGTACGTATCTCATTTGATGGGGTTTACATGGATTCTCAAGTTTATGTAAATGGTCAGCTAGTTGGGCACTATCCAAATGGTTACAACCAATTCTCATATGACATCACTGACTATCTCCATAAAGACGGTCGCGAGAATGTCGTAGCAGTGCATGCCATCAACAAACAACCAAGTAGCCGTTGGTACTCAGGAAGCGGGATTTACCGTGATGTTACCCTTCAAGTCACAGATAAGGTCCATACTGAGAAAAATGGAACAACTATCTTAACACCAGATCTTGAAAAACAACAGAATGGCAAGGTTGATACTCATGTAACCAGTAAGATCGTCAATACTGATGATAAAGATCATGAAATTCTTGCTGAGTATCAAATCATTGAACGTAATGGTCAAGCTGTAACGGATCTCGTTCGTACAGCTAGTCAAGTCTTGAAAGCTCATCAATCAACAAGTTTAAATGCTATTTTGCAAGTTGACAAACCAAAACTTTGGACAGTTCTCACTGATAAACCGGCCCTTTATGAATTGGTGACTCGTGTCTATCGTGATGGCCAGTTGGTGGATGCTAAGAAAGATTTGTTTGGGTACCGTTATTACAACTGGACACCAAATGAAGGTTTCTCTTTGAATGGTGAACGCATTAAATTCCATGGGGTTTCTCTTCACCATGACCATGGAGCTCTTGGAGCTGAAGAAAACTATAAAGCAGAATACCGTCGTCTGAAACAAATGAAGGATATGGGTGTGAACTCTATCCGTACAACTCACAACCCAGCTAGTGAGCAGACTTTGCAGATTGCTGCTGAGCTTGGTTTGTTGGTCCAAGAAGAAGCCTTCGATACTTGGTATGGTGGTAAGAAACAGTATGACTACGGTCGCTTCTTTGACAAAGATGCTACTCACCCAGACGCTAAAAAAGGTGAAAAATGGTCTGATTTTGACCTTCGTACCATGGTTGAACGAGGAAAGAACAACCCTGCTATCGTTATGTGGTCTATCGGTAATGAAATCGGTGAAGCAGACGGGAAACCTCGTTCTTTAGCAACAGTTAAACGCTTGGTTCAAGTTATTAAGGCTGTTGATAAGACACGCTATGTCACTATGGGAGCAGATAAGTTCCGCTTTGGTGATGGTAGTGGTGACCATGAAAAGATTGCCAATGAACTTGATGCGGTTGGATTTAACTATTCAGAAGACAACTACAAGAAACTTCGTGCGAAACATCCAAATTGGTTGATTTACGGATCTGAAACTTCCTCAGCTACTCGTACACGTGGAAGTTATTTCCGCCCAGAACGTGAATTGGTACACAGCAATCAGGCTTACCGTCATTACGAGCAATCAGACTACGGTAATGACCGTGTTGGCTGGGGTAAAACAGCTACTGCATCTTGGACTTTTGACCGTGACAATGCAGGTTATGCAGGTCAGTTCATCTGGACAGGTACGGACTATATCGGTGAACCTACTCCATGGCACAACCAAAACCACACACCAGTTAAGAGTTCTTACTTTGGTATCGTAGATACAGCAGGTATTCCAAAAAATGACTACTACTTGTACCAAAGTCAATGGGTTTCTGCTGAGAAGAAACCAATGGTTCACTTGCTTCCTCACTGGAACTGGGAAAATCCTACCCTAAAAGAGAATGTAGCGGATGCAGATGGTAATATTCCAGTCCGTGCCTATTCTAATGCGGCAAGTGTAGAACTATTCTTGAATGGTAATACTCTAGGCAAGAAGACATTTACTAAAAAACAAACAAGTGATGGACGTACTTACCAAGAGGGTGCTAAACCGAATGAACTTTACCTTGAATGGAAGGTTGCTTTTGAAGCTGGTACTTTAGAAGCAGTAGCTCGTGACGAAGCAGGTAATATCATTGCTCGTGATAAGATTGTGACTGCTGGAGAACCTGCAGGGGTTCGTTTGGTCAAAGAAGAAAATGCTATTGCAGCTGACGGAAAAGACCTCACTTATATCTACTACGAAATCGTTGATAGCAAAGGGAACGTAGTTCCAACTGCCAATAACCTAGTTCGCTTCCAGTTACATGGACAAGGTCAGATTGTCGGTGTGGACAACGGGGAACAAGCCAGCCGCGAACGTTACAAAGAACAAGCAGATGGTTCATGGATTCGCAAAGCCTTTAATGGTAAGGGTGTTGTGATTGTCAAATCAACGGAGCAAGCAGGGAAATTCACTTTGACTGCCCACTCTGATTTCTTGAAATCTGGTCAAACAACGATCTTCACAGGTAAAAAAGACCAAGCAGAAAAAACAGTTTTAGGAACAGAAGTGCCTAAAGTACGTACCGTTATTGGTCAAGAAGCGAAAATGCCTTCAAAAGTAGCATTTATTTATAGTGATGGTAGCCGTGAAAAACTTCCAGTAGAATGGTCAGCAGTTAATGTCAACGAACCTGGTATCTTTACTGTTAAAGGTGTGGCAAATGGTCGTGATGTAGAAGCGCGTGTTGAAGTCTTGGCCCTCGAAACAGAATTACCGGTAGTTAAGAGAATTGCACCAACTACAGATCTAAGTACGGTTGACCCATCTGTTACCTATGTATTGTCAGATGGTACTGTAGGAAGTTATGATGTTGATAAGTGGGAAGTTGCAGCAGAAGATCAAGCTAAATTAGCTATCCCAGGCTCTCGTATCCAAGCTAAAGGAATTTCAGGTGATGACCAAATCGATGCGACCTTTGTAGTCGCAGAAGGTCAAGCAGCTGCTCCAGTAGTACCGACTGTAACTGTAGCAGACCAGCCTGTAGAAGGGCTCTCAACGGATCAACCGGTTCTATACCATAAACTTGCTTATGGAACTGCTTTACCTGAAGTCAAAGCTTTGGCTGAAAATGCGCAAGTGACTGTTATTCAAGCTAACGAAGCAAATGGTATGCGTGCAAGTATTTATGTTCAACCAAATGATGGTGGAGTATTGCAAACTTACGCTATCCAGTTCTTGCAGGAAGCTCCGCAGATTGAACGTTTGAGCCTAGAAGTAGAAAATGCAGCTGCACTGAAAGAAGACCAAACAGTTGGTATCAAGGTCTTGGCTCACTATCAAGATGGTACACAGGCAGAATTGAAGGCTGACAAGGTAAGCTTCTCTACATCAGGTCAAGGAGACGTAGCTGTTCGTAAAGGTATGCTTGAATTGCATAAACCTGGTCAAGTAACTTTGAAAGCTCAATTTGAAGGAGCAGAAGGTCAGATTGACTTGAACATTCAAGCAAACACTGAAAGCAAAGTTGTCCAAGCCATTCGTCCAGTTAGTGTCGTGACAGGTTTGAACCAAGAACCAAGTCTACCTGATACAGTAACTGTAGAGTACGACAAAGGATTTCCAAAAGTTCACAAGGTGACTTGGCAAGCAGTTGCTAAGGAAGACCTTGCCAAATACCACAGCTTTGATGTCCTAGGTAAAGTTGAAGGAATCGAAAATGAAGCTCATGCTAAAGTTTCTGTAGAAGGTATCATTGCAGTCGAAGAAGTGACGACAACAACTCCTGTTTCAGAAGCTCCTCAATTGCCAGAAAGTGTTCGTACTTACCACTCAAACGGCCAAGTATCTTCAGCTAAGGTGACTTGGGATGCTATTGACCCGAGCCAATATGCACAAGAAGGTAACTTTACAGTGACAGGACATGTGGAAGGTACTCAATTACCAACCAAACTTCATGTTCGTGTTTCTGCTCAGACAGAAACTGGTGCTAACATTTCTGACCAGTGGACAGGTT
>CABPWC010000025.1 GCA_902461025.1 uncultured Streptococcus sp.
TATTGACTCACAAGCTTGGTGGTAAGGTTGTTCCTGCCGGCGACGCTGGTAACCGTGAATACGGTCAATCAAAATTGACTCACACAGAATCAGCTCTTTTTGCTGGAACTCCAGAAGAACAACTTGTCTTGATGAGCCACGGAGATGCTGTTACAGAAATTCCTGCTGATTTCATTCGTACTGGTACATCAGCTGACTGTCCTTATGCATCAATCGAAAACCCAGACAAGAAAATCTATGGTATCCAATTCCACCCAGAGGTTCGTCATTCAGTTCACGGCTATGATATCCTTCGTAACTTTGCCTTGAATATCTGTGGTGCCAAAGGTGACTGGACCATGGATAACTTTATCGAGATGCAAATCAAACAAATCCGTGAAAAGGTGGGAGACAAACGTGTTCTCCTTGGTCTTTCAGGTGGTGTTGACTCTTCTGTTGTTGGGGTTCTCCTCCAAAAAGCCATCGGCGATCAATTGATCTGTATCTTTGTAGACCACGGTCTTCTCCGTAAAGGTGAAGCTGACCAAGTCATGGATATGCTTGGTGGTAAGTTTGGTTTGAACATCGTTAAAGCAGACGCTGCCAAACGTTTCTTGGATAAACTTGCTGGTGTGTCTGATCCAGAGCAAAAACGTAAAATCATCGGTAACGAGTTTGTCTATGTCTTTGATGATGAAGCAAGCAAACTAACAGATGTGAAATTCCTTGCTCAAGGGACACTCTATACTGACGTGATTGAATCTGGTACGGATACTGCTCAAACCATCAAGTCTCACCACAACGTTGGTGGACTTCCAGAAGACATGCAGTTTGAACTCATCGAACCACTCAACACTCTTTACAAGGATGAAGTTCGTGCTCTTGGTACTGAACTTGGTATGCCAGACCACATCGTATGGCGCCAACCATTCCCAGGTCCAGGTCTTGCAATCCGTGTCATGGGTGAAATCACTGAAGAAAAACTTGAAACAGTCCGCGAATCAGACGCAATCCTTCGTGAAGAAATCGCTAAAGCTGGTCTTGACCGCGACATTTGGCAATACTTCACTGTTAACACTGGCGTTCGTTCAGTAGGTGTTATGGGAGATGGCCGTACTTATGACTACACCATTGCTATCCGTGCCATCACTTCTATCGACGGAATGACAGCTGACTTTGCGAAGATTCCTTGGGAAGTTCTTCAAAAGATCTCAGTACGTATCGTAAATGAGGTTGACCACGTTAATCGCATCGTCTACGATATTACAAGTAAACCACCTGCAACCGTTGAGTGGGAATGATTAATAAACATGATTTGAAGTGAAATGGTTGATTTAACAGCATTTTCAGTTATTATAAAAGGTTAAAAATAAATCAAAATTGATTGGTTCCCCACCAAAAATCCCACCAGAAATATTCTGATGGGATTTTTTTATATTAAATTTTATTCTTCTATTATTTGATGCTTTACGAGCTTTCTTAAGACCTGGTTTGGAAAGTATGGATTTCAGTTGGACTAAAAACAGCGTAATATAACGGCTTTTCAGAACTATATCTACTAATTAATTTCATAAAATATGAATCAATAGATTATAAATAGGGGAATAGTTTAGGTCTGTGAGCATTAAAATAATACACCTAACTTTGATCACCATTTTTTAGTTATTCACTCTTTTTTCAGATAGTGTTTTTAAAGTTATGATGTAAAATGCCGCAATTAAAACACTATACATCATAATCGGAGGATAGAGAATTAAGGATAGAATCAATCCCACTCCTTTAATTATTTGGTCAGGTATCAATAACTTTCTATATTGTGCGTTAGCTTCAAGTAATTCTTTCTGATCTATATTGGGTTTATCAATTACTTTATGTAAAAACATAATAAAAGAAAGCACCAATGAACAACTTAATTTATTTAATTTTTAGAGTAATATACAAGCTATTCTATCTAAATTAGTATAATAGATCATTGCTCTAAATTTAGATATATCTTAGTAGTTCATTATAAAATTTAATATTAAAAAGAGCCTGAGACAAAATAGTTCTCAACCACAAAAAGCTAGAGATTTCCAATTGCGGAACTCTAGCTTTTTAATTTTGAGTCGTTCTCTTATTCTGAAAGTTATACACTAAACATTTTACAGTTTATTTATATCAATTACACGTTTATATATTTTCACCTTATGCTCAAACGATTCTTTGCCACCTTCAAGGTAGTTTACAATGTGTTTTTTTATTTTATCGTCACTTGGATATCCACTTTGTTCAACCCATCCATGTTCTCCATCCGATTCCATCAAAATAACTAAATCAGACATTGCATTTGTTACTATTGTTGCGTTGTGAGTGGCTATAATAATCTGACGTTTGTTTTTAACATCTCGTAATATCTGCACTAAATTATTGTATATATATCGTGAATCTAGATTATCTTCTGGTTGGTCTATAAGTAATGGTCGATTATCATTTGTGAATTCTGAATAGGCAAGAATAAAATCAAGCATGGCAACTACCTTCTGACCTAAACTTAAACGTGTTACCTCCTTAAAAATTATTTTCTTGTTTCCATCTGTCACTTTGGAGTTGATATTAAATTCAAGATATAAATTTTCACAATTATTATAAACATCCTCTAAATATAGCTGAATTAAATTAATATTAACTTTATTCCAGAGCTCAAAAATTTCATTCAATAACATATCGTCTGCTTCTTTTAGATATACATCATCATTCAACCTACTATTTTGGGCAAATTTTTTTATTGAATATTCACCCTTGAGGTTCCTATTATTCATTAAGTCTACAAAAGTCGCAAAACCACTTCTATCAAAAATCATTGAAAAATAATCGATGATTTCCCCACATGTTAAACGATATCCTTGAAACGAATTATCTAAATTTTTCCCCTCAGGGAAGAACCAAAAATAAAAATTTTCAGGTAATACAAATTTTTTTTGTTGACTATACAATATTTGTAGCTTCCCTGATTGATTATCATTGAATGGACTTATTAGTGATAATATTTTATTTTTTTGTTCTTCTAATCGCTTATCTTCATTCAGAATGAATTGGTCAATTTCTCCTGTTGAAGATATTTTACTAGAAACTTGATATTTTTTTATACTCTTTTTATCTTTAGCTATTACTTCATACAAATAATCACTTATTCTGTCATCACTAGCAATATTTACAAGTTGATTTACTGAATATCTATTATCAAACATTTGGTCTATTAAGCTTAATTTCTTTTGTTTGGAAACTTTACTAAGTTGACCACTCTCTTGAACTTCATATATTGATAAATATTGTTCTCTAATTTTCTCCGTTAAACGACTTTCATAATACCAATAACTTGATGTAGCTTTTGTTTTAACGTCAAAAGTGTCATATATGTCTTCCTCATTCTTCTGAGTAGGTAAATTTAACTCAACCAAATATTCTTTCTTTGACATCTCATACAAAATATATACCCTTGAGTGTTGAGAGAGAAATTCAAATTTTTGTTTCGTATCTGCTTTTTGAGACAATACAAATTGAATCAAATCTAAAATCGTACTTTTTCCAGTTCCTCTTCCTCCAATTAAACAATTTAGGGATTCCGAAAATTTAATAACAAATTCCGAATTATTCTTTAGCAGGTACGAGTTACTGAGAGTTGGTACATATATTCCACGTATAGCTTTCGCCTTGCTGATTTCTGGATTCATTAGTTCAATGGATACATCATATTCTGATAAAGCTTCTCGGAGCTGTTCATAGTTTCTTTTACTAAATTTTATCCACATCGGATTAATTGAATGTTCCTCGACACAATGTGAATCATTATCAAGAATAAATGATGGTACATTCTTTTTTAAATATTTCGTAAGATAGCTATTGATATCATCTATTTTGGCAATATTTGATACGCCTATGAATCGAGCGTAATCCTTAGAAAAAAGTTTTTTCTTGTAAGCATTTGAAAAATGCCCCTCTTTAAATACATCTGAACTATTCATATGAGCTATGTAGGCAAAACAATCTTTATAGATAAATTTCTCCAATACTTCCAAACTCGCCTTAAAAGATCCTTCCTTGATACTCATTAGATTAAAGTTAAGCCATTTTTGAATGAAACTAGCTTTACTGTTAGGAAAAGCTACCAGCACATGCACCTTATCTGCACAAGAAATTTCCACTCCGTTTATTACTTCAATATATTCTTTACATTTATTCTGAAATAAATCAGATACTAATTTAATAGCTATCTTTAATTTTTCTATACCTGATATAGTATTATGATCCGAGACTACAACAACCGATATATTTTCATTGTAAAGACTTTGAGCAATAGTTAAAAAGGCAACTTGTTCTTTTTCGCTACTGAATCCATTCATAAAATAGTTTTCATATAAAAACTTTTCCCCTTTATCTATTTGAAGAAAGTCTTTTGGAAATATTTTTTGATTTCTAATCTCTTTAATATAGTCATCAATAGTTAAATTATTCCAATCATTCTCTGGCAAGTCTTTCCATTTTTTAAATAATCTATAATCATGAGATTCTGGAGTATGTACATGAAACAATGTCTTACGGTAACTACCAAATTTATTTTTTTCGCCACGAATTATCTTATATGCTCGTTCTGCTTCTAAGTTAATTTTTTTGCTCATCTATTTCCCTCCTTTAGCAGTTCTCAATATATCAATGACTTATCTAGAATATTTTTTTCTATTATTGCCTATTAACAAATTTAATATCATAGTTCACTTACAGGTCAGCAGATTCATAACACCTTGTGCATCTCTAATAAGATGCATGTAGACATCATGATTCTCTTGTTCCCTTAACAATTCCCTTGTAATTTCTTTAAAACTTTCTGAATCAAAATAGTGAGCTGGTCTAGGAGGTAAACTTCGCTCAAAATACTCTCTATTTTCTTTTTCAAAAGAATAAACATCTATGCTATTTTCTTCAGACATCAACTCTAAACTTATCATTGTAATCTATCTCCTATCATTCTCTAAACTCAAATTCACTCATGTTCACACAAAATGACATTTACAGCATTTAAAGAGATATCTTAATTTTTTCATATCATATCTACATTATAACATACTTATGAAGAAAAATAATATCCATCAAGGACCTCATAAATTCCAACATCTTGCTAAACAAGCAGGTTTTTCTCTTGAGGCCATTTCAGAAGCACTTACTCATAGTGACATCCAAATAACGAAGACTTATGTCAATACTACTGAAAAAGTAAATCAAACAGCAGGAGAAATAGCCTTTAGAAGTCTCAAAAAGCAATAGGGTGAACTTGGGGTGAACTTTAGTTTTTTGAACAAAAAAAGACATCCAAGAGAAAATTCTTGAATATCTGTAAACGTTGATAGTATCGTATTGATTAACGTTTTGAGAATTGTGATGCTTTACGAGCTTTCTTCAAGCCTGGTTGGAAACACTTTTATTTGAATAAGTTTCAGTAACTGTCATCTGTTTGGTTGTTGAGGTAGCTAGCTCGACCTCGACCATAGCTATAGGTCTCACGAGCCTTGCCATCATGGCCATAGGTTTCGAGGACTTCTGTATGTTCACGATTGACATCGTTGACATAGTTGCGTTCCTCGTAGTAGTTGTAGGTGTCCTCTCGTGTGGTATAAGGGATCAGGACATCCTGAACCTGACTGGCATAGGTCACCTCTCCCTGACCCGGTAAGTTTCCAAGTTCTGGTGGGTTGACGACGATTCCTTCCTTGGTCGCTGTAAACAACTGTTTCTTTAGGCCATAGGTGTACAATAAAACTCTCGAGGAAATCCTTCCTCGAGAGTTTTTGCATGTTTGTATTACAAAAGAAGAGGTTAATTTAAATAATTAGTACTATTCTAGTTAAAATAATCATGTAATTTAATTTCTCCTCTTAAATCTTTCGAAAATAATCTAGGTAAATTATTTCTGAAATACTTAAAGTTTTCCAATTGAGTATTTATATAGAATTGACATCGGTGTATGCCCTCATCATTATCAGCTACTTCCATGTCTACCTCAATTTTTAACTCTTCTTTAAAATTAATAGGAGTTAACAAGAAAATAAAATAGCCGCTTCCTCCTTCTCTATCATCCCCAAAGAGAATTTTCTTTGGTGTATGAGGATTGTTTATATATTCATCTATGGCACTATATATATTGCTCATATCATCTTCAAAGAGGTAGCATAATTGATAAATTGTTAGAAACTTTGTTTCACAGCTAAGTCTAACTTCACAAAATTTTTCTATTTCATCGAACCACTCAGTTTGTAGTACTATATTATCCATTCCAGTTCCTCCTATTCACTTTTGAATTTAAAGTCATCGAATTCTCCCGTTGTTTTATTATAAACATAATGAATATTAATATTTTTCCCACTTGATGTTGAGACTTTCTTTTCCATCTTTACCCAGCCCTCTGAAGAGTGCCATCGCGTATCACCCATTTTTAGTTTAAGTTCAACTGCATTTTCTAAAGGATTAGACATCACTTCGTGCATCGCCAACTGTTCTTGCAAATTTTTAGGTTCTGTTCTACCTGTACTTCCTCTTCCCAAGACTTTAACTGGGTTTCCTATTCCCCTTCTATTGAAATTTTTCCCACTTTCCGATCCCCACTTCATACCATTTCCAGTCGGAACACTAGAATTGTACTTAGCGACCTGTCTACCGGCAATCGCAGCCGTTACATCTTGAATCGGTGCAATCCACGGCACATATGGAGCGATAGCTTTCTCTATATCACTCGCTGGTGTCCCATCTATCTGACGATTTCATCCACAACATTATCTACAGTCGCAATTTCTATAAAATTTTTAGGCTATAGTGAAATTATCGTAGGAATCTATCCAAAACTCTAGAAAATTTTATTTTTAACCAAAGTAAAAAAATAAATCTTTACAAAAATCAATCTCCTCTTGAGTTAAATCTCCGTTTTTTTCTTTATCTAAACTATAGAGTACACCTCTCACAGTATTAACAAACTCTGCTTGCTCTAACATTTGTAAACGTATTTCAGGATTATCAATGTATTTAATAATAATATTACATAATTTTTCTTTAACATCATTATAATTCATATTAGTCACCTATAATATCTACTTTTTTAAATGTACTCATAAATTAGCCCTTCGTCACTTATCAATTTCCCCCAGTTCTCTCAACTGTTTCTGTCCCACCTTCAGCATCTCTTCCTCCACCTTACTCCATTTTCCGAAGAGGCATTCTTGTAGAACTTCTGCTGCTGAGATTTGATCTACTTCCGAATCATAAACACACGATTGATCTCTTTGATAAATTTTAATTTGATTAAAAATCTTATCATTTTCTAACTCTCGTAAGTTGTCAACCAAATGTTCTACAATTCCATCATGGTGTGCTTTGGGAGTCGCTCTCGCTTGACTAGGATCTATGGCGTAGAGCTCTTCATAACGTATCAAGGTACTGAGATAGGACAATTCTGGCTTGGTCGCAATTAGTGCAAGTGAGACTTGATATCCTTTTGTTATCAATAATTGTGCCGTTTTTCTAGGAACTTCTGTTGTTCTAAAGGTACCCTCGATTGACAAATGATAACCTTGTTTACTCAATTCATCTACGAGATATTCAACCATTTTTCCCGCAAATACTTTGGTATAATCTACACTATCTCTGCCATACTTTTCCTGTAGGTCAAGGTAGTCCGGATGAAAAGAGCGATAACTATCTCCATCAATGATAATGATATTGCCTTGAAATTCCCTTTGTTTCACACGATGAATCGTTGTCTTACCAGCACCACTCTGTCCACCGAGCAAGATAGCCTTGGGCTGAGACGAAGTTGTTTTACCACGAGTTAAAGAACGAAGGAGTCGTTTGGATGCTCGTTCAAAATCATCTTGACTAAATTCTTCTAGTTTCATTAAGCCACCACCAGATGACGAGCTTGTTCTAGCATACGTTCAATGCCATCCAAATAGCCATTATATCGCTCCACATCCTCAAAAGTTGCAACAAGATAAATTTTCGTGTTAATCAAATCAGACAGATCATCGCTCATTAGTACCCAAGGATTAGAAGTATCGTCAAATGCAATTTCTAGTTCATCTTGTAAACGATAAAGTTGTGCTAAGATATTCGCCCCTCGTTCTTTAATCACTTCAATTTTCAGAGTTAACTGATAATCTTCTACTGGTGTGAGCATTTTTTCCTCCCCTACAATATCGATATAAGAAACATTAAATTTCTTGCAGATACGATCGATTAATTCTGTCGAAACTGAACTTGTCCCATTTTCATAACGACTCAGACTATTTCTAGAAATACCAACAATCTTTGCAAACTCAGGCTGCGTTAATTTATGTGTTTTACGTAACGTTTTTATATTTTCTCCAATCATGTAACTCCTCCTTTTATTTATTTCTATTATAGCACAAAAAATAAAAACGCACCAAAAATGGTGCATTAATTCTATCGCTCTAGCTGAATGAAATATTCCATCTGTTACATCGATGGCAAACCAATCATCTAATACAATGGCTTTATCAAATAATCTATCTTATCTATTTTAAAGACAAATTTACCACAAAAACACACTGAGATACTGGTCCCAGTGTATTCATTTTAGGATAACTTCATAAAAAAACACCTGATAAAAGCCAATATAGCTCTACTTCAGGTGTTTTGTGTGTATTAAAGCATCTTATTGTTCTTTAGATTTTCTAGCGCTTGTAGCCAATCCAAAACCTGTGAGCATAATACCTAGACCCAAAAGAGTTTGGTTACTAGAATCATTGCTTCCTGTTTCAGGAAGTTTAGCTGGTTCTGGTTTGTAAGCAGTAGGTTCTGGTTTAGGAGTTACTTTCTGCTCCAAAACTGGCACAGTTGTACGACGTTCCAAGTAGAATTGGTAGCTGTCTTTTGTTACCTTGTACTGACGTCCCTCACTGACTGTTTCCACAATCCATGAAGCTGCATCCTTAGTTAAAGAGTCAGCCAAGTTACGATCAATATCCATTAAACGTCCCTCAGACACAAAATCTTTATAGTTTCGTTGATTATACAAGGTTGTCGCTACGATTCTATCAATACCAGCTTTTTTCAGAGTTGTTAATGTTTCAGCGATAGATGGAATTGACGGATCTTCTTTCATCCTAGCATCTGTTAACAACACCACAAACTTTTTATTTTTTGGTGACTTAGACCAGTCGTAAGTAGAAACAATCTTTGTAAGAGCAGGAGTTGCTGTTTCAGGAGAATCTCCCCCATGTGCAATCTTAATTTTTTCTAAAGCTTTTTCAAGTTCAACTGGATCTGTTGTAAAATAATTCTCACCAAATTTCGTTAGAATTGTATCTTCGTCAGTTTTTCCTAATCGACGTCCGTATACTTCATCACTATATGTAGCTAATCCAAAACGTGCCGCTACTCCATCTTTGGCAAGATTTCTTGCAAACTCATTGACATTTTTACGAACAGTATTAATCGTTGAAGACATAGATCCTGAACGGTCAACAACAAAAACAATATCTGCTTCTCCTGCTTTTTTAACAGTTGGTGGTGTTTTAGTTATTTCCACAGTTGTTGTCTTGTCTACTCGTTCATACTGAGTATAAGAATTTCCATCTTTATCCTTAGCTGCTACAGTATTCTCTTTTGTCGTAGTTACAGGATCTGGAAGTTTTTCCACTTTTTCTGGAGCAATTTCAGTTTTGGTTACCTCAGCTACAGAGGTTTCAATATGGACTTTCTGATTACCTTCTTGACTTTCTTTTACTTCGACAGCAGATTCTTTCTTTGAGACATCAATCAAATCACCAGCTTTTGCTTCAGTTTCTTTGACAATAGGTCTTGATTTTTCAGTTGCAATTTCTGCTTTAGCCGCCTCAATAGGCGATTTGACTTCTTCAACTACTTTTGGTGCCTCAGTTACCTTAGTAATTTCACTTGACGAAACTTTACTAGTTTCATCAGCCGAAACTTGTCCAAGTTGTGCAAAAGCAAAGAGGATAGCCACAGATGCCAATCCAACTTTCATTTTACGAAACGAAAAACGTTCTTGCTTAAACATTCCTTTTGCCATAATGACCTCTTTTCTTTAACAGATTTAATATTTTTTAAAAATCTGTTTTTTTTTTTAGAATAACATAAATTAAGAATGTTTTCAAATATTTTCTGGAATCAAAATTTTGATTAAAGATCCTATAGCATCAGTCTCTATGACATTTTTTTGCTATTCAATTAATTATCGATTCTTACTTATACTATCTTAGGCTTTAAGAGCCAAAAAACAGTAAAACCACTTGGTTCTACTGTCTCAATTCTAAAATGTTTGACGCTTGGCTTTACGTTCTGCACGTCCACGGGCACGACTTTCAGCACGCTTGGTTTTACGGCGTTTTTCATCGACAGCCCATTGAATTTTCTTCTTATAGCCTGGTTTGACTTTTTTCTTTTTCTTTTTAACCAAGCCAATCATTTCGATATCCAGTTTTTCTTGTTTCTTCTCACGATTGGCACGACGATCGCGGTCATAGGTATCTTGGAATTCTCCGTCTTTAACCACCTTAGGTACAAACTTAATTCCTAATTTCTCTAACTCACGAATATCAGAGTCATCGCTTGGCTGATAAAGGGTAATAGCTGTACCTGGCAGACCATTACGTCCAGTTCGTCCGACACGGTGAACAAAGAAGGACAAGTCTTGTGGAATAGCATCATTGATAACATGGCTGACTCCTTCAATATCAATCCCACGCGCAGCCAAGTCAGTCGCAACGATGTACTCAAAATCAAGATTCTTCACCTGATTCATGATACGTTTGCGTTCACGAGGCGCAATATCTCCATGAATCTTAGCAACCTTCAAGCCTTGTGCAGTTAAGTAAGCATGCAATTCATCTGCACGAGTTTTTGTATTAACAAAAATCATAGCAAGATAAGGTTGCATGACTTGAGTCAATTCATAAATCTGGGCATTCTTGTCACGTCCCTTAGTAGAAATCAACCAGTTATCAATAGTGTCTGAGATAACTGTTTTGGTTTTGATTTTCTCCATAACAGGATTTGACAAATATTTCTTCAAGAATGGTTGCAGTTTTTGTGGAATAGTCGCTGAAAAGACCATAAACTGTAAGTCTTTTGGGAGACTTCCTGCAATCTTATCAACTGTCTCCAAAAATCCCATATCCAAGGTCATATCTGCTTCATCGACAACAAAAATCTTAGCCTTGTGGATAGCCAAATCACCTGATTTTACCAAATCATAGATACGACCTGGAGTTCCGATAACGATATGGGGTTGATTGCTGGCAAGTTTTTCAATCTGACGCGCCTTGTCTGTTCCACCAACATAGTTGGTAACACGAATTTCTACTTCAGAATGTTCCGCAATCTGGCGAGCTGCCTGGTAAATCTGAGTCGCCAACTCACGACTAGGAGCTGTGATAACGGCTTGTACACTATCACTCTCTTCATCCAACTGTTGGAAAATTGGCAACAAGAAGGTATGGGTCTTTCCTGAACCTGTTTTTGATTCACCGACCAAGTCACGACCTGCTAAGACAATAGGAATCAACTTTTCTTGCACTTCGGTAGGCGTCGTAAACTTCAACTCTTCCAAGGCTTTTTCTATATATTTCTTAAATTTAAATTGTGTAAATGACATAATTTCCTCGATTCTATCTATCTTCTCATTATACCATAATTTAGTTTATTACAGGGAGGGATTTCCGTCAAGGGTAATCGCTTGATAATTCGAAGGACAAGCATACAAGAGAAACACTCCTAGTTGCGATGAACAAGGAGTGTTATAAGATCACTTGAGAACCCACTGCTCTCTTAGCCAATCACAAAACTGATGATAGCGTTCGTTAAGAGCTTCATGATGCCCATAAGCATCAAATGTAGAATATGTTGTGGGAACTGCTTCTGAAATCAGGTTATGTAGTTCCCTTGCAAACATCGGAGCCTTAGACAGGCGATTGGAATGATTGGCACCTTCTATCTGACCATTTTGCAGATAAATCAGACTTTGACTCTGTATCAGGTCATGTTCCCTACAAAATTCTGTAAAGTCTGGATACCAGAAAGAACCACAGACAGAAAAGATACAGGTCACAGGAAGATAACTACTATAGAGACTATAGATAGCAGCAAGACCACCCAGTGAATAGCCACCATAAGCAATCCTACTTTCGTCGATCAAGTAGTCTTTTTTTAGACTTGTTAGAATTCCTTGAAAGAGCTTCTCATGATAGGCTTCTACCTTCCCACCAAAATCCGGAGCCCCTTCTTTTAAAGCTCTAGCCTGCCAGGGTGTGAAGTCATTCAGACGGCTTTCTGGAATCAAACCCACTAAAATCACAGATTGAGACAGGTCTGACAAATAGTCCAGTTCCCCATCGTTTAGAAGTACAATTGGGTAGGCTTGTTTAAAGTCATAGTTTGAAGGAAGGCTGACCCTAACCTGAATTCCTTTCCAGTTAAACTCCTTATTTCTTGATAAAGTCATTGATCTTTTCAAGGGAATCAATCACTGCAGGACCGTAGTCCATCAACTCATCGTAAGAGATAGTCATGATTTTTTGATTCTTGATTGCTGGGACATTTTCCAAAACAGTATTTGCCTTCATCAAATCCACTGCTTTTTCATCCAATTTTTTGTTGCGATCGCTAGTTACATAGATAATCAACTCTGGATCCATAGATACTAGATTTTCCAAGGTCAAGCCAGATGTTCCTGTTGCGACATTTGTATAACCAAGTTGGTTAAGCAAGCTTTCTTGAAGGGCTGACTTATAGGCGCCAAAGGTTTCATCGTTATAGGCGACCATAATTAAAGCTTTTTTCTTTTCACCCTGTGTTTCTGGATTGGCTTTTTTAACCGCATCGATTTTAGCTTGCAATTGTTCTGCGTATTGGTTGGCCTTGTCTTGGACATTAAAAATTGTTCCTAGATTCTTCACATCTTCTACGATATTTCCCAAATCTTGTTGAACATTTGAAAGTGAAGCTTTTTGCGTATAAACAGGAATTTTGTTTTCATTCCAAGCGCTAATCGTTCCCATTGACTTTTCAGAGAACATCATGTTGCGTCCCATCAAAGCATCAGGTTCATAAGAAAGAACCGTTTCTTGTGAGACAGATTTTTTATCGCCAATGTGAGGGATAGCTTCAATAGCATCCTTGTATTTACCAGTTACAGCATTATCAGGATTGAGCATGCCAGCAATTTTATCTTGCAAACCGAGTTCAAGCAGGATTTCAGTTGTTGAGAGGTTGTTTGTGATGACCTTTTCAGGTGCCTTTTCAAAGACTTGATCGACTTCGTTTCCTTTAGCATCATAAGTTTTGATAGTTACAGGATAGCTGGTTTCTGTAGTAGCTTTTTGACTAGCTTCTGTTGTAGCCGGTGCCGTTGCTGTTTCTTTAGATGCGTTACCACAAGCTGCCAAAGATAAGGTAGCTACTGTTACGAGCAAAATACTGAGTGTTTTTTTCATGTTTTTATTTTCCTTTTTAATTTTTATAAATAGTGAATCATGGCTTGCTGATCTTCTGTCCAAGTGACCTTACTTTGAACGCCATAGACAGCCTGCAAGGACTCGGGTGTGATGGTCTCCTTTGGAGTACCTTGGTAAACAATCTCCCCTTCTTTCATTAGGTAGAGATAGTCTGAATAGCGACAAGCTAGCTGAATATCATGCAAGACAGCTAGCACATTGATCTGAAGATTTTTGACAATGGTCAATAAGTCTAGCTGATACTTGATATCCAAATGATTGGTTGGTTCATCTAAGAGCAAGAGGGTCGGCTCTTGGGCCAAGGCGCGTGCTAACAGAACCCGCTGCTTCTCTCCTCCTGACAAAGAAGAGTAGAGTCGATTTCTCTTTTCGAGCATATCTACCTTGACCAAAGCATCCTCAACCAAAGCAAAGTCTTTGTCTTTTTCCTTTTGCAAGAAAGAGAGATGAGGAGTTCTGCCCAGCATGACAATCTCCTCAACCGTACAATCAAACTGGAGTTGATTAAACTGCGTGATAACTGCCATCTGCTTTGCCGTTTCTTTGACGCTCATTTGGTCTAGAGGCTTCCCATCTAAAGAAATCAAGCCCTGATTCGGCTTTTCCTGTCGATAGAAGAGTTTCAGCAAGCTGGTCTTTCCACTTCCATTTGGTCCCAAAATAGTATGAAATTGGTTTCCCTCAAGTTTAAGTGAGACTCCTTTTAGAATCTTTTTTTCTCCGATTCCAAAGTGAATATCCTGACACATTAAGTCCATATCAGACCTTCACCTCCCTTCGTCTACTTGCAACCATGTAGATAAAGAAGGGGGCACCTACTAGGGCTGTGAAAATTCCAATCGGTAGTTCAGCATTTTGGATTAAAACACGAGCAAGAACATCTGCCCAGATAACAAAGAGGGCTCCGAGCAAGGTTGCTATCGGAAAAAGCCTTCTGTAATTTGTACCCACCAAACTTCTCGCCAAATGCGGGGTAATAAGACCGACAAAACCGATAATCCCACAAGTTGATACCAAGATAGCTGTCAGCACAGCCACAATAGCCACATAGAGATACCAGTAAAAACGTAGAGGAATCCCCAAGGTCAAGGCTGCCTCATCACCCATCATCATAGCATTAAAAACACGATATTGGGTAGAGAAAAATAAAAAGGCTATTCCCACGACTACTGCTGGCAGGGTTATGTGAGCCCAGGAGATCCCTGCTAGAGAACCCATGGTCCAAAACTTGATGGTCATGACACTGTCAGCATTAGCGCCAATTGAGATAATAAAATTTGAAAAAGCCAAAAAGAGTGCATTGACCACAGTCCCTGATAAGATCAGGCTAGAAGTTGTCATTTTTCCTTGCATGGAAGCAATGAGTAAGACTGCAACTGTTGCCACAAGCGCTCCAAGGAAAGATCCGAGACCAATCATGACCTTAAACCCAAGAATGATACTCAAAGTCGCACCAAAGGTTGCCCCTGCGGAAATTCCTAACACATAGGGCTCTGCGATTGGATTATTGACGGTTGACTGCATGACACTGCCACACATGGAGAGGCCTGCGCCCACAATCAATCCCAGAAAAACCCGTGGCAATCTCATATTCCAAACAATAGCAAGCGTAGACTTTGAGATTTCTCCTATATCAAAAGGAGCACCTAACTTGCTCAAAATGATTCGATAGGTATCACTCAAGCTGATTTGAACAGAACCCATAGAAACTGCCAGAAACAAAGAAATACCCAAAGCTCCGAGCAACATAGCTAGGAGAAAAACATATCGCAGGTTTTGATGGCTTCCAGAAAATTTGGAAAGCATGAAACCCTCCCTTATTAAAAATTAAAAATTTAGACAATTTTCATAAATTAGTATACCACATTTCTAAATCAGGAACAAGACTAGAAAAATGCACACAAAAAAGCCCTCTGAAGTCAGAGAGCTTGATCCTTGCTGGATAAAACGTTTATAAACTAGGCGACAAGCCGAAGATTGTACTTGAGTATATCGAGGTAAGGTGACAAAAATAAAAAGCTACTCAACTAGAGTAGCCTTATTTTCAAGATGCGCTCAATTGAACACGGCCTAAAAACTTGGCAAAATCAAAAAATCTCCCCGGAGGGAGATCATTCTGGTTTATTTTACCTTACAGTGCTAGGAACCGTAACCGAAGATTATACTTGAGTATATCGAGGTAAGGTGACAAAAATAAAAAGCTACTCAACTAGAGTAGCCTTATTTTCAAGATGTGCTCAATTGAACACGGCCTAAGCACTTGGCAAAAAAGATAAAATCTCCTAGAAACTGAAGTTTCTTCGTCAATTTTCCTATTTTTGCTTTGTGCTTTTGACGGCCTTTGTATCTTGAATTAACGACGAAGTCCTAGAGAGTTGATCAACTCACGGTAACGGTTAACGTCGTT
>CABPWC010000026.1 GCA_902461025.1 uncultured Streptococcus sp.
CATAGAAAGAATACATTGCTAATTTTGTCCAGATATTCATTGTGTTCCTCAAAATTGCTAATCTTCGATTAGCTCAATATCTGCTCCAAGGTTACGTAATTTCTCAATGATATTTGAGTAGCCTCTTAAAATGAACTCTACACTAGTAATTTCTGTTTTACCTTCAGCCATTAATCCGGCAATAACCAAGGCCGCTCCTGCACGTAGGTCAGTCGCTCTCACACTTGCACCGTGTAAAGGATTGCCACCCTTATAGAGAATGTGATCATTGGTTGTCGTAATATCTGCGTTCATTTTGGCTAATTCAAAGACATGATTCACACGTTTCTCATAAATGGTATCAATCAGTGTTCCTCGCCCTTCTGCTTTTAACAGAAGAGGAGTAATCGGCTGTTGAAGGTCTGTTGCAAATCCAGGATATGGAGCTGTTTTGATGTTTACAGCCTTGAGATTTGTTTGTTCTTCAACGTAGATACTATCTTCAGAAACAGTCATATGAACACCCATTTCTTCAAGTTTTGCAATAAAACCTTCAAGATGTTCGTAGAGTACATTATTGATACGAATCCCTTTACCAACCGCTGCTGCCAAAGAAATATAGGTACCTGCTTCGATACGGTCAGGAATAACTTGGTGACGAGTTCCATGAAGGGATTCAACACCATCAATTGCAATAATATCTGTACCCGCACCACGAATATGAGCTCCCATATTGTTTAACAAAGTAGCTACATCAATGATTTCGGGTTCACGAGCAGCATTTTCAATGACTGTACGTCCTTGGGCTTTTACCGCTGCAAGCATCGTATTAATCGTTGCTCCAACACTTACAGTATCCATGTAGATGTGTGCCCCTTGCAACCTAGAACCATTTGTTGAGAGATTCATATTGTCTCCCTCATAAGTAGTTTTAGCTCCCATCGCTTCAAAGGCTTTTAGGTGTAAGTCAATTGGACGAGGGCCCAAATCGCATCCACCAGGTAAACCTACTGTTGCTTCACCGAAACGTCCAAGAAGGCTACCATAGAAATAATAAGATGCGCGAAGACTGTTAATCTTACCGTATGGCATTGGTTTATTTTGAACACCACGAGGATCAATTTCTAGAACGTCATCATAGCGCTTAACACTCGCACCCATAATTTCCATGATATCAACCAAACTAGCGACATCAGAGATATCTGGAACACAGTCCAAAATTACAACATCATCTGATAAAATAATAGCAGGAATCAGGGCTACTACACTATTTTTTGCACCGCTAATGGTAATCTCACCCTTTAATGGACGCCCACCGTTAATGACAATTTTTTTCATTATTTTATATATACTCTTTCACTATTTATTCATAAGGTCTCACCCTATATTATACCATATTTCTTTCTTATTATCTATCATTATAGATTAAATCAGTCTCTTAAAAGAAAATTGATTTCTAATAGTTTTCATAGCTTTTTTTAAAATTTTTATTCTCTGATTTTAATCAAGAAAAAAGCTTTCCGAAATTTTCGGAAAGCTTTGTTTAGTGCTTTTTTAAGCATCCTCACCTCTTTATTTCAAGGCTCGGGATAAAAAGGTTCAAGGGACCTTCTTATTTAGCGATTGGGTAAACAGAAACCTGTTTCTTATCGCGACCTTTACGTTCGAAACGTACTACGCCTTCAACTTTAGCGAACAAAGTATCGTCTCCACCACGTCCAACGTTTACACCTGGATAGATATGTGTACCACGTTGACGGTAAAGGATTGATCCACCTGTTACAGTTTGTCCGTCAGCTGCTTTAGCTCCAAGACGTTTAGCTTGTGAATCACGTCCGTTTGATGTAGAACCTCCACCTTTTTTGTGGGCGAAAAGTTGCAAGTTGTTAAGAGTCATTTTTAACATAATGTTTTCCTCCGTGTTAGTTTTCTGTGATAACTCTGGTTTGGACGAACTCAGAAGAGTTCTCCGATAAGTTTGCCATACCTAAGAAAAATGATTCAAAGAATAACTGTGTCATTTCTCTCTGGTGAGAAGGAAGATCTTTTGGAATTTCAACCATCAGATAGCCACCTTCATCTTCGTTTAATTCTAAGATTGGTTCATAGCCTGCAAATTTCTCAATGGAATTGATAAAGTTTATGGCAAGCGTAGAAACCGATGCACACACGACATCTAGGCCGTATTCGCCACTCTCGGCGTGTCCAGTAATCTCCGCACTCCTCAGCTCGCCATCTTCGGCTCTCTCAAAGACTGCTTGTATCATGTGTTCTCCTTAAAATTAAGCGTTGATTGCGTTGATGACAACTTTAGTGTATGGTTGACGGTGACCTTGTTTACGGTGGCTACCTTTTTTAGGTTTGTACTTGTAAGTAACAACTTTCTTTTGTTTTCCTTGTTTTTCAACAGTTCCAACTACAGTAGCTCCAGCAACAAGTGGAGTTCCGACAACAGTGTTTTCACCACCAACAAGAACAACTTCGTTAAAAGTAACTTCTTGACCAGCTTCAACGTTCAATTTTTCAACGTAAACTGCTTGACCAACTTCAACTTTAACTTGTTTTCCGCCAGTTTTGATAATTGCGTATGTGCTCATTATGCACCTCCTATGATTTTTTGGGGTTTCCCCGAATTTTTGTGAAGACTCGCCTAGCATCGTGGGACGAACCACTTAAACTTGATGAATCAAGCAACGATGTTCGTGCGGTTGCACAGGATCGTGCATAGTCAACTCTACAAGTATAGCATGATTCCAAATTTTTGACAAGTATTTTCACTCAAAATTCAGCCTTTTATCAGACTTTTTTTGCAAAGAAGATAAAACCATACTTAGATAAAAAATACTCATCATGACGGGGACACCTAAAATCGTTTTTTCGCTGAAGATAATCGTTAAGTAAGCTGAAAATACTACTCCTAGAACGAAACTAACAAGTAGGCTCACAAAAATCAATCCCTCCATTAAAAAGGCTGTATGCTTGGTCCGGACGTATTCACCAAAAGCTAACATGGTGCGTTTGATATTTCCCGTCATAAAGGCATTGTTATAGGCAATTCCAGAAACCTCTCCAAAAGCTGTTGTAACGAGACCCATACAAAAAGCCAAAGGCGGAACAATAAACATGTTATCAACACTCAATGGAATAAAGCCGATTATCAATGATAAAATTGCTAATGGAACAAGTGATAGAATTGGCTTTTTAATAATGCGAAGTTTTTCCTTGTAAATCGTAAGCATAAAAACGCCTAACATGAAAGATAAAAGTGTCAATATCTTTAGTTCAGCATCCGCTAGATTTTTCTGAACGATGCCGACTGATAAAAAGACCACATTCCCTGTCTGCCCAGCGACTAAGGTGTTCCCTCTTACAATAAAGGTATAGGCATCTACATAACCCGCACAAAAAGTCAAAAAAAGCGCCAATCTTTTTGAATGACGAGAAATTTTTCTCATAGGTAATAATCTCATACTAAACTCCTAAATATACTGTCACTATTGTACCATTTTTTCTAGAAATTTCGAAAGTTCAAAGCAAAAGAATTCTCTCACCTTAACGAGTTGACTCTTTGTATGATATAATGAAATCAATCATTACTTGTGGAAAAGGAGTTTCTATGCTAAAACTTGGTATCATCGGAACTAGTTCAATCAGCCACCATTTTGTTGAGGCTGCTCATACTAGCGGGAAATTTCAATTAGTGGCAGTCTATTCAAGAAAACTAGAAACCGCAGAAAAGTTTGCTTCTCACTGTCAAGATGTAACATTATTTGACCAGTTAGAAGATTTTTTCAAACACCCTTTTGATGTCGTCTATATTGCTAGTCCAAATTCCCTGCACTTTAGTCAGGCTAAAATTGCCTTAGTTGCTGGAAAACATGTCATCCTTGAAAAACCAGCTGTGACTCAGCCAAAGGAATGGAAAGATTTATTGCAAATAGCTCAGAAAAATCAACGGTTTATCTTTGAAGCGGCACGAAACTACCACGAAGAGGCTTTCGCTACAATTAAAGACTTTCTTACAGACAAACATGTTTTAGGAGCAAACTTTAACTACGCTAAATATTCATCTAAAATGCCTGAACTCCTTGCTGGCAATACTCCAAACGTTTTCTCAGATCGTTTTGCAGGTGGGGCACTTATGGATCTTGGTATTTATCCGATTTATGCCGCTGTTCGCTTATTTGGAAAACCGACTCATGCAACCTATCAAGCTCAGAAACTAAATAATAGCATTGATTTAAATGGGGATGGTATTCTCTCCTATCCGAACTATCAAGTACACATCAAAGCAGGAAAGAATATCACTTCTAATCTTCCTTGCGAAATTTATACTACTGACGGAACCTTGACACTCAATACTATCGAGCATATCCAATCAGCTATTTTTACCGACCACCAAGGAAATGAATTTAATCTTCCTATCCACCAGGCTCCTCACACCATGACTGAGGAAGTTGCTGCTTTTGCAAAGATGATTAAGCAATCAAACCAGGTACTCTACCAATCCTGGATAGATGATGCGACACACGTCCATAACCTACTTTACACCATGCGCCAGGTTGCTGGCATTAGATTTGAGGCAGAAAAATGAAAACTAAACTACCTACCGAATGGCAAGAATTGATTGATCAACTGGGTTTCCAAGAATTTACTCCCATTCAAATTCAACTTTTTCAACCTATAACAGAAGGTGAAAACCTACTTGGAGTCAGTCCAACTGGTACAGGGAAGACTTTAGCCTATCTCCTACCTAGTCTTGTCAAACTGCAAAAGAAAAAAGCCCAACAATTATTGATTTTAGCACCTAATACTGAGCTTGCTGGACAAATTTTTGAAGTCACTAAAACCTGGGGTGAGGCTATCGGATTAACAGCTCAGCTATTTCTATCCGGTTCGAGCCGGAAACGCCAAATTGAACGACTTAAAAAAGGACCAGAAATTCTGATTGGAACACCTGGTCGTATCTTTGAACTGGTCAAATTGAAAAAAATCAAGATGATGAACGTGGAAACAATCATTCTTGATGAGTTCGACCAACTCCTTGATGATTCTCAAATTCATTTTGTCGAGAAAATTACCAACTATGCACCTCGTGACCATCAACTTATTTACATCAGTGCCACTACCAAATTTGACCAAGATAAGATTGCACCTAACACGCGCGTCATTGATCTATCAGACCAAAAGTTAGACAACATTCAACACCTCTATATGCAAGTAGACCAACGTCACCGAGTAGATATGCTTCGTAAACTGGCACAGGTTGAAGATTTCCGTGGTCTTGTCTTCTTTAATAGCTTGTCAGACCTTGGAAGTGCAGAGGAAAAATTACAATATCGTGATGTTTTAGCAGTTTCGCTAGCTAGCGATGTTAACGTTAAATTTAGAAAAGTTATTTTAGAAAAATTCAAAGATAATCAACTGACGCTACTTCTTGCAACAGACCTTCTGGCTCGTGGTATCGACATTGATAGCTTGGAATGTGTTGTCAATTTCGACGTCCCTAGAGATATGGAAACCTATACTCACCGTGCGGGTCGTACAGGACGCATGGGTAAAGAAGGCTATGTCATCACTCTTGTCACCCATCCAGAAGAACTTAAAAAACTGAAGAAATTTGCAAGTGTACGTGAAATCGTTTTGAAAAATCAGGAACTGTATATCAAATGAGAGTGGGACAGAAATCGGTAATTCGTTAGAATTCGATTTCGTCGTCCCACCTCCGCACAGTTGAGTAGGGCTGTAAAAGCTGATGAAATCAGCGTAGTAGAGCCCACTCAACCACTGCGTCTTGCTCGACACTCCAAAGACAATTGAGAGGCTAGGACTTTTGTCCCAGCCTCTTTTTCTTATCCCCAAGTAATTTCTAAACGGTAGTTGGCAAATGGAACTCCTTCTTTGTTTTGTAGTTGGTAGGCTAGTTCAATCTTCTCTTCACCAACTTCGTAGTGGCTTGTTTGGATGATAAACTCCTGCAGTCCCATAGGTGTTGGAATGTAGGCTAAACTATCAGAATCCTTGAGGAAACGCATGATGGTCTTGGGATTTGAGAAGCGCGTCATGACTAGCTCTTCTTCCTGAAACTTAATCACAACCTTTTCTTGCTCCTCATTGTAAAACAAAAGATAGGAAAAATCGCCCTTTTCCCGTAATTCAACATCATAAAGTTGGTCAATTACTTCCAATTGTTCATCGAACTTGATGGTATTTCTCATTCTAATCTTCACAACTATTCCTCTTTCTTCTCACTTATCCCTACTATTTTACCAAAAAGGCAAGGAATTTGCTATAATGGTCTTATGAATGAAAAAGTATTTCGTGACCCAGTTCACAACTATATCCACGTTAATAATCAAGTCATTTATGACCTGATCAATACCAAAGAATTTCAGCGGCTCCGTCGCATCAAACAGCTTGGGACATCTAGCTATACTTTCCATGGTGGAGAGCATAGTCGTTTTTCTCACTGTTTGGGTGTCTACGAAATTGCCCGTCAAATCACTGAGATTTTTGAGGAAAAATATCCTGAGGAATGGGACTCTAACGAGTCTCTCTTAACCATGACTGCAGCTCTACTACATGATCTCGGACATGGTGCCTACTCTCATACTTTTGAAAATCTCTTTGACACTGACCATGAGGCAATTACCCAGGAAATTATTCAAAGCCCTGAAACAGAGATTCATCAGGTTCTTTTGCAGGTAGCACCAGACTTTCCAAAAAAAGTAGCCAGCGTGATCGACCACACTTATCCAAACAAACAAGTGGTGCAGCTGATTTCCAGCCAGATTGATGCAGACCGTATGGACTATCTCCTTCGTGATTCCTACTTTACGGGTGCTTTTTATGGCCAGTTTGATCTGACACGTATTCTCCGTGTTATTCGTCCTGTTGAAAATGGCATTGCCTTTCAGCGTAATGGGATGCATGCCATCGAGGATTATGTACTCAGTCGTTACCAGATGTATATGCAGGTTTATTTCCACCCAGCCACACGCGCCATGGAAGTCCTTCTGCAAAATCTTTTGAAACGTGCCAAGGAGCTCTATCCTGAAAATAAAGAATTCTTTGCTCTTACATCCCCACATCTACTGCCATTTTTTGAGAAGAAGGTAACCTTGTCTGATTATCTAGCGCTAGACGATGGTGTCATGAATACTTACTTCCAACTTTGGATGACTAGTACAGACAAGATTTTAGCTGATCTTTCCCAACGTTTCATCAATCGTAAGGTTTTCAAATCCATCACTTTTTCTGATGAAGACCAAGACAAACTTGAAATTATGCGAAATTTAGTAGAGAAAATTGGTTTTGACCCTAACTACTACACTGCTATTCATAAGAATTTCGACCTTCCTTATGATATTTATCGACCAGAGTCTGAAAATCCTAGAACTCAAATCGAGATTGTCCAAAAGAATGGTGAACTTGCAGAACTTTCGAGCCTATCTCCAATCGTTCAATCTCTCGCAGGAAGCCGTCATGGTGACAACCGTTTCTACTTCCCTAAAGAAATGCTAAAGCAAAACAGTATTTTCACTAGTATCATTCAACAATTTTCAAAACTGATTGAGAATGATCATTTTACTCCAAACAAGAAATAACAGAGGAAATTTATGAGTATAAAACTAATCGCCGTCGATATTGATGGTACCCTGGTTAATAGCAAAAAAGAAATTACTCCAGAAGTTTTTGCAGCTATCCAAGATGCCAAAGCAGCTGGAGTCAAGGTTGTCATTGCAACAGGACGCCCTATTGCTGGTGTTGCCAAACTCCTTGACGACTTGCAGTTGAGAGACGAAGGGGACTATGTTGTGACCTTCAATGGAGCCCTTGTCCAAGAAACTGCTACACGACATGAGATTATCAGCGAATCTTTGACTTACGAGGACTATCTGGATATGGAATTTCTCAGCCGTAAACTTGGAGTCCATATGCATGCTATTACCAAGGACGGCATCTACACTGCCAATCGCAATATCGGAAAATACACCGTACACGAATCAACTCTCGTCAGCATGCCAATTTTTTACCGTACACCTGAAGAGATGGCTGATAAAGAAATCGTCAAATGTATGTTTATCGACGAACCTGAGATTCTCGATGCTGCTATTGAAAAGATTCCAGCAGAATTTTACGATCGCTACTCCATCAACAAGTCTGCTCCATTTTACCTAGAACTCCTTAAAAAGGATGTAGACAAGGGATCTGCTATCACTCACCTAGCTGAGAAACTTGGACTAAGCAAGGATGAAACCATGGCGATTGGGGATGAAGAAAATGACCGTGCCATGCTAGCAGTCGTTGGTAATCCCGTTGTTATGGAAAACGGAAACCCAGAACTCAAAAAAATCGCCAAATACATCACCAAAACAAATGATGAATCAGGCGTTGCCCATGCTATTCGAACTTGGGTCTTGTAAACTGAATAGAATATAATAAAAGCACCCCAGAAGTTAGAGAAAAAGTCTAACTCCTGGGGTATTTTCATTACAGATTACTCTTCTGATTCCCTTTTTATTTTTGGAATTTTTTTATTATCCAGTTTAGGAATGCCCTTGTTCTCAATCTTGGGAAGGTTCTTTAGTTCATCGGCAGTAGGGACCTTCTGGTATACCTTAGCAGGCCTATAGAGTAGAGCGAACGAAAAGCACAAGGCAACAACGCTCCCAACAGTTGCTATGTTTCGTTTACTCGCTTCTGTCGAAGGGACCCTAACTCCGCTTGTACTAAGGTCCTTCCATTCAGGATGCTCTGCTTCAATCGCTTTTTTCTCTTCCCAAAGTGGAACGAGTAAAAAATGGTTAAATGGCACAACTGTAGCCATGGCTGTCGCGCCTAGCGGGATAAATCTATTGAGATTTATGATGAGCAAGATACTTAGGATAGAAAATAATACGAATAGAAGGATTACTAATACTAAGCGAATTTTATATTCTTTTTTTAGTTGCAAATATTCTTCTTGGGTCATTTAAAAAATTTCATCTTTCTCTTATATTTTGAACAGTTGAACGCAACTTTTAGTATAAATCTTTGATAAACTCCACAACTTGACGATTCTCAATCTTTACATAATATCCACCGCTATTATTGACAAGTTTATCCCCTTCATATTTATCAATCTTTACAGCATAAAGACCGCTTGGTAAGGGTTGATTGCTGAAAAATTCTTTCATTTGCGATTCAAGGTCTTCAAGATAGGCATCATATAACTGATCCTTCTTGTCTTCTGGAGTGTAGTATCGAAATTGAAATTCTGGTATAAAAATATCTTTTTGGAAAAGATATTGAGCATCCATAGGATACATCCCTTGTAATGCTTGTCCATTTCTTTGATTTTCCTCTAATATTTTATCATAAAGATACATGTTGCCAGATTTACTATTAAATTGAAAATCAATCCCTTCGTACTTCAAAGCAGTCATTTTAGGATCTGTTATTGAAGTGTCCAATTTTTTTAAAAATTCGCTGGTGCCTGGACTAATCTCAATTCCTAGATAGGCTAATTCTGGAAAAGCGTGATAAATTTTTTTGTTTTGTTCATAATCTACTTCTGCATCCGTCTTTTTATACTTTTTGTTTTCCGAAGGACGAGTATAGTATTCAAAACGGGAATTAGCTTGATAGGTTTTACCATCTATATTTTCAGTGTAAGTACCATGGATTACAAATCCTCCTACACTTGTATAGTTTTTTTCATATTCTTCTAACTCAAACTGACCTGTAAGACCATAGTTCTCATAAGAACGATGTACAGCTTGCTCAAGCTCATTCCGACCTGCATGGGCAAATAGCCCCCACATATCCATCATTGCAAAAATAGGACTAAGGATTATGAATATTGCAAATAGTATAACCATGGATAAACAACCAATTAATAAGCCTTTTTTCATATTTCTATCCCTAACTAGCATTTGTATTGCTTACCTTTCGACCCGACGATTGCTCTTTTCGATTTCGTTCATAAACTATCATCCCTTTTGTTTAAATATAGTTAAATCCAACTGAACTGTCTTATCTTTCGAATTCATCTGAATTGTAATACCATAAATTGTATAACTAGAATAGCTAACTATTATTCGACAGGTTGTATCATCTGGCATATCGTACTTATTTTTAAGATATTTATAGAGGTCAGATTGATTTTCTGACTCGTAGATAATATCACTCAATTCAGTTTCAGCGCTCTTAAAGGTTTCTTTTATATCCAAAGAAGCAAAATAATCTCTTTGTACTACTAAATTAAGAATTTCTTCATCATATAAAGGAGTTACCTCCGACCCATAATTTAACTTCCCATTTGAGTATGTAACAGGAACCGATTCTTTTTTATCTCCGGTTTTTATTGTATAGTCACCCTTAATGGCTGATTCAGTAATATCTAAATCAATCTCATAATCCTGTACTTGAGTTCCAGCTTTTATATAAACATCACAAATATAAGCCTTTAATCCCGTAAAGTCCTTCTTGTCTTGTTCTAAAAATTTAAATATAGGATCAAACGTTTTTTCAAATTCGTACTGTTTTTTTGTTCTATTTTTGGGGATTGTTTCACCACCCAAACTACATCCACTCAGTGCAAAAAGTGTCAAAAGCATTAGCATTACACTAACAAGCCAAAATAAGTGTTTATGATTTTTCATGTAAAAATTTCTCCAATATTGAAATTAGTGCTATTTTTAGCTTACAATCTTTTTGATCGGATTCAAAAAATTACTTTCCTTTCACTAGATAAATTGCAGCACTAATTTGAACCAATTTTTCTTCTGATTCTAAACTTAGTAGTATATCGTATCTGTCATAATACGCATATCCAAGACTAACTGAAAGTTTTGTGTCAGATGGAAGATTATACTTTTCCACTATTTTTTTATAAAACTCTGATTGATTTTCTGGCTCGTAGATAATATCACTCAATTCAGTTTCTGCGCTCTTAAAAGTCTTTTTCACATCTAAGGAAGCGAAATAATCTCTTGAAACCACTAAATTAAGAATTTCTTCATCAAATAAAGGATCTATCTCTGACTCATAATTTAACTTACCATTAGAATAAGTAACAGGAACTGTCTCTTTAGTGTCACCACGTGTTATTGTGTAATCTCCTTTAATATCAGCTTGATTAATATCTAAGTCCACTTCGTACTTTTTGACTTTAGCTTGATTTTTTATATAAACATCACTAGTGTATGACTTTAGTCCAGTAAACTCCTTCTTGTCTTGTTCTAAAAATTTAAATATAGGCTCAAACGTTTTTTCAAATTCGTACTGTTCTTTTGTCCTGTTTTTTGGAATGGTTTCACCTCCCAAACTACATCCATTTAGTGCAAAAAGTGTCAAAAACATTAACATTACACTAATAAGCCAAAATAAGTGTTTTTTCATTTCTTTCTCCTAAACATTCTACGCCTATTATACCACACCATGGATATCTTATGAATTGTTCAAAATTTGGTCAAAGAAAAAACACCGGTTATCCAGTGTTTTTGTGACTAGTTTCGCTCCCTGCAGAAATATAAAATATGCTTAAAAAGCCTATTCTAATAGGATTTAGGATAAACTTGGTCAAAAGTTTGCCTAAACTATTTTTAGATTAACCTTCATATTTTTGTAAGAAATGAAATTTGGCGAGACATTTTAAAGATCAAAAATTATCAACACCTTTGTAAAATGACTCTAATTATTTGTACAATGCATCGACTTCGGATCTATAATCAAACTAGACAGAAAACCCAAAAAGTTTACAAATAAATATAACTTTTGGAGGCTGGAGATTATCAGATGAATCTGACTTACTACTTCAACACTCCTACTTGTATATCTGTATAGAATTTTTCATTAATTGTTGTGGTAAAAAAGAAGGGAGGGGTCAACTCTTTATAATCTCGAAAATGAATATAGCCAGCTAAAAAGTCGATTCCTTCTCTTACTGACTCATCATCTGGTTCCAAAATTCTAGTTGAAACAGTATTTAAAACTTGAAACATACTGTGATACAAAAAGTCTTTCGGCAAAGCATCTTCAATATACTCTTCTTCTACTGGGATAAACAGTTCCATCAACACATCTTGATTTTCTTCTAACTTAGAATTAATTGTATAAAAGAAAGGTCCTAGAAGCGTATATCCTGCTTTTCTTACGTCTTCTAAAAAAGCGTTATAAGTGTCCGGAATCTCTTCTGGAGATACTGTATAATACCTTGAGATAACATTTCTATACTGTATATCTTGGTATTCTCCCACGTTTTTAAATAGCATCTGAAATCTCCTTAATTGGGATATTAATTTCAACAAACTGCTGTCCAAATATTGGCAATATCGCTAGAAAAACGGTATCTCCCTGCATTTCCAAGCCCTCATCTTGAATATATTGCTTCATTTCTTCAATTTTTGGAAGGAGATGTTCATCAAATGGAGTTACATCAGAGACACACTGCTTAATTGTAAAATGTTCTAGATATTGGAATTCATCGTTTCCTTCAATTGGAATGTTTGTCGGAATATAAACCTTAAACAAGACTTCTCCTGGCTTTCCAAAAGTGCTCAAACAAGTTTCAATCGTTGTTGGGCCATTTTTATAAACCCCAGTTTCAAATAATAATTTTTCACAGTTTTCAATCAAATCTGGAAAAGAAGCCATAGAAACTCTTTTCTCTGTATAAGCAATATTACTGATATCTATTCTAATTAATTTCATTTTATTTCTCCTCTAAAAATAAAGTTATTGGTGCTTTTCTTTTTCCAACCTGTAAATACTCGTGCATATTCAAGCCAATAGAAGGGAAGACATGCAATACCTAATCCGACAATGCACGGGAACATATATATTACAGGCAACATGAATAAACGTCCTATAATCGCTAAAACTGCTGCTAATGAAGCAACAATAAGCGGAGGGATATGTAAAATTGTCTTCCTGAACTCTCCAGATGGTAAAGTCTTAGCTTTAGGGACAATTAATAACTGGTAAACAAAGGTTAGTAACTGAAAAATAAGGCTTAGGCTAATTAAAATCGTGAATACAGACCAGTAGTCATCTCCTAAAAAAATAGAACTTCCAAAAAGTAATTCTACATGAGAAATAAGCACGGAACTAGCTGGTACTAATTGTAAAATTTTTGTTTTGGAAAACTTTTGGAATAGCAAGAATATGAACACGAGTACCAGTATATGATAAATAGTAAAACGAAAAACTAGCATACTCATATCATGTGACTCCTCTTTGATAAAAAAAGAACCTATAAATATCAGTAAAGAAAATATTACTTCAATTGTAACAGACCGTAGAAAGTCAGAGTTCTTTATAGGACTAGTATCTACGACTGCCATATTTAAAAATTCATAATATCTTTCTTTCATCTTATCCTCCTAGCACGACCTCTACTTCTAGCCATTCTATCTAACTTTATTTTATTTCTCCTCTATAAATAATGTTATTAGTACTTGTCTTTCTCCAACCTGTAAATACTTGAGTATATCCGATAATAAAGAACGAGTTCCATGAAATACTCATTCCTACTAATCCGATGATAATATAAATCCCAGATAACATAAATAATCGTGTTATTACTACTATTACCGCGGATATTACTGTTACAATAAGGGTTGGTAAGTGTAACATATTCTTCTTATGCTCATTATCTGGCATTTGTTTGACTTTTGAAACAATTGATATTTGGTAAAAAAAGTTTACCACTTGAAAAGCAATGCTTAAAGCAATAAAAAGGAAGAATATCAATAAGTACTGTTCCTCAAAGAATATAGAGCTCAAAAAAAGAAATTCAAAATGAAGAAAAAGATACGAAGTCGTTGGAACTGACTGTAATAATTTTGATGCGGAAAATTTTTGAAACAACAGAAATGCAAGTAGTACTATTACCAAATGGACAATTGTAATATGAATCAAAAAAACACTAAGATTATGCATTTGATTCTTTGTAAATATAGAAACAATCAGTACCACTGAAGTAAATAGAAATTCGATTAAAAATGTAAGAAAAAAATGTAAATTTCTCACTGGTATATGACGAGTCATCAGTATATTCAAAAATTCATAATATCTTTCTTTCATACTATCCTCCTATTCCAACTAAATGATTGAAATAAAGATCCTCAAAAGTTTTTAAGTTACTATTACTCATATAAGAACCACCCACCATCGCGTAAAATCCTTATAGGTTGCATTTGAATAATCACAAGTTTCTCAGGGATTTCATTTAAATTACGTTTTAGTGGAAAACCTAATGTAAATTGAGTATCCTTATTATTATTGATTCTACCGTTCACTGTCATCATATAACCTCCGCCTTGAGGAGTTCCATTTCCTATCTGACCAACCTTCATACTATCCCAATCAAACTGGACACTCTCAACTTTTGAATTCCAAGATTTAACGAAGTTCGCCATTTCCTCTTCATGTTCCTTTAGATAAGCCAACTGCTTAGCCCGTGGGCTTAGGAATAAATTTGTTTCTTGTGCCATCCATGCGCCTCCTCCAAATACTACAAGGGCTAAAACCAGCCAAAGTAAAGTAGGTTTTTTCATCTCTTTCTCCCAAAAACAACAAAATCTACATCTATTATACCACACCATAGATATCATATTAAATGTTTAAAATTTGGTCAAAGAAAAAACACTGGTTATCCAGTGTTTTTGTAGCTAGTTTCGCTCCCTGCAGGAATCGAACCTGCAACTACTCCTTAGGAGGGAGTTGTTATATCCATTGAACTAAGGGAGCTAGATAAAAACTCTGCTAAATAAGCAGAGTTTTTTAGTCGAATTAACGACGGATTTCTTTGATACGAGCTGCTTTACCTTGAAGAGCACGCAAGTAGTACAATTTCGCACGACGTACTTTACCGTAACGAACAACTTCGATCTTTTCAACACGTGGAGTGTGGATTGGGAAGATACGTTCAACACCTACACCGTTAGAGATTTTACGAACTGTGTAGTTTTCTGAGATGCCAGCACCTTTACGTGCAATAACAACACCTTCAAAGATCTGAACACGTTCACGGTTTCCTTCGACAACTTTCGCGTGTACACGAACAGTGTCACCAGGACGGAATGAAGGGATATCTGTACGAAGTTGACCTTCAGTCAAGCTTTGGATTAATGGATTCATTTTATTCTCCTATCTTTGTCAATCTTGAGGAAACTTCCTCAGCGGATAAACTGTATTTTTGTGCGTCCATTACACACAAGATACAGTTTATCAAATTTCCTAGAAAAAGTAAAGAAATTTAAAGCAAAATTCCCAAAAAAATTGCAAGAAAACCAAGCAAGTAGGTTAATAATAAATAACTATAAAACGCCTTCTTATCACTTAGTAGTTTTTGAAGTTCATCGTTCAAGGTTGAAAAAGTCGTCAAACCACCACAAAAACCAGTAGCAAGTATAGAATAGACTTCTTTTGACTCCACATAGTTATAGCATAATCCAATCAAAAAACAACCGAGAAGATTGGCTATGAGTGTACCTAATGGCAGGATGGAATCTTGATTATAACGGGAAAAGAAATAACGAACAAGGGCACCCAGTCCACAGGCAAGCGCCAGATAAAATACTACCATTTCTTCCTCCCTAGACAATAAGCAAATAAAAGCCCACCGCCGATACTCAAAATCAAATACGTCAGCAAACTAAGGTACCGCCCTGTGTCCAGCAATTTCACTGCATCTAATAGGAGACTAGAAAATGTCGTTAGGCCCCCACAGAAGCCTGTTCCAAGCGCTAGAATAAGACCTTTACTGCTTCCCTTATAAACCAGATAGCCTTTTACAAGGTAGACTAGACAGAAAATCCCTAAATAGTTGACTAGGAGTGTTCCCCAAGGGAAGTCTGGACTAGATGGCAACCATCTCGAAATCTGAAAACGCACAATTCC
>CABPWC010000027.1 GCA_902461025.1 uncultured Streptococcus sp.
TTGTCTTAGGGATTTGGATTGGTTTTAGAGCCCTGTCAGGTGTCGATAAAACTGCCAAGGAGCGTCAGGCCCACCTCTATGATATGATTATGATTGGAGTTTTAATAATTCCAGTATTGTCTTTTGCAACCATGAGCATCTTGTTGGTTCTCAAGGCCTAATAGTTGTCAAATAAGGTTTTATTCGTTAGAATAAAAATAGTTACAACAAGAAAGAAGGAAATAGAATGTACGATACGATTATTATCGGGGCAGGTCCTGCTGGGATGACTGCAGCCTTGTATGCGGCTCGCAGCAATCTCAAAGTTGCTTTGATTGAAGGTGGCCTTCCAGGAGGTCAGATGAACAATACTTCTGACATTGAAAACTATCCAGGTTATGCGAATATTAGTGGACCTGAGTTAGCAGAAAAGATGTTTGAACCTCTTGAAAATTTAGGGGTTGAGCATCTCTATGGCTTTGTCGAAACTATTGAGGATCACGGTGATGTTAAGAAAGTAATCACAGATGATGAAGAATTTGAAACACGTACAGTCATCGTAGCGACTGGTTCTAAGCACCGTCTTTTGGGAGTTCCAGGTGAAGAAGAACTGAATAGTCGCGGGGTTTCTTACTGTGCGGTTTGTGATGGTGCCTTTTTCCGTGACCAAGATTTGTTGGTTGTAGGTGGAGGAGATTCGGCTGTTGAAGAAGCAATCTTCTTAACTCAGTTTGCCAAATCTGTAACCATCGTTCACCGTCGTGATGAACTTCGCGCCCAAAAGGTTTTGCAAGACCGCGCTTTTGCCAATGAAAAAATAAACTTCATTTGGGATTCGGTTGTTAAAGAAATCAAGGGTGAAAACCGAGTGGAGTCTGTTGTCATTGAAAATGTTAAAACAAATCAAGTGACTGAACATGCCTTTGGAGGTGTCTTCATCTATGTTGGTTTAGATCCAGTTAGCGATTTTACAAAAGATTTACAAATCCAAGATGAGTCAGGTTGGATTGTGACAGATGACCACATGAAGACAAGTGTTGCAGGTGTCTTTGCAGTTGGAGATGTTCGTCAGAAAGACCTTCGCCAAGTTACAACAGCAGTTGGAGATGGTGCGATTGCAGGTCAAGAAGCCTATAAATATATTACTGAACACAGTTAAAAAAGAGAGTGGGACAGAAATCGGTAATTCGGTAGAATTCGATTTCGTCGTCCCACCTCCGCACAGTTGAGTAGGGCTGTAAAAGCTGATGAAATCAGCGTAGTAGAGCCCACTCAACCACTGCGTCTTGCTCGACAATCCAAAGACAATTGAGAGGCTAGGACTTTTGTCCCAGCCTCTTTATTATAATCGATTGCGGAAGACTTCGTACATAAGAATAGCAGTAGCAACGCTTGCATTGAGACTCTGTACATGTCCATTCATTGGAATGGTGATCATCTCGTCCACTTGTTTTTTGATGTTGCTAGAGATTCCCTTACCTTCATTCCCGATAATGAGGGCAATCTTTCCTTTGGTATTCCATTTGTGGCAAGGAGTTCCATTCATATCCGTTCCAAAAGTCCAGAAGCCTTCTTCTTTAAGTTTATCTAAGGTTTGGCTGAGATTGGTTACGCGGGCGATAGGAACGTGCTCAATAGCACCAGTGGCTGTCTTTGCAACTACGGGTGTCACACCAACAGCTCGATGTTTTGGAATGATGACACCTGAAACATTGGTTGCATCTGCCGTTCTTAGGATAGAGCCTAAGTTGTGAGGGTCTGTTAGTCCATCTAGAATCAATAGTAGTGGATTTTCTTCTTGACGAGTCTTAGCAAGAATCTGCTCAAGTTCAGTATAGGCAAATTCAGAAACACGTAAGACGAATCCCTGGTGGACAGCTCCTTCAGTCATCTCGGAAAGTGATTTTTTTGAAGTCCAAGAGATGGAGACTTTCTTTTCAGTAGCCAGTTCCTTGACCTTTTCTACATTCTTACCCCGTAAATCATCCTGGAGATAGAGTTTGTTTCCAGTATTTGCTAACAGTGCTTCGGTAACGGCGTGAACGCCATAGACAATATCATTTGTTTTCATGGCTCTATTATAACATAAAACCCCGTTGTCGAACGGGATTTTCTTTATTCCAAAATGAGTAAACCTTCTTTGACTGCGAAAGGATCCTTCTCATTGATACGATCGTAAAACATGACACCATTTAAGTGGTCGATTTCATGTTGAACAACGATGGAGTTGTAGCCTTTGAGTTTGATGCGATGCTTTTCGCCATCCTTATCAAAATAGTCAACAGTTACTCGAGCGTGGCGGATAACATAGCCTGGAACCGCACGGTCAACAGACAAGCAACCTTCTCCCTCGCCTAGGGCAGCGTCTTGTACTGAGTGGGATACAATTTTAGGATTGTACATAATAGCCTGTAAGTCATAGGCTTCTTGAGGTGTTTCACCTTCCTCAGTGATATTTGGTACCAGCACGGCGATGATGCGTTTTGAGATATCTAGTTGTGGTGCTGCAAGACCAACTCCACCACGTAGCCCTAACTTTTCAGCCATAACTGGGTCTTGTGAGTGTTTTAAAAATTGCATCATTTTCTCACCAAGGATGATGTCTTGATCGCTCAATGGGAAAGTTACTTCCTCAGCGACAGCTCGTAGGGTTGGATTGCCCTCGCGGATAATATCTTTCATGTCGATTAAATGTGAAGCTTTTGTAATACGTTCTATAGCAGACATTTTCTCTCCTTCCTTCCATTACAATTACATGATAACACAAAACAGTTGAGAAAGAAAGTCACAGAAGTTGCTAATAAAGGGAAATACCTATTTGTCTGTGGTATAATAAGGTAAGGAGACTTGCATCAAAAAGCAAGGAGAAAAGATATGGAAAAACGTAGTAGAAGAAAACAAAAGCAATCAGGCATACCAGTTGTCAAAGTGTCTATCCAATTTTTCAAAAATTACCGACATTGGAGTAATAAAACTTTTATTGTGGTTTTATTGATTGTTGTTGCTTTCTCGATGGCCTTGACCTTATTAGCCCAAGGGATAAAGGGAGTTCCATTGTGGAATAGTAATGCAACTACAGTGAGTCAAAATTCGGACTCGAAAGAGAAGAATTCTGTAACGGAACAGGAAACAAGTGCTCGAATTATGGCAAACGGTGATTTGCTCTACCATGACATTATTTATATTTCAGCAAAAAAGGCAGATGGAACCTACGATTTTCATGAAAATTTTGAATACGTAAAACCTTGGCTTAAGCAAGCGGACTTAGTTCTTGGTGATTTCGAAGGAACTGTAAATAAAGACCACTATCTTGCTGGATACCCCTTGTTTAATGCCCCAGGTGAAGTTATGGATGCTATCAAAGATGCAGGCTATCAAGTACTAGACTTGGCTCACAATCATATCTTGGATTCTCAGATTGAGGGAGTAGTTTCAACTGCAGATGCTATTGAAAAAGCAGGAATGACACCAGTCGGAGTCTATACTCATGAATCCCGGGATAAGGCGCCTTTAGTTATCAAGGAAGTCAATGGTATTAAAGTTGCTATTTTGGCTTATTCCTATGGTTTTAACGGCATTGAACAAAGCATTTCTCAAGAGGATTATAATCGTTATCTTTCAGATTTAGATGAAGATAAGATGAAGGCTGAAATCGAGAGGGCTGAAAAAGAAGCAGATATCACGGTCATCATGCCTCAGATGGGAGTTGAGTATCAAATTGAGCCGACTGAGGAGCAAAAGAAACTTTACCATAAAATGATTGATTGGGGAGCTGATATTATCTTCGGTGGACATCCTCACGTTGTTGAACCTGCTGAAACGGTTGAAAAAGACGGTGATAAAAAGCTCATCATCTACTCTATGGGAAATTTTATCTCAAATCAACGGATTGAAACCATGCAGGATGTTGAAAACGCTAAATGGACGGAACGTGGAGTCCTCATGGATGTGACTATTAAGAAAAAATCAGGTAAGACGACCATAGAAACTGCCAAAGCCCATCCAAGCTGGGTTAGTCGTACTCCAAAGGGAGGCTATTCTCCAGAAGGGTATCCACTCTATCTTTACCAAACCTATATCTTGGAAGATTTTATAGAGGGAGGAAAATACCGCAGTCAGTTAGATGAGGCTACCAAGGAACGGGTAGACATAGCTTACAAAGAAATGAATGAGCATGTAGGTTTGAAGTGGTAGTTATTTGAACTACAAGGAGACATGATGGAAATTAAGATTATTGCGACAGACATGGATGGAACCTTGTTAGACCCGAGAGGTCAGCTGGATCTTCCTCGTCTAGAGAAAATTATAGATCAGTTAGACCGACGTGGCGTTCGTTTTGTCATTGCAACAGGAAATGAAATTCATCGTATGCGTCAATTACTGGGACATCTGGCAGAGAGAGTAGTTCTCGTTGTTGCTAACGGTGCTCGTATATTTGAAAACAATGAATTACTTCAAGCACAAACTTGGGATGAGGATATGGTTGATAAAGCTTTAGCTCATTTCAAAGGCAGAGAATGCCAAGATCAGTTTGTTGTAACTGCTATGAATGGTGGTTTTGTCAAGGAAGGTACAGTTTTTACAGAACTTGATAAATTTATGACACCAGAGATGATTGAAAAGCTCTATCAACGAATGAACTTTGTTGATGAATTTGACTCCAGTCTCTTCGGTGGTGTCCTCAAGATGAGCATGGTAGTTGGTGAAGAGCGATCGGATTCGGTTTTACAGGAAATCAATGACTTGTTTGATGGTCATGTTCGAGCTGTTTCTAGTGGATATGGCTGTATTGATATCTTACAGGATGGCATACATAAGGCCTGGGGCTTAGAGGAATTGCTCAAACGTTGGGACTTAAAATCTGAACAAATCATGGCCTTTGGAGATAGTGAAAATGACATTGAAATGTTAGAAATGGCGGGAATTTCTTATGCCATGGAAAATGCAGAGGAGAGGGTCAAGGAGATTGCGACAGAAGTAGCACCAGCTAATAGTCAGGCAGGTGTTTACCAAGTTTTAGAAAACTGGCTAGAAAGAGGAGAATAACTTGGCAGTACAGCTATTAGAAAACTGGCTCTTAAAAGAGCAGGAAAAAATTCAAACCAAGTATCGTGAACTCAATCAGATTTCGGTAATTGAACCAGATATCATCTTTATTGGAGATTCTATTGTTGAGTATTATCCCTTGCAAGAATTACTAGGGACAACAAAGACCATTGTGAACCGAGGTATACGAGGCTATCAAACTGGACTTTTACTTGATAACCTTGATGCCCACCTCTACGGTGATGCAGTGGATCAAATTGTGCTTTTGATTGGGACCAATGATATTGGAAAAGATGTTCCAATGAGTCAAGCACTAACCAATCTTGAAAGTGTGATTCAAAGTATTTTTCGTGACTATCCGCTGTCACAGATTAAGCTAGTTTCTATTCTGCCAGTTCATCAAGGGGAAGAATACAAACAGACAGTTTATATTCGTACAAATGAGAAAATCAAGGCCTGGAACCAAGCCTATCAAGAGCTAGCTTCTGCATACATGCAGGTAGAATATGTGTCTGCTTTTGAAGAGCTACTCGATCAGGAAGGGCAACTCAAATCTGACTATACAACAGATGGGCTTCACCTTAGCGTTTCTGGCTATCAGGCTCTATCAGAAACCTTGAAAACTAGACTTTTCTAAACATCTACTTGCATTTTTGCTTTTTTAACCTAGATAAGGTATAATATCTTTATAGTCTTTGGGGTCGTTACGGATTCGACAGGCATTATGAGGCATATTTTGCGACTCGTGTGGCGACGTAAACGCTCAGTTAAATATAACTGCAAAAAATAACACTTCTTACGCTCTAGCTGCCTAAAAACCAGCAGGCGTGACCCGATTCGGATTGCTCGTGTCTGATGACAGGTCTTAATTTTAGCGAGATACGATCAAACTTTGTCTAGCAGTTTGATAAGAGATTGATAGACTCGCAGTTCCTAGGCTTGAGTTATGTGTCGAGGGACTGTTAAAACAATACATAACCTATGGTTGTAGACAAATATGTTGGCAGGTGTTTGGACGTGGGTTCGACTCCCACCGGCTCCATTATTCTTTTGCATTCCTTTCTAAAACGTTGTTTTTACAACGTTTTTCATTTTATTCTTTTGCAATAAAAGGATAAAAAAAGGATACAGCACTCCGTTGTATCCTAAACCTCTAATCAAGTCTTGAAATTTCTTAAGTTTTTATCATATTTTGTGTTATAATTAAGGTGCATTAAGAAAATTGATGAAAAAATAAAATGTTTTTCATGTGGTTTTCATTGTCTTAAGAGTTTAAAGTTTATCTTATCTTATTTTTCTCTAATAAAAAACATTGAAAAAGTCGGTTTAGAAAGAGGTAGTGAGAAATGTCGTCTCATAAAAAAGTTTCACTTTCTGAAATCAATCAATCTATCGATACTCCTAATAACAATCATTTCTGGCAAAATTTAAAGGCCTTCTTGGGTCCTGGTGCCCTTGTGGCTGTAGGGTATATGGATCCAGGGAACTGGATAACCAGCGTAGTTGGTGGTGCATCCTATAAGTACAGTCTCTTGTTTGTTATCTTGATTTCGTCACTCATTGCTATGCAACTTCAGCAGATGGCAGGAAAACTGGGGATTGTTACCCAGATGGACCTAGCACAAGCAACGGCTCATCATTCACCCAAATGGCTTCGTTATAGTCTATGGGTGATTTTGGAATTGGCCTTGATGGCAACAGACTTAGCAGAAGTACTGGGATCTGCAATTGCCCTTAATCTTCTCTTTAAGATTCCGATTATGATAGCCATTCTATTGACGGTTTTGGATGTCTTTCTTTTATTGCTCTTAATGAAATTTGGCTTTAAGAAGATAGAATCTATCGTGACAACGCTGATTTTAACGATTTTGCTTATCTTTACTTATCTAGTAGCTTTATCACATCCAAGTCTCCAAGGAATCGCCGAAGGTTATTTACCAAATGCAACCTTATTTGAGAGTCCTTTGCCAGGGCATGAAAGTCAATTAACCTTGGCACTAGGGATCGTGGGAGCAACGGTTATGCCCCATAACCTCTATTTACATTCTTCCTTGTCTCAGACTCGGAAAATCAATCACAAGGACAAGAATGATGTTCGTAAAGCAGTTCGTTTTATGACTTGGGACTCGAATCTTCAACTGTCTTTGGCCTTCATCGTTAACTCTCTTCTATTGATCTTAGGGGCAGCCCTCTTTTTCGGCCATGCATCCGAGATTTCTGCCTTCTCTCAAATGTATAATGCCTTGCAGGATTCTACTATTGCAGGAGCTATAGCTAGCTCGACCTTATCAACCTTGTTTGCTTTGGCTCTATTAGCCAGTGGTCAAAATTCGACCATTACAGGTACCTTGACGGGACAAATCGTCATGGAAGGCTTCTTACATATGAGATTGCCTCAGTGGTTTATTCGTTTAGCAACTCGCCTCTTTGCCTTGTTACCAGTCATAATCGTTGCTGTTTTATTCGGCCATCAGGAAAAAACCTTGGATCAGTTATTGGTTTATTCACAAGTCTTTCTTTCGATTGCTCTTCCATTTTCAATCTTCCCACTGATTTATCTAACTTCTAAGAAATCACTGATGGGAGAATTTACCAATGCCAAATGGAATACCATTCTTGGTTATATTATCTCCATTATCTTAACAATTCTCAATGTGAAATTGCTATTTGATATTTTTTAATAAATTCCCCTCTAGTTTTAGAACTGACATATAAGAAAAAAGATACCCAAAATTACTTGGGTATCTTTTTTTATATAGACGGAAGACATGGGATTCGAACCCACGCACGCTTTCACACGCCTACCGCGTTTCCAACACGGCCTCTTAAGCCTCTTGAGTAATCTTCCAATACTTACTAACCTAGTCTACCATAAAGCCTTATTTCTTGCAAATTTATTTGAAGTAAAAAAAAGTGATAGAAAATGAAAGAAAATGATAAAAAATGCTTGACTTTGATTTTTTTTATGATAGAATAAATCATGTAATCGTTCACAGGAGGTAAGATAGTGCTAAAAAGTGAAAGAAAAAAGTTCATTTTAGAAGAATTGAAACAGCATAAAATCGTCTCGCTTGAGAAATTAGTTGGCTTGCTAGAGACTTCAGAATCAACGGTTAGACGTGATTTAGATGAATTGGAATCTGAAAATAAACTTCGTCGAGTTCATGGAGGAGCAGAGTTGCCTCACTCTCTACAAGAAGAAGAAACCATTCAAGAAAAATCTATCAAAAACCTTCAAGAGAAAAAGTTAATTGCGCAAAAGGCAGCTTCTCTCATCAAAGAAAAGGATGTTATCTTTGTGGATGCAGGAAGTACGACAGCCTTTCTCATTAAGGAATTGGAGCGAAAAGACATTACTGTAGTGACCAATTCCATTCACCATGCAGTTCAATTAGTGGATAAGCAAATCCCAACGGTGATTATCGGTGGTGGTGTTAAGATGACAACGGATGCCAGTATCGGAGGAGTAGCACTTAATCAGATTAACCAACTACACTTTGATCGTGCCTTTATCGGAATGAATGGTGTTGATGAAGGTTACTATACAACTCCCGATATGGAGGAGGGAGCTGTCAAACGTGCTATCTTAGAAAATGCTAAACAGACTTATGCATTAGCAGATTCCTCCAAGCTTGGCTATTCTTGCTTCGCTAAGGTCGCCCCTATAAAACGAGCTATTGTCATTACAAGCAAGGGTCACGAGCTCTTGCCTGCTATCAAAGAGAAGACGGAGGTAATTGAAGTATGATATATACAGTCACGCTTAATCCATCTATAGACTACATTGTCCGTTTGGATAAAGTGGAAGTAGGTAGTGTCAATCGTATGGACAGTGATGATAAATTTGCTGGTGGCAAAGGGATCAATGTTAGTCGTGTCTTGAAACGTTTGGATATTCCAAATACAGCGACGGGCTTCATTGGTGGATTTACTGGTAAATTCATCACAGACACTTTGGCTGAAGAGCAAATTGAGACACGCTTTGTCCAAGTGGCAGAAGATACACGTATTAATGTGAAGATTAAAGCCGACCAAGAAACAGAAATCAACGGAACTGGCCCTAGTGTTGAGCCAGAAAAACTTGAAGAGTTAAAAGCTATTCTTTCAAGTTTAACAGCAGAAGATACAGTTGTCTTTGCAGGATCAAGCGCTAAAAACTTAGGTAATGTTATTTACAAAGAATTGATTGCTTTGACTCGTCAGACAGGCGCACAAGTAGTCTGTGACTTTGAAGGTCAAACCTTGATTGATAGTTTGGATTATCAACCACTTTTGGTGAAACCAAATAATCATGAACTGGGAGCTATCTTTGGAGTAAAGCTCGAAAGCCTTGATGAAATAGAGAAATACGCTCGAGAGTTACTGACTAAAGGTGCTCAAAACGTTATTATTTCTATGGCTGGTGATGGAGCCCTTCTGGTAACTTCAGAGGGTGCATACTTTGCTAAACCGATCAAGGGAACCGTTAAAAACTCAGTGGGTGCTGGTGACTCTATGGTTGCTGGATTTACTGGTGAATTTGTCAAATCAAAAGACGCAGTAGAAGCCTTCAAATGGGGAGTGGCATGTGGAACAGCAACCACATTCTCAGATGATTTAGCAACTGCAGCATTTATTAAAGAAACTTATGAAAAAGTTGAGGTAGAAAAAAGATGAAAATTCAGGATTTACTGAGAAAAGATGTGATGTTGCTTGATTTGCAAGCAACTGAAAAAACAGCAGCTATCGAAGAAATGATTCATAGCTTGGTAGAGCACGGATATGTGACAGATTTCGAAACCTTTAAAGAAGGAATCCTGGCGCGTGAAGCTTTGACTTCTACAGGTTTGGGGGGATGGTATCGCAATGCCTCACAGCAAGAACGCTGCAGTTAAAGAAGCAACTGTTCTCTTTGCTAAGTCAAATAAGGGTGTTGACTACGAAAGTTTAGATGGACAACCAACTGATCTCTTCTTTATGATTGCTGCTCCAGAAGGTGCCAATGATACTCACTTGGCGGCCTTGGCAGAATTATCTCAATACTTAATGAAAGACGGTTTTGCTGACAAACTTCGTCAAGTAACATCAGCTGACCAAGTTATTGAACTCTTTGATCAAGCGTCAGAAAAAACTGAGGAACCAGCTCAGCCTTCTGCTAATGAATCTGGGGACTTTATCGTAGCAGTTACAGCTTGTACAACAGGAATTGCCCACACATACATGGCCCAAGAAGCACTTCAAAAAGTGGCTGCAGAAATGGGTGTTGGTATCAAGGTTGAAACCAACGGTGCCAGCGGTGTTGGCAACAAATTAACAGCAGAAGATATCCGCAAGGCTAAAGCTGTCATTATTGCCGCTGATAAGGCTGTTGAAATGGATCGTTTCGATGGTAAACCATTGGTGAATCGTCCGGTTGCAGACGGTATTCGTAAGACAGAAGAGTTGATCAACTTGGCTCTTTCTGGAAATGCTGAAGTTTACCGTGCTGCTAATGGAGCGCAAGCTTCAATAGCATCTAATGAAAAACAAAGTCTAGGTGGGGCCTTCTACAAACACTTGATGAGTGGTGTATCCCAAATGTTGCCATTCGTTATTGGTGGTGGTATCATGATTGCCCTTGCCTTCTTGATTGATGGTGCTTTAGGTGTGCCTAATGAGAGCCTTGGAAATCTTGGTTCTTACCATGAACTCGCTTCGATGTTCATGAAAATCGGTGGATCAGCCTTTGGTTTGATGCTTCCAGTCTTTGCTGGATATGTTGCCTACTCTATCGCTGAAAAACCAGGTTTGGTAGCCGGTTTCGTAGCTGGTGCTATCGCCAAAGAAGGTTATGCCTTTGGTAAAATCCCTTATGCTCAAGGTGGTGAAGCAACTTCAGCCCTTGCAGGTGTATCATCAGGTTTCCTCGGAGCCCTTGTTGGTGGATTTATCGCAGGTGCCTTGGTACTCTTGGTTAAGAAATATGTGAAGGTTCCTCGTTCACTTGAAGGTGCAAAATCAATCCTTCTCTTGCCGCTTTTTGGAACAATCTTGACAGGCTTTGTCATGCTAGCTGTTAATATCCCAATGGCCGCAATCAACACTGGTATGAACAACTTCCTTGGTGGTCTTGAAGGTGGATCAGCTGTCCTTCTTGGAGTCGTTCTTGGAGGAATGATGGCTGTCGATATGGGTGGACCTGTTAATAAAGCAGCCTACGTCTTTGGTACTGGTACTCTTGCAGCAACAGTGGCAACAGGTGGTTCAGTAGCAATGGCAGCAGTTATGGCTGGAGGGATGGTTCCACCACTAGCAATCTTTGTGGCAACTCTTCTTTTCAAAGATAAATTTACTAAAGAAGAACGTAACTCTGGTTTGACAAATATCGTTATGGGCTTGTCATTCATCACTGAAGGTGCGATTCCGTTCGGTGCAGCAGACCCTGCTCGTGCTATTCCAAGCTTTATCCTTGGTTCAGCAGTAGCAGGTGGACTTGTTGGTCTTGCAAATATCAAACTCATGGCTCCTCATGGAGGAATCTTCGTTATCGCCCTTACTTCAAATGCTCTTCTCTATCTTGTCTCTGTCTTGGTAGGAGCACTTGTCAGTGGTGTCGTTTACGGTTACCTACGTAAACCTATAGAAAAATAATCACAAACACATTTAAATGACTGAACACAAAAGTGTGCAGTCATTTTTTAACCCCTCGAAAAGTTTCTGAAATATGATATAATAGAAGCATGGCAAACAAGAATACAACTAAAACAAGACGAAGACCGTCTAAAGCAGAATTGGAAAGAAAACAAGCGATTCAACGAATGTTGATTTCCTTAGCTTTGGCTATTTGTTTAATTTTTGCTGCTCTTAAATGGGGAGCTGTCGGAATCACTGTTTATAACCTGATTCGCTTACTCGTAGGGAGTTTAGCATACTTAGCTATTTTCTCTCTCTTAATTTATCTATTCTTCTTTAAATGGATTCATAAACAAGAAGGCTTGCTAGCAGGTTTCTTCTTTATTTTTGCAGGCTTGCTCCTCATCTTTCAAGCTTATCTTGTCTGGAAACTTAGCATGGCAAATGCTGTTTTTCAAGGAACGATTGGACAAATCTTTAAAGATTTAACCAGTTTTCAAGTAACAAGTTTTGCAGGGGGAGGCTTGTTAGGGGTAGGTCTCTACATTCCGGTAGCCTTTTTGTTCTCAAACATCGGTACCTATTTCATAGGGGCAATTTTAATCCTAATCGGAGCTCTTTTAATGAGTCCATGGTCTATCTATGATATTGCTGATTTTCTTTCAGCTCGATTTGCTATCTGGATGGAACGCCGTGAACAGAAAAAACAAGAGCGCTTTATCAAGCGTGAAGAGGAAAAGGCACGAAGAGAAGCAGAAGAGCAAGCAAGACTTGAAAAAGAAAGAGAAGAGCAGGCTTTGCTTGACATGCAGCCTGTAGATATGGAAACTGGAGAAATCTTATCAGACGAACCACTGCAAGAATTTCCTCCACTTCCAGAGGAGGAATGGGTAGAACCTGAGATTATTCTCCCGCAAGCTGATTTTGATTCCCCTGAAGAAGGAGACTATCCAGAGGAAGAAGTTTTCTCTGAAGAGGATGATGAAGAAGTAGAAGTCGATTTTTCTGCTAAAAAAGCCTTAGAGTATAAACTCCCAAGCTTGCAACTTTTTGCACCAGATAAACCTAAAGATCAGTCTAAAGAAAAGAAAATCGTACGGGAGAATATCAAGATTTTGGAAGAAACCTTCGCAAGCTTTGGTATTAAGGTAACGGTTGAAAGAGCAGAAATTGGACCATCTGTTACCAAGTACGAAGTAAAACCTGCTGTAGGTGTTCGTGTCAATCGCATTTCCAACCTAGCAGATGACTTGGCTCTTGCTTTGGCTGCCAAGGATGTCCGTATTGAGGCTCCAATTCCTGGAAAATCCTTGGTTGGTATCGAAGTGCCAAACTCTGAAATTGCAACGGTATCCTTCCGTGAACTTTGGGAACAATCACAAACAAAACCTGAAAATCTATTAGAAATTCCTCTTGGAAAAGCCGTCAATGGTACAGCTCGTAGTTTTGATTTGGCTAAAATGCCTCACTTGTTAGTGGCTGGTTCTACAGGTTCTGGTAAATCGGTTGCAGTTAACGGAATCATCGCAAGTATCCTCATGAAGGCTCGTCCAGATCAGGTTAAGTTTATGATGGTCGATCCAAAGATGGTTGAGCTTTCAGTCTATAATGATATTCCTCATCTCTTGATTCCAGTTGTGACCAACCCTCGTAAGGCCAGCAAGGCCCTTCAAAAAGTCGTTGATGAGATGGAAAATCGCTATGAGCTTTTCGCCAAAGTTGGAGTTCGAAATATTGCTGGTTTTAATGCTAAGGTTGAGGAATTTAATGCTCAGTCCGAATACAAACAAGTACCTCTACCTTTAATCGTCGTAATTGTGGATGAGTTGGCTGACCTCATGATGGTTGCCAGCAAGGAAGTAGAAGATGCTATTATCCGTCTCGGACAGAAGGCGCGTGCGGCTGGTATTCATATGATCCTTGCAACTCAGCGTCCTTCGGTTGATGTTATCTCTGGTTTGATTAAGGCAAATGTGCCGTCTCGTGTGGCTTTTGCAGTTTCTTCGGGAACAGACTCACGGACGATTTTGGATGAAAATGGTGCAGAGAAATTGCTTGGTCGAGGGGATATGCTCTTTAAACCAATTGATGAAAACCATCCTGTTCGTCTCCAAGGATCCTTTATTTCAGATGATGATGTGGAACGTATCGTAAACTTTATTAAGGCTCAAGCTGATGCGGATTATGATGAAAGCTTTGACCCAGGAGAAGTATCTGAGACAGAAGGTGATTTTGGTTCTAGCGATGATGCTGGAGATCCGCTCTTTGAAGAAGCGAAAGCTCTTGTCATCGAAACACAAAAAGCGAGTGCATCTATGATTCAGCGCCGTCTTTCAGTTGGATTTAACCGAGCCACTCGATTGATGGAAGAGTTAGAGTTAGCAGGCGTTATTGGACCTGCTGAAGGAACAAAACCTCGAAAAGTCTTACAACAATAAATTGTTTGAAAATAGAATAAAAATTCAAGAAATTACCTTTCGAAAATCGGGAAAATCTACTCTAATTTTTCAAAGGTGATTTCTTTTTTTATGCCTATGATTATAGGTGTTCTTGTAGTAAAAAGACTTTCAGGTTGGTCCGAAAATTAGATTTTACTTTTACTAATTTTAACTAATATAGTATTGATTTTTAAACTAGTTTTTGATATATTAAAATGGCATAAGAAATATTTATATGTTTAAAAAATAAGCGAAAAAAATGAAGGGAGTTATTTTTTTAAAATAAATTGCAAACGCTTACTTTTTAAGCAGGAAGGAATAAAAAATAATGGATAAAAGGTTATTTGAAAAACGTTGTAAATATAGTATTCGGAAATTTTCATTAGGTGTTGCATCTGTTGTTATTGGTGCCACATTCTTTGGGACAAGCACTGTTTTAGCAGATACAGCCCAAACTGGTTCTACTGCAAATATGCCAGCTGATTTAGCAGCTGCCCTAGCAAATGCAAAAGATGATAATGGGCATGACTTTGAAGCACCGAAACCTGGAGAGGACCAAGGTTCTCCAGAAGTTACCGAAGGACCAAAGACTGAAGAAGAAATACTTGCGAAAGAAAAAGAAGCAGTAGTACCATCTGCAACTGAAACAACCGAAAGTGAACTCCCTAAAGATCTACGCGAAAAGTTGGATAAGGCTGAAGACAGCGGCCATACTGCTTCAAAAGAAGACCTGGAAAAAGAAGATAAAAGTTTAGTTCCAGAAGAAGTTGCCAAAACAAAAAATGGGGAATTGAACTACGGTGCTACAGTTGAAATTAAGAGCGATGCTGGTACAGGTAGTGGTATTGTTATTGGAGAAAATCTTGTCTTATCAGTATCTCATAACTTTATCAAGGATGTTCCAGATGGGAACAATCGTAAAGTAGCTGATAACATTGATAGTGATAAAGATGTTTATACAGTTTCTTATGAAGGTGCACCAGACGTTAAGTTCAGTAAAAATGATGTAAAACACTGGGATCGTGAAGGCTTCCTAAAAGGTTATAAAAATGACCTAGCTATTGTCAAACTTCGCAGTCCTCTTGCAAATGCTCCAGTTGAAGTTGCGGATAAACCGTCAACTATCAAGAAAGGAGATAAGGTTCATGTATTTGGATATCCAAAAGGAGTGCTCGATCCAATCCTCAATACTACTGTCGAAGATATTAATGACCATGGAGAAGGCGTTCGTGGAATTAGCTACCAAGGAAGTGAACCTGGTGCAAGTGGTGGTGGAATCTTTGATGAAAATGGAAAATTAATTGGGATTCATCAAAACGGTGTATCTGGTAAACGTAGTGGTGGTATTCTTTTCTCACCTGCACAGTTAGAGTGGATTCAAAACTATATTAAGGGTATTGAAACAACTAAACCAGCTGGTCTAGATGCTCTTGATAAACAAGTTGAAGATAAAGAAGAAAAACCAAAAGAGGATAAACCTCAGGAAGAAAAACCAGCTGACAATAAACCAGCAGAAAACAAACCAGCAGAAAACAAACCAGCTGAAGCAGCAACGGGAGAAACTAGCGACGCTACTGCCGAAGTGAAAAAAGAGTGGAATTCAGTAAGCCGTGTGAAAGGGAATGTTGAAGTCGTTGAAGAAGGCGGAGTACGCT
>CABPWC010000028.1 GCA_902461025.1 uncultured Streptococcus sp.
ATCAATTTTATACCTACATCTCAACTGGATTTATCATGATGCTCTTGTTCCATATTTTTGAAAATATTGGTGCGGTTACTGGTCTTCTTCCACTGACAGGGATTCCTTTGCCCTTTATTTCCCAAGGGGGATCCGCTATTATCAGTAATCTAATTGGTGTCGGTTTGCTGTTATCGATGAGCTACCAAACCCATTTGGCTGATGAAAAGAGTGGTCGAACAAGATTCAAACGTAAAAAAGTTGTATTGAAAAAAGTGAAATAAGGAGGTCGCTATGCCTAAAGTTGCAGTTATCCTAGCAAACGGCTTCGAAGAAATCGAAGCCTTGACGGTCGTAGATGTCATGCGCCGCGCAAATATCACTTGCCATATGGTAGGATTTGAAGATAAAGTGACAGGTTCACATGCTATTCAAGTTCAAGCTGATTGCGTGTTTGACGGTAATTTATCAGAGTATGACATGATTGTCCTTCCAGGAGGTATGCCTGGTGCTGCCCACTTGCGGGACAATGAGCAATTGGTCTCTGAGCTTCAAAGATTTGAGGAAACCGGTAAAAAGGTGGCAGCCATCTGTGCTGCTCCAATTGCTTTGAATCGAGCTGGTCTCCTAGAAGGGAGAAACTTCACCTGCTATGATGGAGTCCAAGAACAAATTGCTGACGGTCACTACCACAAAGAAACAGTCGTAGTGGATGGGAATGTTATCACTAGCCGTGGTCCAGCAACAGCTTTAGCCTTTGCTTACCACTTGGTTGAAACACTGGGTGGAGATGCTGAGTCTCTAAGAAATGGCATGCTCTACACAGACCTATTTGAAAAATAATGAACAAACTGAGGAGAATCTTTCTTGATGGAGAAGATTCTTCTCTTTTTTAATGGCAAAAACCAAGGTAAACATCGCTTTTTTTTATAAAAAATGGTATAATGAAGGGTATGAAATATCACGATTACATCTGGGATTTAGGTGGAACCCTGCTTGATAATTATGAAACTTCTACAGCAGCTTTTGTAGAAACATTAGCAGAGTTCGGGATTGAGCAGGAACACGATAGTGTTTACGAAGCTTTGAAGGTTTCGACTGCCTTTGCTATCGAAAAGTATGCTCCAGGTATTGAAAACTTTCTTGAAAAATATAAGGAAAATGAAGCCCGTGAGCTGGAGCACCCAGTTTTGTTTGATGGGATCCCGGCTCTCTTGGAAGAAATTTCGGACCAAGGTGGCCGTAACTTCTTGGTTTCTCATCGCAACGATCAAGTATTGGAGATTCTAGCGAAAACTGAGATAGCTCCTTACTTTACAGAAGTAGTGACGGCTAGTTCAGGTTTTAAACGCAAGCCTGATCCTGAATCGATGATTTATTTACGTGATAAGTATCATATAAGGTCAGGTCTAGTCATTGGTGACCGTGCCATTGATGTAGAAGCAGGACATGCTGCAGGCTTAGATGCCTATCTCTTTGAGGATGTTGTGTCCTTAAAACAAGCAATAGACATGTAAGAAAAAGGGGAAAAATGACAGAAGATATTAAAAACCAACAGGCACAAGATTATGATGCCAGTCAAATTCAAGTTTTGGAAGGTCTGGAAGCTGTTCGTATGCGTCCAGGGATGTATATTGGTTCAACTGCCAAAGAAGGTCTTCACCACCTAGTCTGGGAAATCGTAGATAATTCTATCGATGAGGCCTTGGCAGGATTCGCTAGTCATATCGAGGTCTTTATTGAACCGGATGATTCCATTACTGTTGTCGATGATGGTCGTGGAATTCCAGTTGATATCCAAGAGAAAACAGGACGTCCTGCCGTTGAAACAGTCTTTACTGTTCTTCACGCCGGAGGTAAATTCGGCGGTGGCGGATACAAGGTATCTGGTGGACTCCATGGTGTAGGGTCATCAGTTGTAAATGCTCTTTCAACACAGTTGGATGTTCGCGTTCATAAAAATGGAAAGATTCACTACCAAGAATACCGTCGTGGACATGTTGTTGCAGACCTTGAGGTGATCGGGGATACGGATAAAACAGGAACAATCGTTCACTTTACTCCAGACCCAGAAATTTTTACTGAGACAACTACATTTGATTTTGATAAATTAAATAAACGTATTCAAGAGCTAGCCTTTTTGAACCGCGGGCTTCAAATTTCTATTACTGACAAACGTGAAGGACTTGAACAAACCAAGCATTATCACTACGAAGGCGGGATTGCGAGCTACGTTGAGTACATCAACGAAAACAAGGATGTTATCTTTGATACACCAATCTACACAGATGGTGAAATGGATGATATTACAGTGGAAGTTGCGATGCAGTACACAACGGGCTACCACGAGAATGTCATGAGTTTCGCCAACAATATTCATACCCATGAAGGTGGAACACATGAGCAAGGTTTCCGTACAGCCTTAACTCGTGTTATTAACGACTACGCTCGTAAAAATAAACTTCTCAAAGACAATGAAGACAACCTAACAGGTGAGGATGTCCGTGAAGGATTGACAGCCGTTATCTCTGTGAAGCATCCAAACCCTCAGTTTGAAGGACAAACTAAGACCAAACTTGGAAATAGTGAAGTTGTGAAGATTACCAATCGCCTCTTCAGCGATGCATTTTCTGACTTCCTTTTGGAAAATCCACAGATTGCTAAGCGCATCGTTGAAAAAGGAATTTTGGCTGCCAAAGCGCGTGTTGCTGCCAAGCGTGCGCGTGAAGTTACACGTAAGAAATCTGGTTTAGAAATTTCAAATCTTCCAGGAAAATTAGCGGACTGTTCATCAAACAATCCAGCTGAAACTGAACTTTTCATCGTCGAAGGAGACTCTGCAGGAGGTTCTGCAAAATCAGGACGTAATCGTGAGTTCCAAGCCATCTTACCAATTCGTGGTAAAATCCTTAACGTTGAAAAGGCAACTATGGATAAAATCCTTGCTAATGAGGAGATTCGCAGTCTTTTCACAGCTATGGGAACAGGATTTGGCGCTGAGTTCGATGTTAGCAAAGCTCGCTATCAAAAACTGGTTATCATGACAGATGCTGATGTCGATGGAGCCCATATTCGTACCCTCTTATTAACTCTGATTTATCGTTATATGAAACCCGTTCTAGAGGCAGGTTATGTTTATATCGCTCAACCACCAATTTACGGTGTTAAAGTCGGTAGTGAGATTAAAGAATATATTCAACCAGGCGCAGACCAAGAAATCCGCCTACAAGAAGCTTTGGATCGCTACAGTGAAGGTCGTTCTAAACCAACGATTCAACGTTATAAAGGTCTTGGAGAGATGGATGACCACCAACTTTGGGAAACTACTATGAATCCTGAACATCGTCTCATGGCTCGTGTATCAGTAGATGACGCTGCAGAAGCAGATAAGATTTTTGATATGCTCATGGGTGATCGAGTAGAACCACGTCGAGAATTTATCGAAGAAAACGCTGTTTACAGTACTCTTGACGTATAAAAATATTGGGAAATAGTTCCCAATGTTTGAAAAATATGATATAATCATTACAATTGTGTCATGTATAAAAGGAGTTTGATATGTCAAATAATCAGTTGATTATTACTTTGATTGGAATTGCAGTCCTGCTTCTTATTGCCTTTGCAGTGGCTATTTTGCTACGTAAACGAAATGAGAGTAGACTTGCAGCTTTAGAAGAAAGAAAAGAAGAACTATATAACCTTCCTGTTAATGATGAGGTAGAGGTTGTTAAAAATATGCATCTGATTGGTCAAAGTCAGGTTGCTTTTAGAGAATGGAACCAAAAATGGGTAGATTTGTCTCTGAACTCTTTTGCAGATATTGAGAATAACCTCTTTGAAGCTGAAGGATACAATAACTCATTCCGTTTCTTGAAAGCTAAGCACCAGATTGATCAAATCGAAAGCCAGATTGAACTTGTTGAAGAGGATATTACAGCGATTCGTAATGCCTTGTCTGATTTAGAAAAACAAGAATCAAAAAATAGCGGACGTGTTCTGCATGCCCTAGATTTATTCGAAAAACTACAAAATACGGTAGCTGAAGATTCTGAAAAATATGGCCAAGCTCTTCCGGAAATTGAAAAACAATTGGAGAACATCCAATCTGAGTTTTCTCAATTTGTAACCTTGAATTCTTCAGGGGATCCGGTAGAAGCAGCAGGCATTTTAGATAACGCTGAAAATCATATTTTGGCCTTGACACATATCGTTGAAAGAATTCCAGCGATTGTAACCAAGCTTACGACTGAATTGCCAGAACAACTTGAAGATTTAGAAGCAGGTTACCGTAAGCTACTCGATGAGAACTATCATTTTGTAGAAACAGATATCGAATCTCGTCTTCAACTTCTCTATGAAGCCTTGAAAAATAATCACGAAAATATCCGTACATTGGAGTTGGATAATGCAGAGTATGAAAATACTCAAATCCAAGAAGAAATCAATGCACTTTATGATATTTTCACACGTGAAATTAAAGCTCATAAAGCTTTTGAAAAATTGGTAGATACCCTTCCTACTTATCTTAACCACTTGAAAGAAAATAATCAGGTCTTGGTTAAAGATATTGAACGTCTTGGGAAAACCTACTTGATTTCTGAAAGTGATGTAAATCGAGTTCGTCGTCTTCAAGCTGATATTTCAGCTTTGAATGCTACAATCGAAGAGTTGACAAACGACCAAACAGAAGTTTCAGAAGCATATTCTGTATTACAAGAACGTTTGGAAAATGTCCAATCTACATTAAAAGATATTGAAGATGACCAAATCGGTGTCAGTGAGCGTCTAGTTCAGATTGAAAAAGATGACATCAATGCTCGTCAAAAAGCAAATGTCTATGTCAACCGTCTGCATACGATTAAACGCTACATGGAGAAGAGAAATCTTCCAGGAATTCCACAAAAATTCTTGAAGCTCTTCTTTGATGCAAGTCACAGTACAGAAGACTTGATGGCTGAGTTGGAACAAGCTAAAGTGAATATCGAATCTGTAAATCGTATCCTTGAGATTGCGACAAATGATATGAATATGTTGGAAGAAGAAACATACAGTATTGTCCAATATGCGACACTTACGGAACAATTGCTTCAGTATTCGAACCGTTACAGATCATTTGATGATCGTATTCAACAAGCCTTTCAAGAAGCTTTGAATATCTTTGAAACAGCCTTTGATTATAAAGCATCTTTCGAAAAAATTTCTCAAGCATTAGAAGTAGCCGAACCAGGCGTTACAGATCGCTTTGTTACTTCTTATGAGAAAACAAGAGAAAGTATCCGTTTCTAATTTATAAAAGAATCCTAGATTTTTCTAGGATTCTTTTGCTTTTCTTTACCTTTTTCAAATATTTTTATGCCATGTTTTCATTGAAATTATAGCTCGTATTTGATATGATAAGACTATGACAAAAAAGAGATTACCCCAGAATAATGTAAAGAAGAAAAATAATAAAAAGCTTGGCACTCTTGTCTTGCTTTTATTTCTAACAGTGTTAGCACTCGGTAGTGTGATTACCTATAAAGTGATGAACAAACAAGCCTTTGAACAGAAAATTGAGAGCCTCAAGAAGGAAAAAGATGGTGCCTACTCCCAAGGAAGTCAAAAAGAGCATTTCCGCAAAGAGAAAACAGAAATTATCACCTATTATCCACTAGTTGGAGACAACGTTATCACCTCTGTCAAGGATGTCATCGTAAAAGACATCACTGACAAAGTAGAAGGTAAAGAACAGTTGATCTTTTATTACTCAGAAAAAGGGGATTCCTCTTTGACTGGGGTTGAAAATCGTTTGATCAAAAAGCAAGCCTATGACTTGGCCAATTCTAATGTTGTTGAATTAGAAAATACTACTTTAGATCAGCTGTATCTTAAAGAAGATGGTTCTGTCTTTACCCTTGATCAACTTTTTACAGACTCATCCACGGCAAAAGAAAAATTGCTTGAGGGAGTTAAGTCAACTCTTCAAGCTAAAAAAGTAGAGCAATCTGTTGTTGATCAAGTTTCAGCTGATTTCTCTGCTGCAGAATTGTCAAGCTGGAAGTTTGCCTATAAAGATAGTCAATTGGTTCTTTATCCTGTCAAAGCAACGACTAATGTTGAAGAAATAGCGATGCCTATTTCAGATTTCTTTGATTTTATTCAGACATCCTATCTAACAGAAAAAGATGCTGAACTTTATAAAAAAGTTCAAGCAGAAAAACATAAAAAAGTGGTAGCTCTTACCTTTGATGATGGTCCTGATGGTAATACAACACCACAAGCCTTAGATATCTTAGCTAAGTACAAAATCAAAGCAACCTTCTTTGTTCAAGGGAAAAATATAGCAGGTAATGAAGCTATCCTCAAACGTATGCAGGCTGAGGGCCATGAAGTTGGAAATCATAGTTGGAACCATCCCGTTTTAACACAACTTTCATTAGAAGATGCTAAGAAACAAATTACGGATACAGAATCAGCAATCACTAGTGTTCTCGGAAAGAGTTCAAAATTGATGCGCCCACCATATGGTGCCATCTCAGATGATATCCGTAATAGTCTCGATTTAAGCTTTATTATGTGGGATGTCGATAGCTTAGACTGGAAGAGTAAAAACGAAGCAGCCATTCTAACAGAAATTCAACGTCAGACGACTGATGGTTCTATTATATTGATGCATGATATTCACCAGACGTCAGTAAATTCACTACCAAAGGTTATTGAGTATTTGCAGGGACAAGGATATAGCTTTGTTACAGTCTCTGAATTACTAGGGAATCGAGTAAAACCACATGAGATATACTATTCTCGTACCCAATAATTGGATTTAAATTCAAATATTAGAAAAAAACTAAAAAAGATTATTTTTATCTTGACAAGTAGGAAAAAACTTGATATCATATACAAGATGAGAAAAGCAGAAGTGAGAACTTCTCGCCTTGCGACTAACGTTGTCTGGCCCCTACAGATCAAGTTTCAGAAATGAACTATAATCATGTAGAGCGGATTTGCGTTAGCAAGTCCGCTCTTGTTTTTCTCTAAAATTAAAAAAGAGGTGAAAACCATAGCAAAGCAAGACTTATTCATCAATGATGAAATTCGTGTACGTGAAGTTCGCTTAATCGGTCTTGAGGGCGAACAATTGGGTATCAAACCACTTGGTGAAGCGCAAGCACTTGCGGACGACGCTAATGTGGACTTGGTTCTCATTCAACCTCAAGCTAAACCTCCTGTTGCGAAAATTATGGACTACGGTAAGTTCAAATTTGAGTACCAGAAGAAACAAAAAGAACAACGCAAAAAACAAAGCGTTGTGACCGTGAAAGAAGTTCGATTGAGCCCAGTTATTGATAAGGGTGATTTCGATACGAAACTTCGCAGTGCTCGCAAGTTCCTTGAAAAAGGGAACAAAGTGAAGGTTTCCATTCGCTTTAAGGGTCGTATGATTACCCATAAAGAGATTGGAGCAAAAGTTTTAGCCGATTTCGCTGAAGCAACTCAAGATATTGCTATCATCGAACAACGTGCTAAAATGGATGGTCGTCAAATGTTCATGCAGTTGGCCCCAGCAACTGACAAGAAATAATCTGTCAGAAAGTTAAAAAAAGGAGAAAATATCATGCCAAAACAAAAAACACACCGCGCATCAGCTAAACGTTTCAAACGTACAGGTTCTGGTGGACTTAAACGTTTCCGTGCTTACACTTCTCACCGTTTCCACGGAAAAACTAAGAAACAACGTCGTCATCTTCGTAAAGCATCTATGGTGCATGCAGGAGATTTCAAACGTATCAAAGCAATGCTTACTCGCTTGAAATAATCGCGTATTTGTAAGTTAAGAATTCTAGGAAATATTGGAGGAAATATAAATGGCACGTGTTAAAGGTGGCGTTGTATCACGCAAACGTCGTAAACGTATTTTAAAATTAGCAAAAGGTTACTATGGAGCTAAACACATCTTGTTCCGTACTGCAAAAGAACAAGTAATGAACTCTTACTACTATGCATACCGTGACCGTCGTCAAAAGAAACGTGACTTCCGCAAATTGTGGATTACACGTATCAATGCGGCAGCTCGTTTGAACGGACTTTCATACTCACAATTGATGCATGGTTTGAAATTGGCTGAGATCGAAGTAAACCGTAAAATGCTTGCTGACTTGGCTGTTAACGATGCAGCAGCTTTCACAGCTCTTGCTGATGCAGCCAAAGCAAAACTTGGTAAATAATTATTCATAAGACTGGTGCAAGTTTGTCCCAGTCTTTTTTAAAACAAAGGAGAAAAAAATGGCTTCAAAAATGTTACATACCTGCTTGCGAGTCGAAAATCTTGAAAAATCAATCGCTTTTTATCAGGATGCTTTTGGTTTTAAGGAATTGCGTCGTATGGACTTTCCAGAACATGCTTTTACCATTGTTTATCTAGGTCTTGATGGTGATGATTATGAATTGGAGTTGACATACAACTACGATCACGGACCTTATGTTGTTGGTGACGGTTTTGCTCACATCGCCCTAAGTACACCTGACCTTGAGGCTCTTCACAAAGAACATAGCGACAAAGGCTACGAAGTAACAGCGCCTAATGGGCTTCCAGGGACTCAACCAAACTATTACTTTGTTAAAGATCCAGATGGCTACAAGGTAGAAGTGATTCGCGAAAAATAATAAAAACTCCTCATCTATCAATTAAGTTAGGCAATCTCACCTGACTCAGAAAAACTTGATAGGTAGGAGTGTAGGTCATTTATGTTAGTTTCTTTCAGACAAATGTGAGCGTTTATCTGAGACTAACATAGGTGGCTTTTTCAGTCTAGCTTAATTTTATAAATTGGGATATAATAAAAATAACTTAACGAATTAGTGGGAGAACAAAATGTCAGACCAAAATCCAAATGTAGAGCTAAACAAAGAAGAAGATAAACTAATTGTAGAGAATAATTCAGTTGAAGATATGATGAATGGTCCAAAAGCAGTCAAGAAACCTTCGGCTCTTCTATCTTTCTCATTCTATTTGGCACTTATCTATATTCTTCTATTTATAACTCTTGCTTTATTTACTGCTCCATGGGGAATTGTATTCTTGATTTTTCTAGGTCCTAATTTAATTGCTTACGCTATAGCAACTTTTTTAACTAGGATAGGAATCAAGAAAGTAAATAGAAATTTCTTGTATGCGAGTGCTGGATTTTATTTGCTTTCCGGACTTTTAGCATTCGACCCGGATTGGCAGATGTTTAGGGTTTTTCCTTATCTCTCACTAGTCCTAGTTCTAATCGGAATATTTTTAACAAAAGATAGAGATAAATAAGTTGAGGAAGCTTAAGACGAGCATCTGTTTTAGACTTGTTTAGAAGAACTTTTAAAACCACAGCTTTTCACTGGCTGTGGTTTTTATCTTGGTCCTTATAAAGAAACTGTGTTTCTAATTTTTAAAATGGTATAATAGAAAAAGAAAAAGGGAGGTGAGAAAGAATGATTGCCCAACTGGATACGAAAACTGTCTATAGTTTCATGGAGAGTATGGTTTCAATCAAGAGATATGTCAGCCTAGGGAAAGAATATGGCTATTCATCACTTGGAATCATGGATGAAGACAATCTCTATGGAGCCTATTATTTCATCAAAGAATGCCAAAAACAGGGGGTTCAACCTTTATTAGGTCTTGAGATGATAGTTTATCATAAAGAAGAAGTGCTCAATCTACGTTTTCTAGCCCTCTCAAACCATGGTTATCGAAACCTGATGAAGCTGTCGTCTTTAAAGATGACAGGTAAAAAAGAATGGGCTGATTTCTCTTCCTACCTTGAAGATATTTGTGTCATTGTTCCTTACTATCCTGAAGTTGATTCCTTGGACTTAGGGCATGACTACTATATCGGAGTGTATCCAGATACACCTCAATTGAATGTTTTTCACCCTATTCTCCCTCTTTATCGTGTTAACTCTTTCGAGTCTGAGGATTTAGAAGCTCTACAGATGCTTAAAGCGATTAAAGAGAACGTGACCTTGAGAGAGGTTGATGTTCAATCTCAACAGGGCTTGTTTTTGCCTGCTGAACGTCTTGAACAGATTTTACTAGAGAAGTTCCCAATCGCACTGGATAATCTTGCAAGATTGATCAAGGATACCTCCTACGAGATTGATAGTAGTCTCAAGCTTCCACGTTTCAATCCAGAGAGACCTGCAGTTGAAGAACTTCGGGAGAGAGCTATCAAGGGCTTGGAGCAAAAAGGCTTGCTAGATTCAGTCTATCAGGAACGTTTAGAAGAAGAACTGTCTGTGATTCATGATATGGGATTCGATGACTATTTCTTGGTTGTTTGGGATCTCTTACGTTTTGGCCGTTCTCAAGGTTATTATATGGGGATGGGACGCGGCTCCGCAGTTGGAAGTTTAGTAGCCTACGCCCTAGATATCACTGGAATTGATCCTGTAGCTAAGAATCTTATCTTTGAACGCTTCTTGAATCGTGAACGCTACACCATGCCAGATATCGATATTGATATTCCAGATATCTATCGTCCAGAGTTTATTCGCTATGTTCGTGATCGTTATGGTAGTATCCATGCTGCGCAGATTGTCACTTACTCGACCTTTGGAGCCAAGCAAGCCATCCGAGATGTCTTCAAACGTTATGGCGTGCCTGAGTATGAGTTGACAGCTATTACAAAAAAAATAGGTTCTAAAGATACTCTAACGACAGCCTATGAAGGGAATCTAGGTTTTAGACAACTCATTCAAAGTAAGATTGAGTACCAAAAGGCCTTCTCTATTGCTAAAAAGATAGAAGGCTATCCACGACAAACTTCTATCCATGCTGCTGGAGTCGTTATTAGTGACAAAAATCTAACAGATTACATTCCTCTCAAGTATGGGGAAGATATGCTCATTACCCAGTATGATGCTCATGGCGTTGAAGGAAATGGCCTGCTCAAGATGGATTTCTTGGGTCTACGCAACTTAACCTTTGCTCAAAAAATGCAAGAGCTCTTATTTGAAACTCAAGGGATTTCACTAAAAATTGAGGATATTGATCTTGAGGATAAGGCAACCTTAGCCCTCTTCGCAGCTGGTAAGACCAAGGGGATCTTTCAGTTTGAGCAGCCTGGAGCTATACGCTTATTGAAACGAGTGAAGCCACAAAATTTTGAAGAAGTAGTGGCGACGACCTCCTTGAACCGACCAGGTGCGAGCGATTATATCGATAACTTTGTAGCCAGAAAACACGGCAAAGAAAAAGTGACAGTTCTTGACCCAGTCTTAGAAGATATCTTAGCCCCAACTTATGGTATCATGCTTTATCAAGAACAGGTGATGCAGGTAGCTCAGCGTTATGCTGGCTTTAGCCTTGGGAAAGCCGATATGTTGCGTCGTGCCATGGGGAAAAAGAATGCTGCAGAGATGCATCGGATGGAGGAGAGTTTTATCCAAGGTGCACTCGAAAAAGGGTATGGAAAAGAACAGGCTCAAGAAGTCTTTGCTGTCATGGAGAAATTTGCTGGTTATGGTTTTAACCGTTCGCATGCTTATGCTTATGCAGCTTTAGCTTTTCAGCTTGCTTATTTCAAAACACATTACCCATCAATTTTCTACCAAGTGATGTTGAACTATGCGAGTGGAGATTATATTTTCGATGCGCTTGAAATGGGCTTTGAATTAGCCCCGCTTTCTATCAATACGATTCCATTTCAAGATAAGTTAGCAGATAAGACAATTCATTTAGGTCTTAAGAGCATTAAGGGAATGCCTCGTGATTTTGCCTATTGGATTATAGAGAATCGTCCATTTTCTAGTGTTGAAGATTTTATCACCCGATTGCCCAAAAATTATCAAAAGGAGAGTTTATTAAATCCTCTGGTAGAAGTTGGTTTGTTTGATAACTTTGAGAAAAATCGTCAAAAAATCTTAACCAACCTACTAACTCTATTTATCTTTGTAGAAGAGTTAGGTAGCCTCTTTGCAGATTCTAGCTATAGTTGGACAGATACAGAGGATTTTTCAAATATTGAGAAATTTCAAAAAGAGCAGGAATGGTTAGGAGTTGGAATCAGCCAACACCCATTGATATCCCTAGCAAAGAATCCTTTGTATCCAATTGTGAGTCTATCTGAACTTTCCGAAGGTCAGACAGCTACAGTGCTCGTTGAGATACAATCCATTCGTGTGATCCGAACTAAAAAAGGTGAAAACATGGCCTTTTTGAAAGTCAGTGATAGTAAAACAAATCTGGAGGTTACTGTTTTTTCGAATCAGTATCGCCAATTTAAAAATCTCTTACACGAAGGTAGTTTCTATTATCTAAACGGAAAAGTTCAGGCTAGGGACGGACGTCTTCAATTAGTTTTGAATAATCTAAAAGAGGCAGTGAGTGAACGTTTTTGGATTCAAGTTGCCAATCATGATCACGACTCTGAAATTTATCATATTTTAGAACAATATAAGGGACAAATCCCTGTTGTCATTCGATATGAAAATGAACAAAAAAATGTTCTTTTGCCTGGTTATATGGTTACAAAAGATACGAGCTTACAAGAATCTTTAAAACAAATTGTCATGAAAACGATTTATCGTTAAAAATCAATGAAAATAAAAGAATTTTAACTTTAAATATGGTATAATCAGTTAGAATGTTAAAGAAAAAGGAGCAAAACCAAATGAAACGTATTGCTGTTTTGACTAGTGGTGGAGACGCCCCTGGTATGAATGCTGCCATTCGTGCAGTTGTTCGTCAAGCAATCTCAGAAGGAATGGAAGTTTTTGGTATCTATGATGGATATGCTGGTATGGTTGCTGGTGAAATTTATCCACTTGATGCTGCTTCAGTAGGAGACATTATTTCACGTGGTGGTACTTTCCTTCACTCTGCTCGTTACCCTGAGTTTGCGAAACTCGAAGGTCAACTTAAAGGGATTGAGCAATTGAAAAAACACGGTATCGAAGGTGTCGTAGTTATTGGTGGTGATGGTTCTTATCATGGAGCTATGCGCTTGACTGAGCATGGATTCCCTGCTATTGGACTTCCTGGAACAATCGATAACGATATCGTAGGTACTGACTTTACAATCGGATTTGATACTGCAGTAACAACTGCTATGGATGCAATCGATAAGATTCGTGATACATCATCAAGTCACCGTCGTACTTTTGTTGTTGAAGTAATGGGACGTAACGCTGGTGATATTGCTCTTTGGGCAGGTATCGCAACAGGTGCTGACGAAATCATCATTCCTGAAGAAGGCTTCAAGATGGAAGACATCGTAGCAAGTATCAAAGCTGGATATGAACACGGTAAAAAACACAACATTATCGTTTTGGCAGAAGGTGTTATGTCAGCGGCTGAATTTGGTCAAAAACTAAAAGAAGCTGGAGATACAAGCGACCTTCGTGTAACTGAACTTGGTCACATCCAACGTGGTGGTTCACCAACTGCTCGTGACCGTGTATTGGCTTCACGCATGGGTGCACACGCTGTTAAACTCCTTAAGCAAGGAATCGGTGGTGTCGCTGTGGGTATCCGAAACGAAAAAATGGTTGAAAATCCAATTCTTGGTACAGCAGAAGAGGGAGCTTTGTTTAGCCTAACAGCTGACGGTAAGATTGTTGTCAACAATCCTCACAAGGCTGACTTAGAACTAGCCAAATTGAATAAGAGCTTGTCCTAATTTACTTTCATTAACTTAGTTAATCAGACCTAAAAGGTCTAAAAAATAAAGGAGTTTCATAATCATGAACAAACGTGTAAAAATCGTTGCAACTTTAGGTCCTGCGGTTGAAATCCGCGGTGGTAAAAAATTCGGTGAAGACGGATATTGGGGTGAAAAGCTTGATGTTGAAGCATCAGCAAAAAACATTGCTCAATTGATTGAAGCAGGAGCTAACACTTTCCGTTTCAACTTCTCACACGGTGACCACCAAGAACAAGGTGAACGTATGGCAACTGTAAAACTTGCTGAAAAACTTGCAGGTAAAAAAGTTGGTTTCCTTCTTGATACAAAGGGACCAGAAATTCGTACTGAATTGTTTGAAGGTGAAGCTAAAGAATATTCATACAAAACTGGTGAAACAATCCGTGTTGCAACTAAACAAGGTATCAAATCAACTCGTGATGTCATTGCATTGAACGTAGCTGGTGCACTTGATATTTTTGATGATGTTGAAGTTGGTCATCAAGTATTGGTTGATGATGGTAAGCTTGGTCTTCGCGTTGTTGAAAAAGATGCTGCTAACCGTGAATTTGTTGTTAAAGTTGAAAACGATGGTATCATTGCTAAACAAAAAGGTGTTAACATCCCTAACACTAAAATTCCTTTCCCAGCCCTTGCTGAACGCGATAACGATGATATTCGTTTTGGTCTTGAACAAGGTATCAACTTCATCGCGATCTCATTCGTACGTACTGCTAAAGACGTGAACGAAGTTCGTGCAATCTGTGAAGAAACTGGTAACGGTCACGTTCAATTGTTCGCTAAAATCGAAAACCAACAAGGTATCGATAACTTGGATGAAATCATTGAAGCTGCTGACGGTATCATGATCGCTCGTGGTGACATGGGTATCGAAGTACCATTCGAAATGGTTCCAGTTTACCAAAAAATGATCATCACAAAAGTGAATGCTGCTGGTAAAGTTGTTATCACTGCAACAAACATGCTTGAAACAATGACTGAAAAACCACGTGCAACTCGTTCAGAAGTATCAGACGTATTTAACGCTGTTATCGACGGAACTGACGCGACTATGCTTTCAGGTGAGTCAGCAAACGGTAAATACCCACTTGAGTCTGTCCGTACAATGGCAACAATCGACAAGAACGCTCAAACTCTTCTTAATGAATACGGACGTTTGAACTCAGATTCATTTGAACGTAACTCTAAAACAGAAGTTATGGCTTCAGCAGTTAAAGACGCTACAAACTCAATGGATATTAAATTGGTTGTAACGTTGACTAAGACTGGTCATACAGCACGTTTGATCTCTAAATACCGTCCAAATGCTGACATCTTGGCATTGACATTTGACGAATTGACAGAACGTGGTTTGATGTTGAACTGGGGTGTTATCCCAATGTTGACAGAAGCTCCATCATCAACTGATGACATGTTTGAAATTGCTGAACGTAAAGCAGTTGAAGCAGGCCTTGTACAATCTGGTGACGACATCGTTATCGTTGCAGGTGTGCCACTTGGAGAAGCAGTTCGTACTAACACAATGCGTATCCGCACAGTACGTTAATCTGACATTAAAAACCTATCATATCAAGCTTTCCAGCTTGTGTGATAGGTCTTTTTTTGTTTCATAAGGTCCAGAACCCCATTCGTTTAGGACAAGAAAAAACTCTCTGGAAAACCAGAGAGTGTGAGAGGCATCTCCATGAGAGAAACTGGTTCACACAATTTCTCAAGGTCCGCTCCTGCGTTATGACCTCCTTT
>CABPWC010000029.1 GCA_902461025.1 uncultured Streptococcus sp.
CGACGATATCGGTCTTAGTGTTTTCTTGGATGAATTCTGCTGCGCGTGCTAGGCTATCTTCGTCACTTCCGAAAAGTTGGATCGAAACTGGGTTTTCTCCTTCATCGATATGAAGCATGTGAAGAGTCTTTTCATTGTTGTATTGGATACCTTTGTCAGAGACCATTTCCATGACCACAAGGCCAGCTCCGAGCTCTTTTGCAATGGTACGAAAGGCAGAGTTAGTTACGCCTGCCATAGGTGCTAAAACGGTACGATTGGGAATCTCAACATTACCAATCATAAAAGGTGTATTAAGATTTGCCACGAATGAGTTCCTCCAGATCGTTTTCATCAAAGTTATAAGTTGTTTGGCAGAATTGACAAGTAATTTCTGCCCCGTGGTCTTCATCCTTCATTTCTTGTAAATCTGAGCTCGGAAGGCTCGCAAGGGCGCTCATAAATCGTTCTTTGCTGCAGTCACATTGGAAACGAATTTCTTCTTCAGACAGACGTTTGTATGGTTCGTCGCCGTAGATAGCTTTGAGAAGGGCTTCGATATGGTCGTCACTCTCTAGCAGTGTTGAAATGGCTGGCATTTCTTGGATGCGTTTTTCAAAACGTGCAATTTCTTCATCTTTGGCATTTGGCAATACTTGTAGCAAGAAGCCGCCAGCAACTTTGACCTTGTCGTCTTCGTCTAAAAGGACATTAAGCCCTACAGCTGAAGGGGTTTGTTGGCTTTCTGTAAGATAGAAAGCTAGGTCTTCACCGATTTCTCCAGAAATAAGAGGCGTCATGGAATGATATGGATTTCCAGTGCCATAGTCTGTGATAACTAGGAATTGGCCATTGCCGACAAATGGACCAACTAGGATTTCACCAGTTGCAGTTTTTTTGATGTCAACGCCAGGATTTTGAACGTATCCCTTAACGTTTCCCTTGGTATCTGCAACGGTGATGATGGCTCCGAGTGAGCTAGTTCCGAGGACTTTGACCGTAATTTTAGTATCTCCCTTTTCATTTGCGGCGAGAATTTGACTGGCAATCAAAGTACGACCAAGTGCTACAGTTGAGCTAGCTTGAGTTTGATGTTTTTCTTGAGCAGTGCGGACGGTTTCAGTGCTGTCTAGTACATAAGCACGAAAAGATCCACTTTCTGATATTGTTTTAATAATTTTATCCATAGCTACTATTTTAGCATAAAAATGCCCAAAGCGGGAGCCGTGTGTTTGCTAGTCTTTCAAATTGTTTGATTTATAATTTGCTGCTATTAGGATGTCATAAGATTTAGATTTTCAAAGGATGTTTTTATCAAGATTTTGCCTTGTCTTAAAATAAGCTAAAATCAACTTCTAAAAAATGGTAAACAGTTGAAAACAAAGGGAATAAAGTGGTAAAATGGGAACAAGATAAAATAGTAATTGTATTTTTGCAAAAGTTGATGAAAATTTACAGAAAAGAAATCAATCATGAATAAAAAGAAATCATACTATGTTTTTTTAGGGCAAACTGTCCTGTATTTTATTGTTTTGCTGGGTTTACTTTATTTCTTTAGTTATTTAGGGCAAAGTCAGGGAAGCTTTATTTACAATGAATTTTAGTTTAAGGAGAGAACGAATCGTGTCTAATAAGCCAATTAGAGATATGATTGAAAGAATTGAGTATTTTGCTCAAACTCAGCCTGCTTTTCCAGTATATAATGTCCTTGGAGAAGAGCATACCTATGGTCAATTGAAGGCTGATTCAGATAGCTTGGCTGCAGCTATTGATCGACTAGACTTGCCTGAGAAATCTCCTGTAGTAGTTTTTGGTGGTCAAGAGTATGAGATGTTGGCTACTTTTGTGGCCTTGACAAAATCTGGCCATGCCTATATCCCAATTGATAGCCACTCTGCCTTGGAGCGCGTGTCTGCCATTGTTGAAGTAGCAGAGCCAAGCTTGATTATTGCCATCAATGAATTTCCATTGGAAAACCCAGCTGCTCCAATCATGTCCTTGGAGCAAGTGCGTGAAGCTTATGTGGCTCAGAATGCTTATGACTTGCAACATCCGGTCAAAGGGGATGATAACTACTACATTATCTTTACCTCAGGAACAACCGGGAAACCAAAAGGGGTGCAAATTTCGCACGACAACTTGCTCAGCTTCACTAACTGGATGATTACAGACAAGGAATTTGCAACGCCAGAGCGTCCGCAAATGTTGGCGCAACCGCCCTATTCCTTTGACTTGTCTGTCATGTATTGGGCACCGACCTTGGCTCTTGGAGGGACCCTTTTTGCTCTTCCATCAGCCATCACTCAAGATTTCAAACAACTCTTTGCGACAATCTTTTCTCTTCCGATTGCTATCTGGACTTCGACACCATCTTTCGCAGATATGGCCATGTTGTCTGAGGATTTCAATGCTGAAAAGATGCCAGGCATCACCCATTTCTACTTTGATGGGGAAGAGTTGACCGTGAAAACCGCTCAGAAATTGCGTGAGCGTTTCCCGAGTGCACGCATCATCAATGCCTACGGCCCAACGGAAGCGACGGTAGCTTTGTCAGCAGTCGCTATTACAGATGAGATGTTAGCGACTTTGAAACGTCTGCCAATCGGTTATACCAAAAAAGACTCTCCAACCTTCATCGTTGATGGGGCAGGCAACAAATTGCCAAATGGTGAGCAAGGGGAAATCATCGTGTCTGGACCGGCTGTTTCAAAAGGTTATATGAATAATCCAGAGAAAACAGCAGAAGCTTTCTTCGAATTTGAAGGTCTTCCAGCCTACCATACAGGAGATGTCGGAACCATGACGGATGAAGGCCTTCTTCTATATGGTGGTCGGATGGACTTCCAAATCAAATTTAACGGTTACCGTATCGAGCTAGAGGATGTCTCTCAAAACTTGAACAAATCGAAGTATATCGAATCGGCTGTCGCAGTTCCACGTTATAATAAAGATCACAAGGTCCAAAATCTCTTGGCTTATGTCATCTTAAAAGAGGGCGTCAAAGAACAATTTGAGCGTGAAATTGATATCACGAAAGCCATTAAGGAAGATTTGGAGGATATTATGATGTCTTATATGATGCCATCTAAGTTCCTTTATAGAGAGGATTTACCACTAACTCCAAATGGGAAGATTGACATTAAAGGATTGATTAACGAGGTGAATAATAGATGATGGATTTCCTAAAACAGCTACCTCATATTGAGCCTTATGGGAATCCACAGTATTTTTTGTACGTAATTACGGCTACCTTGCCAATCTTTATCGGACTTTTTTTCAAAAAACGTTTTGCCTGGTATGAAATATTGGTTAGTTTGTTCTTTATCGTTACTATGTTGACGGGGGGCAAGACTAATCAAATAGCTGCCTTAGGAATTTATCTGATATGGCAAATATTACTGGTACTTTTTTACAAGCAGTATCGAAAAGTCCGAGATGGCAAATGGATTTTCTACTTGGTGAGTCTATTATCGTTACTTCCCATCATTTTTGTCAAAGTGCAACCAGCTATTAATGGCACACAGTCTTTATTAGGATTTATTGGTATTTCCTATTTGACTTTTCGTTCGGTGGGAATCATTATTGAACTCAGAGATGGAGTCATTAAGGAATTGAAGTTGTGGGAGTATTTACGTTTTCTCCTCTTTATGCCGACATTTTCAAGTGGTCCTATTGATCGTTTCAAGCGTTTTAATGAAAATTATAAGACGATTCCAGAACGTGATGAGTTGATGGACATGCTAGCTGAGTCAGTTCGATATATCATGATGGGGTTTCTGTATAAATTTATCCTGGCTCATATTTTAGGCGAAATTATGTTAACGCCCCTAAAAAATCTAGCTCTTCAGGTAGGTGGATTCTTTAACTATTATGTAGTAGCAGTCATGTATACATTTGGTTTGGAGCTCTTCTTTGATTTTGCGGGCTATTCTATGTTTGCTTTGGCGATTTCAAATCTGATGGGAATTCGTAGTCCGATCAACTTCAACAAACCTTTTTTATCAAGGGATTTGAAGGAGTTTTGGAATCGCTGGCACATGAGTTTATCTTTCTGGTTTCGTGACTTTGTCTTTATGCGCATGGTCATGGTGATGACGAGAAAGAAATTGTTTAAGAATCGAAATGTGACCTCAAGTGTCGCCTATATCCTAAACATGCTCCTTATGGGGTTCTGGCATGGAATAACGTGGTTTTACATCGCCTACGGACTCTTTCATGGGGTAGGTTTAGTGATTAATGATGCCTGGGTCAGAAAGAAAAAAACGCTCAATAAAGAACGTAAGAAAGCAGGACGACCTCCCTTGCTTGAAAATCGCTGGGTTCAGTTGCTTGGCATGGTAGTCACCTTCCATGTCGTGATGGTCTCATTCTTAATCTTCTCTGGATTTTTGAATGATTTATGGTTTAAAAAATAAAAGGAATTAAAAAATGGATATCAAATCAGAAGTTATTGAAATTATTGATGAATTGTTTATGGAAGATGTTTCTGACATGATGGATGAGGATCTTTTTGATGCAGGTGTCTTGGACAGTATGGGAACAGTCGAATTAATTGTGGAAATTGAGAATCGCTTTGATATTCGTGTCCCGGTTACAGAATTTGGTCGTGATGACTGGAATACGGCTAATAAAATCGTAGCCGGTATTGTGGAGCTACAAAATGCTTAAACGCCTGTGGCTGATTTTTGGGCCTGTTTTTATAGCGGGATTGTTGGTTCTTCTACTAATCTTTTTTTATCCAAGTACAAGAAGCCATAATCTGACGGAGGAGAAATACTCTGCGGCTTCTGTAAGTGCAGAGAGCTTTAAGGAGAGAAGCCAAAAAGTAAGAGCTCTTACAGACCCTGATATGCGTTTTGTCCCTTTCTTTGGATCAAGTGAATGGATTCGTTTCGACAACATGCATCCAGGAGTATTAGCTGAAAAGTACAATCGCTCCTACCGACCCTATTTTATGGGGCAGGCAGGTGCTGCTTCACTCAGTCAGTATTTTGGGATGCAACAAATTACGTCTGAACTTGAAAATAAACAAGCGATATTTGTAATCTCTCCACAGTGGTTTACAAAAGAGGATCATGACCCGACTATTTTTCAAACCTATTTTAACAATGATCAGTTGACGGCCTTCTTGGAAAACCAATCTGGGGATGTGGCCACTCAGTATGCGGCTAATAGACTCTTGAAGCAGAACCCAAGCGTACCGATGAAGGGGATTGTTGAAAAGTTAGCTAAAAACGAGCAATTGTCGGACTTTGATCATTCAATCATCACAGCTTCTGCAGAGTTCAATGAAAAACAAGCTGCTCTTTTTGGCCAATTCTCGATTCGAGGTCGATTAAAGTATAAAGATCATATTGAAAAATATTTGAGCAGTCTCCCAGATCAATTTTCTTATGAAGAATTGGAAAATATTGCACGTAAGGATGCAGAAGAAAATACAACCAATAATGATTTGGGAATGGAGAACCATTTTTACAATACTCAGTTAAAGAAAGATTTGAAAAAATGGGAAGGGTATCAAAAAAATTACAACTTTCTCAAGTCCTATGAGTACAATGATTTACAGCTAGTGCTTGATCAATTTGCCAAGTCCAAGGTCAATGTGCTCTTTGTTTTTCAACCTGTCAATAAAAAATGGATGGATTATACTGGACTGAGTGAGGAAATGTATCAACACGCAGTTGAAAAAATTCGTTACCAGTTGGAAAGCCAAGGTTTCACCAATATTGCTGATTTCTCAAAAAATGGAGGAGATCCATACTTTGTTAAGGATACGATTCATATTGGTTGGTTAGGCTGGTTGGCCTTTGATAAGGTTGTAAATCCTTTTTTAAGCAATCCAACAACAGCTCCTAATTACCAAACAAATGACCGATTCTTTAGCCAGGATTGGGCTAATTACGACGGTAATATCAAAGATTTTCAATAAATAACCAAAGAGCCTGAACCTTAGTTTGGGCTTTTTGTAATCACAGACTTTTTGCCGAATGCGAGTATAGTAGTGGATTCCTCAATTGAGTAAAGTCCAGTAAAAGAATACATAGAAAATGAAAACATAAAAATTGTTTTCATCTTTTTTCTTGACTCTGTACTAGGATGTGATATACTTAACTAGTAAACAAATAGACTAAAAGTCCTGTAATAATGGAAAAACTATTCGAAGAAAGGGGCAAATCATGAGACAATTAGCAACGGAAATTGATCATTTTTTAAATGAAGTAATCTTGAAAGCTGAAAATCAGCATGAAATTTTGATTGGTCATTGCACGAGTGAAGTGGCTTTGACAAACACCCAGGAGCATATCCTCATGCTCTTATCAGAGGAATCATTGACCAATTCTGAGTTGGCACGTCGCCTTAATGTCAGTCAAGCGGCTGTTACCAAGGCTATTAAATCTTTGATTAAAGAGGGGATGCTGGAAACGTCTAAGGATCCTAAGGATGCTCGAGTGATTTTTTATCAATTGACAGACCTTGCTAGACCAATTGCTGAGGAGCACCACCATCATCATGAGCATACCCTCTCGACGTATGAACAAGTTGCAAGTCAATTTTCAGCTGAGGAGCAACAAATTATCCAGCGGTTTTTAACTGCTTTAGTAGGAGAAATCAAGTAATGAGATACATCACAGTAGAGGATTTGTCCTTCTATTATGACAAGGAACCTGTGCTTGAGCATATCAATTACAGTGTTGATAGTGGGGAGTTTGTCACACTCACGGGAGAAAACGGAGCTGCCAAGACGACTCTAATCAAGGCCAGTCTAGGTATTTTACAACCAAGATTTGGTAAAGTTACCATTTCAAAGACCAACACTCGTGGGACAAAATTAAGAATTGCCTACCTTCCTCAGCAGATTGCAAGTTTTAATGCAGGTTTTCCAAGTACCGTTTATGAATTTGTCAAATCAGGTCGTTATCCAAGAAAGGGCTGGTTCCGCCGTTTAAATGCTCACGATGAGGAACATATCAAGGCTAGTTTAAACTCGGTTGGCATGTGGGAACATCGGGATAAACGCATTGGTTCCCTCTCTGGTGGGCAAAAGCAAAGAGCAGTCATTGCACGTATGTTTGCGTCCGATCCAGATATCTTTATCTTGGATGAGCCGACGACAGGGATGGATGCAGGGACTAAGAATGAATTTTATGAGCTCATGCACCACAGCGCCCACCATCATGGCAAGGCTGTTTTGATGATTACTCATGACCCAGAAGAAGTCAAAGACTACGCAGATCGCAATATTCACCTTGTCCGAGACCAAGATTCACCATGGCGTTGCTTCAATGTCCATGAAAGTGACCAGGAGGTGGAGCATGCTTAATCTACTGTCTTATGATTTTATGCAGCGAGCCTTTTTGGCAGTTATTGCCATGAGTCTCTTTTCACCAGTTCTTGGGACTTTTCTCATCTTGCGCCGTCAAAGTCTCATGAGTGATACTCTCAGTCACGTCTCGCTTTCGGGTGTTGCCTTTGGTTTGGTTTTGGGGATTTCTCCGACCATCTCAACCATTGTGATCGTTTTGATTGCGGCGGTCTTTCTTGAATACTTGCGTACAGTTTATAAAAGCTTTATGGAGATTGGGACAGCCATTCTCATGTCTACAGGACTTGCAGTTTCACTTATTGTGATGAGTAAGGGGAAGAGTTCTAGTTCGATGAGTCTGGATCAGTATCTTTTTGGTTCTATTGTGACTATTAGTCAAGAGCAGGTCATTGGGCTCTTTGTCATTGCAGCGGTAGTGTTAATCTTGACCTTCCTCTTTTTAAGACCCATGTATATTCTAACTTTTGACGAGGATACGGCTTTTGTAGATGGCCTTCCAGTACGTACTATGTCAATTTTGTTTAACATGGTAACGGGTGTGGCGATCGCTCTTATGATACCAGCGGCAGGTGCGCTTTTAGTATCGACCATCATGGTTTTGCCAGCAAGTATTGCTTTGCGTCTAGGGAAAAACTTTAGTTTTGTGATGATTCTAGCCAGTGTCATTGGTTTTCTAGGCATGGTAGCAGGGCTTTATATTTCCTATTATGCAGAGACGCCTCCTAGTGCAAGTATCACCATTATCTTTGTAGTTGTCTTTTTAGTAGTCAGCATCCTCAAACGTTTTATCAAATAGGAGAAGCACATGAAAAAACTAAGCCTACTTTTGGCAAGTCTTGTGACAGTATTCTTAGTCGCTTGTTCCAATCAAAAACAAGCAGACGGAAAATTAAATATCGTCACAACTTTCTACCCTGTCTATGAATTTACCAAGCAAATAGCAGGGGATACAGCCAATGTCGAACTCTTAATCGGGGCTGGAACAGAGCCACATGACTATGAACCATCACCTAAGGCAGTCGCTAAAATCCAAGATGCTGATGCTTTTGTTTATGAAAATGAGAACATGGAAACTTGGGTTCCTAAGTTATTAGATTCCCTAGATGCGAAAAAAGTAAAAACCATTAAAGCTACTGGAGATATGCTCCTTCTTCCGGGAAGTGAAGAAGAGGAAGACCATGACCACGGCGAAGAAGGTCATCATCACGAGTATGACCCTCATGTATGGTTGTCTCCTGCGCGTGCCATCAAGCTTGTAGAACATATCCGTGATAGTCTTTCAGCTGACTATCCAGATAAGAAGGCGACTTTTGAACAAAATGCAGCAGCTTATATCGAAAAACTGCAAGCCTTGGACAAGGCCTATACTGAAGGACTTTCTAGTGCAAAACAAAAGAGTTTTGTGACTCAACACGCAGCCTTTCGTTATCTAGCCTTGGACTACGGACTCAATCAAGTCTCTATCTCTGGACTTTCGCCAGATGCGGAGCCATCAGCAAGCCGTTTGGCAGAATTGACCGAGTACATCAAGAAAAACAAAATCTCTTATATCTACTTTGAAGAAAATGCTTCTCAAGCCCTAGCGAATACCCTCTCAAAAGAAACAGGAGTGAAGTTAGATGTTCTGAATCCTCTTGAAAGCTTGACCGAAGAGGATATGAAGGCTGGAGAAAACTATATCTCTGTCATGGAGAAAAATCTCAAGGCCCTCAAGCAAACAACTGATCAGGCAGGGGAAGAGATTGAACCAGAAAAGGCAGAGGAAACTAAAACAGTTCAAAATGGTTACTTTGAGGATGCAGATGTTAAGGATCGCACCTTGAGTGACTATACTGGTAACTGGCAGTCTGTTTATCCTTTCCTTGAAAATGGTACTCTTGACCAAGTCTTTGATTACAAGGCTAAATTGACTGGTAAGATGACCAAGGATGAATACAAGGCCTACTATCAAAAAGGTTACCAAACAGATGTAAGCAAGATTAACATTACAGATAATACGATGGAATTCATCCAAGGAGACCAAAGTAAGAAATATACTTACAAGTATGTCGGTAAGAAAATCTTGACTTATAAGAAAGGAAATCGTGGAGTCCGTTATCTCTTTGAAGCAACAGATGCGGACGCTGGACAGTTTAAGTATGTTCAGTTTAGCGACCACAATATTGCTCCGGTCAAGGCAGAGCATTTCCATATTTTCTTTGGAGGTACTAGCCAAGAAGCCCTCTTTGAAGAGATGGACAACTGGCCAACCTACTATCCAGATAACCTATCTGGTCAGGAAATTGCCCAAGAAATGTTGGCTCATTAAATCTAAAAAACCTTCCCGTACCGGGGAGGTTTTTTCTTGTTTTTATCACTCCTAAGCATCTGGATTGACATTGGTTGAGAAAGGTGTATAATTAATGTAACAAAAAAAGTTACAACAAAGAGAGGTTTTCTATGGTTTACGAATATAATAGTAAGATTCATTTGGCCGAGGTGGCTTTAAATGTCAAGGATTTAGAAAGTCAGACAGCCTTTTATCATCAGTTGCTCGGCTTGGAGATATTGAGTCAGTCGGAAGGAGAGGCGGTTTTGGGTGCTGGAGACAAAGCTCTTGTTAAACTAATCAAGACAGATGATACGAGGAATCCCAAACAGACTTACGGACTTTATCACATGGCTCTCCTTTTACCGAGTCGAGAGGACTTAGCCAATGTTTTTAAACACTTGTTAGACCTAAAGATTCCACTAGTAGGTGGAGCTGATCATGGCTATAGTGAAGCTATCTATCTAGAAGATTTAGAGGGCAATGGCATTGAACTCTACAGAGACAAGCCTGTGACCGAGTGGGATATTCGAGAGGACGGGCGAATTATTGGGGTGACAGAAGAGCTGTCTGCCCAAGACATCTATGAACTAGGCAAAGAACTGGATCCTTTTGTCATTGCAAGTGGCACTCGCATGGGCCATGTTCATCTATCTGTTAAGAATAGTCGAGAAGCGAGCTCTTTCTATCAAGAGTCTCTAGGTCTTGAGGATAAATTCACGATTCCACATGCCAGTTGGATAGCATCAGGGGATTATCATCATCATTTGGCCGTCAATGAATGGGGTGGTAAAAACTTAGCTCCTCGTGAGCATGGAATGACAGGTCTTGCCTACTATGCGGTTGAAGTTGAGAACAAGGAGGAATTATTAAAAGTATTTGCTCAATCTCAAACTAGCAAGGCCATAACTCAGTGGCTTTCGTCTGCAGAGTTTAGTGTGACCGACAAAGATGGCATTGTTACGCGAGTTAGAGTAGGGAATTAAACAAGAGCAGTTCAGACTACCTTATCAGTAGGTTGAACAGTTCTTTTTTATTCTGGTTTTTCGATAATGAAAAATGGAGGTTATGACATTGATAGTGTTGTAAAAGATTCAAAAAGGGATAGAAGGAAGGGCAGGATTATGATACAATTATTTTATTATTAGGAGGATTATTACTGTGGAAAAAGTATTAGGGAATATTTTTGAAAAACGAAAGCAATTTTTGTCGTATGGTCTGGGGGCATATTTAATAGTCATTTTGCTTCATTTATTGCACTATGCACCACAAGACATTTTTCTAAGTCTAAATTCTGGACCTGTTTTTGACAAAATCTTGGTTTTTCTCATAGCAGCTATATTCATTGGGGTAGTGGAAATAAAATCATCCCTCAATATTCGTAGGATTAATATTCTTATATCTTGTCTAGTCTTATTTTTTGCTGTATATAAAAGTATTTCATTTTTCCTAGCGTTAGGGATACTACTTTTGGCATTGCTTCTCTTTGTCTTTTTTAAGCTCAAAGGTGAATCCTTGTCTTTCTTGTATTTGTTTACGATAGTAGGCGCGATTCCCCGTCTATTAACCTTAGTTGATTCCAATTTTAATGATGCAGCACTCGGTTTTCATGCCGTTGATTTAACGACTACTAGATTTTACACACTGATTTGGCCAATCATTTTAGCAGTGATTCTCTCTGCTGTACTGATTTTTCTTTTTGTACAATTGCCAGTAAAAGAATTTTTAGAAGAACATAAAAAGTTAGTATGGTTAGCGGTTCTGTCACTTAGTATTGCTTATGTTCTCTATCTTTGTGTCGTTGTGTATTATAAAGTCAAAACAATTGAGGTGAGCACCTTTGACATCGGTATCTTTTCTCAAATGTTTGAGCGTATGAATACAGATTGGACTCCGATTACAACATTGGAGAGAGACCGAGTACTTTCGCATTTTGCGGTACACGTGTCTCCAATCTTTTATCTAATGCTTCCGTTTTATAAATTATTCCCATATGTAGAAACGCTAGATATTTTACAGGTTTTAGTTGCTTTTTCTGCAATTATTCCTCTGAAACTATTACTTCCTAAATTCAAACTATCTAAACTAACAAATATATTGATAGTAGCATGGTTTGTTTTATTCCCTGTTATAACAACTGCAGGCGGGACTCATCTCCATGAAAATTGTTTCCTAACCGCTTTGATCTTCTGGTTGTTTTATTTCATTGTTTCTGAGCGAAAACTGGGTATTATCGGTTCGACTTTGCTACTATTACTGGTAAAAGAAGATGCATTTATCTATGTGATTAGCATTGGAGCCTACTTCCTCTTACAAAAACGATTCATCTTATCAAAAACCACAAGACTGCGGATTTTGTTAGTAGATATTGTTTTACCTATTGTTTATTTTATGTTTGCGATGTATCTCTTGAGTGTTTACGGCGAAGGAGGTATGGTCTCTCGTTTTGACACTTATCTACAGAATGGTGAGAGTGGACTATTCATGGTCTTGAAAAATCTCTTGACCCATCCAGAATATGTGATCAGTACAATTTTTACAGCTAAGCGATTAGGTTATCTGTTCCTAATGCTTGCTCCGCTTTGTTTCCTACCTCTTGTTCAACGAAATTGGGAAAATTATATATTAGCTCTACCGCTTGTTGTCATAAATTTATTGCCCAATTGGCCTTATCAATATGACATCGGTTTTCAATATAGTTATGGTAGTGCAGCCTTACTTTTTCTAATGGCTTTACTCTCGCTAGAAGAACTTCAAATCAACAAAATTTTGCAAGAAAAGTTTGTTGTTCTTACCGTTGTGGTAGGTATTGTTGTATCTGGAATGCTATTACACCAGTTGACGCATAAATGGAGCTTTAATATCGGCTATTATCATCAAAACAAACAAAATTTTGATGATATACGATACACCTTAGAGAGTCTGCCGGCTGAATCTTCAGTAGTCGCTGAACATCCGTACACATCAGTTCTCAGAAAACACCAAAAATTATATGATATTTTCTATCACAACGGTCAGAAAGTGGATTCGTCTATAGATTTTGTAGTTATTCCGAGAAAAAGTAAGGATACTAGCGAACTCTATGTTGAGCTGATTAAGCAATATGAAAGCTTAGGCTACAAGGAAAGCAGTTATTCTTCGAATGAAATTTTCATCTTAGAAAAACCACAGTAACTTCGGAACATGAAAACTCCCTTTTCAGAAAACAAACCACTTCTATACTAAAGTAAGAAAAAATGGTTCAAAGGTCTTGAAAAATCAGAGAAAATCAGGTATAATATGAGTAATCATTTGTCGTAGGTTTTGTCTGAAATATTGTCCAGACAAGGCTCACAGCAGTTAAATCTCCTGAAAAAAGTCAGATTTAACTGCTCTTTTTGTGCTTTTTTTCGGTATTTTTTGCATCTGTAACAGAGATTTAAAGATTCTGAAAAATTAGTCAAGGGGGATAAGTTGATAGGGGTTTTAGAACCATTAAACGATAATTATTAGCTTAGGTGACTAAGCTTGGAACTTTATTTACAAAGGAGAATCATCTTGGCAGGACATGACGTTCAATACGGGAAACATCGTACCCGTCGTAGTTTTTCAAGAATCAAAGAAGTTCTTGACTTACCAAATTTGATTGAAATTCAAACTGACTCATTCAAAGATTTCCTAGACCATGGTCTGAAGGAAGTGTTTGAAGATGTATTGCCAATTTCAAACTTCACAGAAACAATGGAGTTGGAATTTGTTGGCTACGAAATCAAAGAACCTAAATATACGCTTGAAGAAGCTCGCATCCATGATGCAAGTTATTCAGCACCAATCTTTGTAACTTTCCGCTTGATTAACAAAGAAACTGGCGAAATCAAAACTCAAGAAGTCTTCTTTGGAGATTTCCCAATCATGACTGAGATGGGTACTTTCATCATCAACGGTGGTGAACGTATTATCGTATCACAGTTGGTGCGTTCTCCAGGTGTTTACTTTAATGATAAAGTAGACAAAAACGGTAAAGTGGGCTACGGTTCAACTGTAATCCCTAACCGTGGAGCTTGGTTGGAACTTGAAAGTGACTCAAAAGACATCGCCTATACTCGTATCGACCGTACTCGTAAAATTCCATTTACGACTTTGGTTCGTGCACTTGGTTTCTCAGGCGATGATGAAATCTTTGATATCTTTGGGGATAGCGAGTTGGTTCGCAACACTGTTGAAAAAGATATCCATAAAAACCCAATGGACTCTCGTACAGACGAAGCTTTGAAAGAAATTTATGAGCGTCTTCGTCCAGGTGAGCCAAAAACTGCTGAGAGTTCACGTACCTTGCTCGTAGCTCGTTTCTTCGACCCACGTCGTTATGACTTGGCAGCCGTTGGACGTTACAAGATTAACAAGAAACTCAATATCAAGACTCGTTTGCTCAATCAAACAATCGCTGAACCATTGGTAGACCCAGAAACTGGTGAAATCTTAGTTGAAAAGGGTACTGTTATGACTCGCGATGTCATCGAAAGTATCGAAAATCACTTGGATGGCGATTTGAACAAGATTGTCTACACTCCAAATGACTCAGCTGTTTTGACAGAACCAGTTGTTCTTCAAAAATTCAAGGTTGTGGCACCAACTGATCCAGACCGTGTTGTAACAATCATCGGAAATGCAAATCCAGATGATAAAGTTCGCACTATCACTCCGGCAGATATCCTTGCTGAAATGAGCTACTTCCTTAACTTGGCTGAAGGCATCGGTCGTGTCGATGATATCGACCACCTCGGAAACCGTCGTATCCGTGCCGTTGGTGAATTGCTTGCCAACCAAGTACGTCTTGGACTTTCACGTATGGAACGTAATGTTCGTGAACGTATGTCTGTTCAAGATAACGAAGTATTAACACCTCAACAAATCATTAACATCCGTCCAGTGACTGCGGCTATCAAAGAATTCTTTGGTTCTTCACAATTGTCACAGTTCATGGACCAACACAACCCACTTTCTGAGTTGTCTCACAAACGTCGTTTGTCTGCCTTAGGGCCTGGTGGTTTGACACGTGACCGCGCTGGATATGAAGTTCGTGACGTACACTACACTCACTATGGTCGTATGTGTCCAATCGAAACACCTGAAGGACCAAACATCGGTTTGATCAACAACTTGTCTTCATACGGGCACCTCAACAAGTATGGTTTCATTCAAACACCATACCGTAAGGTTGACCGTGCGACTGGTAAAGTAACCAACGAAATCGTTTGGTTGACTGCCGATGAAGAAGATGAATACACAGTTGCTCAGGCTAACTCTAAATTGAACGAAGATGGCACTTTTGCAGAAAAAGTTGTTATGGGTCGTCACCAAGGGGTTAACCAAGAATATCCAGCATCTAGTGTCGATTACATGGACGTTTCTCCTAAACAAGTAGTTGCTGTTGCGACAGCATGTATTCCGTTCTTGGAAAACGATGACTCCAACCGTGCCCTCATGGGTGCCAACATGCAACGTCAGGCTGTTCCATTGATCGATCCTAAAGCGCCTTTCGTTGGTACAGGTATGGAATACCAAGCAGCCCATGATTCAGGAGCTGCAGTGATTGCACAACATGGTGGTAAGGTTACCTATGCGGATGCGGACAAGGTAGAAGTTCGCCGTGAAGATGGTTCCCTTGATGTTTACCACATCCAAAAATTCCGTCGTTCAAACT
>CABPWC010000030.1 GCA_902461025.1 uncultured Streptococcus sp.
TAAAAGAGAATTTCGTGTTGGTGAACAATATATCTACCCTCATGAATTTGCAGTTCTAGACCCAGATGGCTATTTTTTAAGATTTAGTGAATAGAATAATAAAGCATTAGAGTGAAAACAGAAATAAGAAAAAGAGGCGTGAACCTCTTTTTTATGTATAAAAATGATAGTTAATAAATCAATTTAAGACATACGATAAATCGCCTTAATACCCTCGGTCTCCATCAAATGACTTTTAACTATAACTTTTATATCTTCTCTCGTTAAAAAGTCTAAAACTATTACCCCACCAACTAAATTCAATATTTTGTTAGCATTAGTGTAGGAATACCTATTTTCAATCATTTTACCTTCATCAATTAGTTCATATATAGCTTGTAAACTCCCTAGAACAATATCTTTATTAGATACTAAGTTGCTTGAAAAATACGCAACAGCATTTCCTCTGTAACTCCCTGATAAAAATCTTTTTGTATAGTAATATGGATTTGAAGAATCTTCATCAAATGTATAGTAAGCAATCCACCATAGAGAAGAAATACTATTTATCATTAAAGATCGTTTATTACCTCTATTAAATATAGTTCTAGCTGTTATGCTTGCTTCCCTGGTTGTACCGTTAATATTACTTAGCTGGTCCAAATGATAATCTAAATAATATGTATTTTCAAGTGCAACCCAAATTTTTTCATTCTCTGCCTCTGCAATAGTTAAATGTTTTAAAGATTCCCAAATTATTTCAACATTCTTTTTTGGAGCTTCAGAATCCAAGGATTCTAAAATGAGTTCTTTATACTCAAACTCATTTAGCGAATCATAGACATTATTAGTATCAGAAAATAGGTTAATTATCTTTTCTTTATCATTATTTATATAGTACAGCAAGTATTTACTATGAAAATTTGTTTTAAAATCATCTAAAAATTCATCAGAAACATATTTTAATTTACTCATTTTTCATTTCCTCAAACTTATAATATTCATAAAGAGAAGATTCTAAAGGAAAATCAAGCAATTGCTGAGCAACCATCATTGAACTTTCTTCTTGTAAATCTTCAATATTGTAATCAATCTTTTTTAATAACTCTCCAAGAGATTTATACCACTCTTTACTCTCATCAACTTCTAACCTCTTAATTTTTTCAATCGCTACTGTTATTGCAGGTAGAATTATAGTTGTTAAGAGTAAGCGTTGTTGTACTTTACTAGAATTAGATAAACAGACATAAGCTAAATAAGATTTTTCAGGTAGATTTATTTGTATAACATCTCCATCTAAATCAACTTCCATATATTTTTTGTTATATTTAGCAATACGAACCATTGATTTCAAGCTACCATATTCATTATTAGCAAAATCAACTTGCAACTCAGCCATAGTATCATAAGCTAAAATACTGCCTTTTTCAATTTCTGGAATTACAAAATCTTTTCCGTAGTAATCAGGATTAAAACCTTTGTTGCTATAATTATTTATTGCACTTGTTGCGATAATCATCATGTTGACAAATAGTTTTTTAGGCGTAGATTCACTAATTAATTCAATCTCTTTTCTTGTTTCTCCTTTTTCAAGGAAAAAGAGCTTCCTATAAGAAGATGCCTGCCCTTCAATATGAATTGCGAATTTTGCTTTATTTTGCTTTATCAACTCATCTATTTCACTATTACTCAAACTGAAGTTGAAAGTCAAAAGTATGCTATTTAAGCTCATTTTTTTTTGAGAAATACTTACTTCAAAATCTCCTGTTATAAAATCATCCAGTTCTTTACTTAAAACAGGATATGGGAACATATCAGATTTTAATTTCATTTATTTTTCCTTCCATCTTCATTAATAAATTGGAGTTTACTTTAATATCGATAATTACCCTCTTATCTTTATTAATGTCTAATACTCTAAAATCAGTATTTGATTTTTTAACCATATTAGATTGAGAGGTAAGCTCTCGTATTATAGCTTGTGTAATTGTGCCATCTTCTCCAACAAAGTTGAATTTTAAATCTATCTCTTTGAATTCTTTTTTAGGTTTCAATATACATCTATATTGTCCTTCTTTGCTGTTTAACGCAACAATTTTTATTCCAAAAAATTGAGTAACATCTACTAATTTTTCTTCTTTTGTCTTTTGATTAAAACCTAATCTTTCTAATATTCCCTTCTTTTTATTTGAGGTTTCTTTTTTAGGTTTCCTATCATCTTTTTCGTTATCCAAATTCAAATCTTTCAAAATAGAATCTACCTCTTTTTCGATTGGATTATAAAGATTGTTTGTCTTATTCTTATTCCTATTAATTTCTACCGAATTAATAGAATTCTTTATTCCTGAATCCTTCCTTTTAACGTTTTTTTCTGAATCTGATGACAAAAGTGGCAAAAAATCTTTCATTCCAATCGCATCTATTACATCTTCTACATTTTGTTCATAAGAACTTTTAACACATTCTTTATACCAATCATATAAATCTTTTAGCAGTTTTTTAGCTACCTTTCTATCTTCCTTAGAAGCCTGATCGCTACTCCAATCAGTATGATTTGTATTCTCGAGACTCTTTAAAAACTTATCTAAACCTATACCAGTAGCACGAAAGACTCCGGTAAACAGAATATTACCGCTTACATTTCTTCTGTCATAGATTTTCATACCTGATATTCTAGTCTGTAATATGGCTCTATTAGCATCTTCTCTCTTCAAAAGTATTAATTTCCCATCGCTTTTTGATTCAACAAACGGATAAGCTAGAAAACGATTATCTAATTCAAACTCTAATCTATTTTCATTAGTCAATGCATCATAGTAATTCAGAGTATTTTTAAAAATTATTTTTTCATCAGGAGATTTTTTTAATTCTTCAAGCTCCCTAATAACTTCACTGATATTATCAGAATTGAGTCGAGCATTATTCACTCTAACTATTAATTTATTTTCTAAAATAGAGACTAGAAAATTATTCACTGCTGAAAGTAAAATTCGCTTTTCCCAATCATCTTCAGTATCTCGGAATCCTAAAATAAATAAATCTGTCCCATATTGTGATAAATCACGACTTTTAAAATTAAAATTAATTTGCCCAGATATATGTTTATATTGTTCCTCTTTATATAAAGCACGCTCTTGAGTTACAATTGTTTCGTCATCTGCATCGCAATTAAATGATACAAAGTTTAAGACGCCAACATGTTTCGGACTTGAGTTGGTAGGAACAGTATTATAAAAAACTAATCTCAAGTCTGAATTGGCAAAAGGAGCAGCTTTACCAATCCCTTTACTTCCTGCCGCATTATCATCAATCTTTTCTGTATACCCATTTCCTAGAACTAGTGCATCATAGCTTTTATCATTTAATCCATATGTATTAAAATCACTAATCTTTAACACTCTAATTTTATCTGATCCAAGGACTTCTCTAAATGATTTCAGATACTCTAAAGTTCCAATATTTTCTTTTTTTCTCCAGAATTCCTCCGCTAATGGTAAAGCCGTATCATAGATTTCATCTATTCCCGGAATATCCCTTGTAGATATTTCATCAAAGTCAAATGTAATTTCAACAGGATTATTATTTTCCTTTATTTTCGCATCTAGAGAGTTTTGTATTACTTCTCTCGTTAATGAATCAATAACATTATCAAGAAACGAATTTATAGATGGATCATTTGCTCCCCTTGGAGTCAAATCCCTACCATGTGGGAATGCCCATTTTTTAGCCATAATATATACTCCTTTATTTTTTATTTTTTGAAAACGAAAATCTATTGTCTTTTTTTATAAATTCAACTTCAAACATCTTTTTTGTTCTTTGAATTTCTAATTCTATTGCTTTAAAAATTTCAGAAACTTCATCCTCATTATAATCGTAGTTACTTCTATTAGCTAGATTACCAATTAAATGTATCTTCTGAATAACTGTATTTGTTCTAGATTCAGCCAATCTTAAAAATCGTTCATGTTTATCTTCCATTTTTAACCCCTTTAAATATATATATTTTTATTTTACAATATAATGAAAATATTGTCAAATATAATTTATATAAAAATAAAAAAACTGCTTTGCAAGCAGTTTTTTATTTAATCCCATTTTTCATTAATTATTTCATATACAAACATTTTTGGCATCCAGAAAGAATGCTTGGTAATTCTTCGCCCATCAGGAAGGGGGTTCGTATCTGATAGTTTTCCTTTTCCTACAAAAACATTTTTTTCAATCTCATAATAAGAGTTTGATGCATGAATTTTGGTAAACAAGAACTTATTCACTTTGCTTTGAGGAAAGTTTGTCGAAACACCTTTTTTTGTCTGAGTTAACTGTACCCCTTCATTAATAATGGTACGTGTTTCATTCCAGACACGTTTTGCTTCATCGACTAAACGTTCAGGAAATCCCCAAAACTTCACTTGACTTAAAACATATTCTCCAGGTTCTTCTTCCTTAAATACAACAAACATATAGCGTTTGTCACAAATTTCTTGAAAAACATGAGATTCTTCCCAGTTATCATTTTTTGCCAATTCTATAAAATCATAAACTTTAAACGGTGAGTCTTCAGTAGGTAGCCCCTTTTTATTCACACTAATAACTCTAAGATTCATATTGGCTTTTTGAAATTCCTGAGTATTTTCTATATCACCAGTAATACCAATCATTTTACGAATCAGTAAATTATTTCTAGATTTTGAGCGACGAGGAACACCGAACGCATCATATAAGTCTTCCGCTCTCCATCCTTCATACTTCAAAATTTTTTCTTCAATAAGCTGGGTAAATGTTTTTTTCGTTCCTTTTGCAGTAGCTAATACACTCTCCTGTTCATGACTAGCAAAGATTTTATGATTAATCAAATACGTCATGTAACTAGACTTTAATTCCCAGGCACGTTGTTTTGCCAAAACATCACTAAAAGGTTGTTTTTTCCAATCTTTGTCTTTACCGGCTCCTTTAGTACAAGTTGATAAATAGTTTCCATCGGACTCAGACAATTCGTGCGCACGTCCCTCCTTAATTTTCTGAGTAATTCGAGCGTAATCATCTAAAATGACATTCATATCTTCCTCAAACCATTCATACAGAAACACTTTTTCAATCATGTAATCCAAAACTGTATTTTCAGGAATCAAACCGTTGTAAAATAATAAAAGTATTTTAGAACATTTTTGCCATAGATGAGTTTGATAAAAATCGTCCAAGTTCTCTTCACAATAATTAATAATCGTCAAGACTAGTCGTTCTTTTGCAGAAATGGTTCCATTCTTATTAACTTTAAATGGAGTCACCTTAAGCTCTACTCCAATTTTTTCAAAATCGGCTGCAGCATTACTGTTAGGCTGATAACCATAATAATAACGTTCTATATAATTCCCATACTGTCCCTTTGACGATGGTTTAATTTCTTTTTTCTCATATTCATTAGCTTCTTGATTTTGATAATCCTCGTATGTTTTATAGAGAGAACGATTATATTCTTCCATAACCTCAGCAAATTTTCTATTCAAAAGTTTGTGAGAGTAATTTACAACACTATCAATATCTTCATCGTTATAATTAAATAAATTTTGTTTCATTCTTTTCTCCTACTCCCTATATTATATCAGATTAAATACAAAGCAAGCATTAATACTTGATCAATCGTTGAAAATAGTATATAATGGATTAAACTGAAAAATTGTAAGGAGAAAAGATGAAAGTTCTCGAACTATTTGCTGGGGTCGGAGGATTCCGAATAGGATTAGAAAAATCTGATAACCAGTTCTTTGAAACAAAGTGGGCTAACCAGTGGGAACCGTCTCGTAAATCTCAAGATGCATTTGAGGTATATGATTGTCATTTCCCCGACAGCGAGAATATCAATATTAGTATCTCTGATATTACAGACGAAGAATTTTCGAAAATGGATGCAGATATGATTGTAGGAGGTTTTCCTTGTCAAGACTATTCTGTCGCTAGAAGTAAAAAAAATGAAAAAGGCATCGAAGGAAAAAAAGGAGTCCTCTTTTGGGAAATCATTCGTGCTACCGAAAATATTAAACCTAAATATCTTATCCTAGAAAACGTTGACAGATTGCTAAAAGCCCCTTCTAAACAACGAGGAAGAGACTTCGCAATCATGCTAACAGCTTTCAATAATTTGGGATATTCAGTTGAATGGAGAGTTATCAATGCGGCTGATTACGGACGAAGCCAAAGACGTCGTCGTGTTTTCTTCTTCGTTTATCGAAACGACACTAAATTTGCTAAATTAATTGATAACCAATTTGAACATAATGATTTCATTTTTGAAGAACATAAGTATGATGAGTATTTGTTCCATAGTGGCTTGTTTGCAACTCAATTTCCAATAAAAAATATACCAGTTAAAAATAGACATGTTTTTCATGAACTTGGAGATGATATCGTAGAGGTATCTGATAATTTTACAGGTACCGTTTGGAACACAGGTATTATGAGATATGGAAAATACTACTCTATCGATACAGAGCCTAACTTTAATGGAAGACCAATTACATTAGGTGAAATTCTTCAGGATGAAAAGGATGTTCCTGATAAATATTTCATTACAGATCCAGCAAAATTGGAAAAATTCCAATTTCTAAGGGGACCAAAACGAATTGAACGTACTTCTGCAGACGGTCATACTTATATCTATTCTGAAGGTGGTATGGCTCCCTATGACGATTTAAACTTACCCGGTCGTACAATGTTGACTTCTGAAGGTACCGTTAATCGTTCAACCCATTTTCTTAAAGTTAATGGTAAATACCGTCTTATAACTCCAGTTGAAGCAGAACGTCTTCAAGATTTCCCAGATAATTGGACAGCTAAAAAGAAATTAGCTGATGGGTCTATTGTAGATGTTTCTGATAAAATGAGAATGTTCTTTATGGGAAATGCTCTTGTTACTGAGATTGTAAGAAAAATCGGTGATTTTATAAAGAAAATTGATTAAAACAAGTTGCTTACATTAAACAACATAAAAAAGAGGCATGTGCCTCTTTTTCTTATTTCCTATATCCTCACCTGTCTATCTTCAGATCGTTGTCCTGTGACAAACATGGTAAAGGTTGCCTTGCAGACATTTCGGCCATCTTGGTTGATGATGTCAACATCGACGACACAAGTGGTACGTCCTTGATGGACACATTCTCCTTTGATAGTGAGAAGGTCCCCTAGATTTCCAGCTTTCAGATAATTGATAGAAGACTGGAGTGTCACGCCATCTAAGCCAAGCGAAATCACCACAAGTCCACTGATTTGGTCACAAAGGGTAAATAGATAGCCTCCATGGGCATTCCCATAATAGTTGAGTGAGGAGTCCACTACTTTTGTCGTCACCACAACGTGACCATCTCTCATTTTTTCAATTTCATAGTTTTCAAAGGCAGATATAGCGTCAAAGTGAAAATCTTTCATACGTTCCTCCTGATGTTTCAAACGACACTATGATACTACTTTTCATGAGTCTATGCAAGGGAGAAGCACTTATTCGTGTATAATGCCAACCTGCTCCACAAAGCGCATAAAGGCTGCCTGTCCTTCTTCTGTTTGCTTGTAAACTCCTGCATCTTCCAACACCCGAGCGAAGATTTTTCCCACAGATTCTTGGACAATTTCGAGAGCTTGGTCTTTATCAGTCAATCCAGGATGGGATTCTTTCAATTTATCCGCCCATTCTTGGTGATAATCTGCTACTAGAACATCCTCTCCAACTAGGTAAGCTGCTACCTGCTCCACTTCTTCCTTTAAGCGTGGTGGCAAGATAGCCAAACCCATCACCTCAATCAAGCCAATATTTTCCTTCTTGATATGTTGGACATCCTTATGAGGATGATAGATACCATCTGGATGCTCTGGAGAGGTTTGATTGTCCCGCAAGACCAAGTCCAACTCAAACAGTCCATCTCGTTTACGGGCTATCGGTGTGATAGTATGATGCGGAGTTCTATTACTTTCCGCCAAGACCTGCACACTTGGATCTGAGTACCGACGCCAAGCCAGTAAGATTTTCTCAGCAAGATTTATCAAATCGTCTTTTGAATCCGACGTCAATCGAATGACTGACATAGGCCACTGAACAATCCCTGCTCTGACAGATTCAAAACCTTTAAAGGTAAAGCTTTTCTGTAAAGGAGCCACTTCCATTGGGAAGACATGACGACCGCCTTGATAATGATCGTGCGTCAGGATAGAGCCACCCACGATTGGTAGGTCAGCATTCGAACCTGCAAAATAGCCTGGGAACTGCTTTACGATTGCTAACAAACGCTCAAAACTTTGGCGACTAATAGCCATAGGACGATGATTGCTATCTAGGAAAATACAGTGCTCATTAAAGTAAGCGTAAGGCGAATACTGGAAGCCCCACTCCTGACCAGAAATGTCAAAACGGATAATCCGGTGATTGCTTCTAGCTGGATGGTTGACACGACCACGATAGCCTTCATTTTCCATACAGAGCTGACACTGAGGGTAGTTACTGGACTTGACTAACTTAGCTGCCGCAATCGCCTTTGGATCCTTTTCAGGCTTAGAGAGATTGATGGTAATCTCCAGTTCACCGTAGTCAGACGGTACACGATAAGCAATATTCTTTGCGATGGCCTTTAGTTTGATGTAGTCATTCTTCTGACTGAGTTGGTAGAAGTCCGCAATCGCCTGCTCTGGTGACTGGGCATAGGTAGACCAAAAATCTCGATTAACCTGACTTGGACACGGCGTTACCAAGTCCATAAGGTCTGCACCGAGAATCTCACGCGCTGCCTGACTATCTTCAATCGTTTCCAAGCGAACGGCTTCCTCGACAAGCTGATCTTTGAGGTCAATCAAGTTATCTTGGTCAGTCTTAACTTCCAGAGATCCATCTCCAACCAGTGCTAAAACACGATTGGTCAAATAAATCCGATCCAACTCTTCAAAGGTGCTTTCTGCAATGACTTTGGTAACAAATCTTTCTACTAAGGTCACTAGAAAACCTCCTTCTCTCCTAATCTAAGACGCGAGTACCACCTGCAACTTCAGCGATATAGAAGCTTGGTGCATAGCCAACGATTTCTTCGTAGTGCTTGCCAACAGCTTCTTTAAAGGCCTCAACCGCATCTTTTTGAACCAAGGCAATGGCACAACCACCAAAGCCTGCTCCTGTCATACGAGCGCCTAGAACACCTTCTTGAGCCCAAGCTGTATGTACAAGAGTATCCAATTCCAAGCCAGTCACTTCGTAATCATGCTCAAGAGAAACGTGAGACGCATTCATCAAACGACCAAACTTGTCCAATTCTCCTGCTTGAAGAGCTGCTTGTGCTTTAAGGGTACGTTGATTTTCAAGAACTGCGTGGCGAGCACGTTTCAAACGATTTTCGTCTTTGATCAGGTAACTGTATTCATCAAAAGCCCATTCATCTAACTCGCCTAAAGTCTGGATATCCAAGGCAACTTGAAGTTCTTCTACTGCTTTTTCACACTCAGCACGGCGTTCATTGTATTTAGAATCTGCTAGTTCACGGCGTTTGTTGGTATTCATGATAACAACAACATTGTCCTTCAAATCAAGAGGAACCAAGTCATATTCTAGAGTGTTAGTATCTAGGTAAATAGCACGTTGGTCTGCACCCATACCGATAGCAAATTGGTCCATAATCCCAGAGTTAACGCCGATAAAGTTATTCTCTGTCAGTTTTCCGATTTTAACTAAGTCTAGACGGTCCAATTTTAGGTCAAAGAGGAATTCTGCCACGACACCTGTCAAAAGCTCCAAAGATGCTGAAGAAGACAATCCAGCTCCATTTGGGATATTCCCAAAGACATAGAAATCAAACCCTTTATCAATCACATGTCCTGCTTCTTGCAAGAAATGAAGGACACCTTTTGGATAGTTGGTCCAGTTGTGTTCCTTTTCAAACTTAAGGTCAGCTAGTGGAACTTCGATGATGCCCTTATCCTCAAAGTTAGCGGAGTAGAAACGCAATACTTGGTCATCACGCTTACGAGCTGCTCCATAAGTTCCTAGTGAGATAGCTGCTGGGAAAACATGCCCACCGTTATAGTCAGTATGTTCCCCAATCAAGTTGATACGGCCTGGTGAGAAAAAGGTTTGGTCTGCTTCTTGACCAAAAACAGCAAGAAAATCCTTGCGAAGTGCTTCAGCAGTAAGATGTTGTGTCATATGAATTCTCCTTTTACGAAATATTAGGTAAAAAAGTTTATCCTGTAATCGTTTTCTTCTATTGTACCCAAGGGTTTTGCTTAGGTCAACATTTTTACCGTTATTTTACTAAACTATGAGTAAAAAGCAAGAAAAATATGTTATAATAACCTAAAAAGGAGGGGAATTATGGCTACACTCAAAGATATTGCTCAGTTAGCCTCTGTCTCGATCGCAACTGTATCCCGTGTCCTCAATCGCGATCAGAGTCTATCTGTCACAGAAGAAACCCGACATCGTATTTTAACTGTCGCCGAAGAACTAGGCTATACCAAACATCTCAAAACTGGCGAAAGTCATAAACTCAAACAAAAGATTGCTATCATTCAGTGGGTCAGTGAACAGGGAGAGTTGGAAGATCTCTACTACTACCAGATTCGACTAGGAATTGAAAACAGAGCACAAGAGTTAGATTACGAAATCTTGCGCTATTTTAACGATCAACCATTCACGCTTAGCGAAGAAGTGATTGGAATTCTTTGTATTGGAAAATTCAGCCAAGCACAGATTGCATCATTTGAGGAATACCACAAACCCCTAGTATTTTTAGACAGTGATACGATTGCTCTTGGTCATACCTGTGTCATTACAGATTTTTATAATGCTGTTAGACAGGTTGTTGATTACTTTACAGATCATGATCGTAAAAAGATTGGTATCCTATCCGGTCTTGAAACTACTACTGACCATGAAGAAGTCATCGCAGATAAGCGTTTAGATTACTTTATATCCTATACGCAAGAAAAAGGAATTTATAACGAAAAATTCATTTTTCAAGGTCTATTTACTGCCCAATCTGGATATGACTTGATGAAGAAAGCTATCGAAAAATTAGGAGATAAACTTCCACAAGCCTTTTTTGCAGCCAGTGATAGTTTGGCTATTGGTGCCCTTCGCGCCCTTCAAGAAGCCAGCATCAGCATTCCGGAGCGCGTCAGCATTATTTCCTTTAATGATACTATTCTAACCAAGCAAGTGTTCCCACCACTTTCCAGTATTACAGTCTACACCGAAGAAATGGGACGCACAGGAATGGATATTCTGAACAGAGAAGTCCTTCACGGTCGTAAAATCCCAAGCCTCACTATGCTGGGAACCAAACTGACTTTAAGAGAAAGTACTTCGCATTAAGCGCAATAGTTAAACACAAAAAAACCTAATAGAGATTCTCAAATCCTATTAGGTTTTTCTTTTTATCCTCAATGAAAATCAAAGAGCAAACTAGGAAGCTAGCCGCAGGTTGCTCAAAGCACTGCTTTGAGGTTGTAGATAAGACTGACGATGTCAGTTACCTATATCTACGACAAGCTGAAGCTGACGTGGTTTGAAGAGATTTTCGAAGAGTATTAATCCATCACAATCATAGACTTGATAATCTTGCGCTCATCCATATCTTTATAGGCTTGATCAATATCTTCCAGTTTATAACTTGAAGTAAAGACACGACCTGGATTGATATCACCGTCAAGGACAGCTTTGAGCAAGAATTGTTTATCGTATGTTGTCGCAGAAGCTGCTCCACCTGCAACAGAGATATTTTGCATAAAGGTTGAACCAAGTGCACGATTCTTATAATGTGGAACACCTACAAATCCCATGCGCCCTCCATTGTGAAGGACACCGAGCGCTTGCTCTACAGCAGCCTCCGTACCGACGCATTCAAGAGCTGCATCTGCTCCACCGCCAAGAATTTCACGTACCTTGGCAATTCCTTCTTCTCCTCGCTCAGCTACGACTGCTGTCGCGCCTGACTCCAAGGCCATTTGTTGACGGTCTTCGTGGCGACTCATAAGGACAATTTGGGATGCGCCACGCATCTTAGCTGCTATGACAGCACATTGGCCAACAGCCCCATCCCCAATAACGACAACCTTGTCGCCTTTTTGCACATTAGCCACACGCGCTGCATGGTAACCGGTCGGCATGACGTCAGCAAGTGTCAAAAGTGACTTGAGCATGCCTTCGCTATAATCTGAAGGTTGACCAGGAATTTTCACAAGTGCCCAATTAGCGTAGTGGAAACGGAGATATTCAGCTTGGAAATTTCCTCCTAGATTATTTCCAATATGATTGTCACAAGAACCATCAAATCCAGCACGACAAGCGTCGCATTCCCCACAGCCATGAGTAAATGGTACAATCACAAAATCACCGGGCTTGACTGTTGTAACGGCCTCTCCAGTTTCTTCAACGATTCCAATTGCTTCGTGTCCACTATTTTTGTGACCCGCTTTAATATCTGGATTACGATAACTCCATAAATCTGAACCACAAACGCAAGCACGTACCACACGGATAATAACATCATCCGTCTCTTGAATGCTTGGACGCTTGACTTCTTCGATACCTACCTGACCTGCTTTTTTATAGACTGCTGATTTCATAAACATTTACCTCTCTGTATCTAACTTACTTCAAGTATACACTTTTTATGAAGCTTTCGCTCTCTTATACTACGCCTCATCAATGATGATGTTCATGTCCATGGTTTTGGACTGCTTCTAGCTCTTCCATATTTCGCTTATGAGTTTGATGACTTGCTAGGTCTGCGTCAATCTCAATGGTGATATTTTGAAAACCACAATCTTTGAGTTTGCTTCGAATCGATTCCTTGCAAAGCTCCATCTGTTCAATTTCTTTTAGACAAACATGGACAATGGCATTTTTCTCCAAACCATCCATGGTCCAGAGATTGAGCTGATTAAGGCTAGCAACATGGTCCAACTGCTCCAAGTCGCTTTTTACTTGCTTGATATCTACTCCTTCCGGTACAGCATCTAAGAAAATCTTAAGCGTGGACCAAAAACGTGGAATAGCTTTTGACAGAATAAAGATAGAGATGACAAGAGATAAGAGCGGATCCAGAATATACCAGTCGGTAAATCGCAGAACAATGGCCATCAGGATAACAGCCACCCACCCCAGAGTATCTTCTAGAAAATGAAGGCTCAAAATAGACTCATTCTTGGTTTTTCCCTTACGAACTACTAGACTTGCTATTACATTAACGCTGATAGCAATGATTCCTAACCAGAGGATTCCTTCATCATTGACCGCTTGTGGATGAAAGAGTTTCGTTATATTTCCCAAGATTACCAGAACAGATCCTGTCATCAGAATCACAGCCGTTACCATGGCCCCCAAAAGGCTAAATCGTTTGTAACCCAAGGTGTAATGACTATCTTCTTCACGATTAGAGATTGTTTCAAGAAAGGCTGATACCCCAATTGCGATTGCATCTCCCATGTCATGAACGGAATCAGCAAGAACTGCACTGGAACCAAATAACCCTCCAGCGATAAACTCGACAATAGCATAACTCAAATTCAAGAAAAAAGCTAACCAAACTGCATGTTTTGTCTTCATAATCCTGTTTCCTCTGATATAATAGATTCATGAACATCCTGTTCATTATCATTATCTAACATTCATTACAGAAAGGATAGGAGCAAACTGTTTACTTTATAAGATACTGAACAGTTTGTTCAAAGTGTCCATATGACTACTCAAGATCGTCGTATTAGCAAGACTCGAAAAGCTATTTATACTGCTTTTTTACAATTACTAAATCAAAAAAACTTTGAAATGATTACCGTTCAGGAGATAATAGACCTAGCAGATGTCGGTCGTTCCACCTTTTATAGCCATTATGAAAGTAAAGAATTACTCCTAGACGAGCTTTGCCGCTATCTCTTTCATCATCTTTTTGAACGCGAGGAAAATATAACTACAGAAGCTTATTTGTCCCATATCTTTTCACATTTCAAGAAAAACCAGGACCACGTCACCAGCCTCCTTTTCTCAAAAAATGACTACTTCCTCCGTCAATTGCAGAAAGAATTGGAACACCATGTTTATCCCATGGTAGCAGAGGACTTGCAAGTTGCCTATCCTAGTATTCCTGCTTCCTACCTCAAGCACTTTGTTGTTACTAACTTTATCGAAACACTAACCTGGTGGCTCAAAAAAGGAAAATCTTATAAGGAAGAGCAAGTCGTAAGATTTTACTTAGACGTCATGGAGATGACAACCAAACAAAAATAAATTATCATTATTCTAGCTAGAAAGGAAATCCTATGAACATCGTTATTATTCTTGTTATTTTTATAATCTTCTTAGCCCTTGCTTTTGTTCTTCTTCACTTATTGGCTTCTCTGTCTGAAGTTAAAAAAGGGAATCACACTCTAGGAAATACATTTCTCCTTATCGGAAGTAGCCTTGCGACCTTATCTATCTTCCTCTACTTCTTTTTGCCGATTATCGCACTATCTCTTTGGCTGATTGGCTGTGGATTAATTTGCTACGGAGCCTATTGGAATGGCAAACAAAAAGAAAACTTCCATCCAGCCCACCATCTGATTCGAATTGGAATTGCACTGGTGCTTACCATCTTGTTAGCCTTGGTACAATAAAAAAGGATCTTTTGATCCTTTTTTGTATACTCATAAACTAATACTCCTTTGATTATTGCTTAAGTATTCCTTCTTGAAGGAGAAACTCACGCGCCACTGTTTCAGCCGACTTGCCTTCTACTCCGACTTGATAGTTCATCTGACTCATCTGGCTCTCGGTGATTTTACCAGCTAGTTTATTGAGTACTGCTTCCAATTCTGGATGTTTTTTCAGCAATTCTTCCTTCATCAACGGTGCCCCTTGATAAGGAGGGAAGAGTTGTTTATCATCCTCCAAAACCACTAAATCATAGCGAGCAATTTCAG
>CABPWC010000031.1 GCA_902461025.1 uncultured Streptococcus sp.
CTTCTTCAATGTTTGGACGAATGATATAAAGAATTTCGTATTTAGCCATTGATATGTTCCTCCTTTTGGTCTAATGACCCCAAGCCTTTGCAAGGGGTAAGTGAGGTTTGCTCACAATAAACTATTATACTAGAAAAAAGTTTTTTTCGCAAGTAAAAAACAATGATAGTTTAATTTTTAGAGTTTTTTTGCTGCAGTTTTGGTAATTTCATCTACGAAAATATTCTCTTCTTCAAATTTCTTCTTCAAGGAACTAAGATCAATCGTTCCCTCAATTTGGACTTCGATAACAATCTTACCATCTTTACGTGGAATATTAACGGTATGAGAAATATTAAGATTTTCCTCAACGATTAAAGAAACAATCTTACCTAAAACTCCAACTTCATTTTCTGTGATAAAACGAACACGGATTCCCTCTTCACCATAACCAGCGATTTCAAGAAAGGCACTGAATACATCACGATCTGTAATGACTCCATACAATTGTCCATTGTCAACAACTGGCAAAATACCAATCTTATTTTTAAGCATGAGATAAGTTGCATCTTCTAAACTTGCATAGCCTGAGACAGTAACAACATCTCGAATCATGACGTCTTTTACTTTTGTCTTATTAAGCAGATAATTCATCTCGAAGATTGAAAGACTAGTCGCTTTTGAAGGACTAGCTTCAGCGATTGTCCCTTCTGTTACCAAGCCTACTAATTTATCATTCTCAATAACAGGGAGACGGTGCAAACCTTGTTCGCGCATCAAATCTGCTGCGTGTGCAACAGTTGTATCAGGACTGATATAAACGACCTTGCGTGTCATAAAATCTTTAACTGCCATAGGAAATCTCCTTTATGTTTATAGTTTTATTATACACTTTTTACGGAAAGCTATCAAACGCTTTCATTTCTTTTTCAAGATTCAGAAAAATCTGAAGGACTTTACGAAAAAGAGCTCAACTTAGAGCCCTTAATTTTATACTTATGTAGATTGTATGATTGCTTTGCAATCTTTATCCGCCGACTAAAAAGCTCCCCCAGACTAATGTGGATTGCGTGCGCAATCTCCATCCACAACCTAAACTAGTCTCCCAGACTAGTTTAGCCACCTAGATATGCTTTTCTGACTTCGTCTGACGCTGCGAGTTCTTTTCCTGTTCCTGATAGGACAATCTTGCCTGTTTCAAGAACATATCCTCGGTCAGCGATGGCTAGTGCTTTATTAGCATTTTGCTCAATCAAGAGAACGGTTGTTCCTTGTTTTTGAATATCTTGGATGATATCAAAAATTTCTTGGATAAAAATCGGAGCAAGTCCCATTGATGGTTCATCTAATAAAAGAAGTTTAGGAGTTGACATGAGTGCACGTCCCATGGCAAGCATCTGCTGTTCTCCACCAGATAGAGTAGCCGCATCTTGATTTTTACGTTCTTCCAAACGAGGGAAACGAGAGAAGACTTTCTTCAAATTTGCTTGATTCTCTTCACGATTTTTCTTAAGAAAGGCTCCCATCTCCAAGTTTTCCAAAACAGTCAAACCAGGGAAGACATGACGTCCTTCTGGAACTTGTGAAAGACCTGATGCTACAATCTTCTGTGCAGGCATTTTTTGGATTTCTTGTCCCAAAAATTCAATCTTACCAGAACTTGGACGTACAAGGCCTGATAATGTTCGAAGAATAGTAGTTTTACCAGCACCGTTGGCACCGATAAGTGAAACAACTTCTCCTTCATTAACTTCAAAGCTCACATCACGTACAGCTTGAATCATACCGTAGTGAACTGAGAGGTTTTCAACTTTTAACATAGACATTAGGCTTCACCTCCAAGATAAGCTTCGATAACACGTTTATTGCTCTTGATTTCATCTGGTGTCCCATGAGCAATCAAACGACCGTACTCTAGAACATAGATTCGCTCCGTAACTTCCATAACCAAGTTCATATCATGTTCAATCAGCATGATGGTAATCTTGAATTCATCCTTGATGCGACGGATCAACTCAGTCAATTCTGCAGTTTCTTGTGGGTTCATACCTGCTGCTGGCTCATCCAAGAAGAGAATTTTAGGCTCTGTAGCAAGGGCGCGAACAATTTCCAAACGACGTTGTTGCCCATAGGCTAAGTTTTTAGCTAAGGTTTCAGCATCACCATCTAAATCAAAGATTTTTAGTAATTCTAAGGCTTTAGCTTTTAATTCTTTTTCATTCTTATAAAAAACTGGTAAGCGCAAGAAACTTGCAAAAACATGTTGTTTATGATGGTTACTAAATGCAATAAGAACGTTATCCAAAACTGTCAAGTCTTTAAAGAGACGGATGTTTTGGAAGGTACGCCCTAAACCAAGAGATGCGATTTTATAAGGTTGCTTACCATTTAATAAGTGACCATCCAAGGTTACTGTTCCTTCGCTTGGTTCATAAACTCCTGTCAGCAAGTTGAAAAGAGTTGTTTTCCCAGCTCCGTTCGGTCCAATCAAGCCAACAAGTTCACCTTCGTTCAATTCTAGAGTTACATCTCCAACAGCAGTCAGACCACCAAAATGCTTGGTTAACTGTTTTACTTCAAGTAATGCCATTAGTTTTGTCCCTCCTTCTTACCTTTTTTAAAGAGTCTTGATAGACTCAATTCCCATGTTCCTAGAAGGCCTCCTGGTCTGAAGATCATAACAAGTACCAAGGCCAAAGCATAGATAATCATACGAACGCTGGCCACGTCTTGAAGAAGCATGTTCAAAATACCAAGAACAATCGCAGCAACAATTGCTCCTGTAATTGATCCCAAACCACCAAATACAACGATAATTAAAACGTTGATAGAATTGATAAAGCTATAATCCTTAGGCACAACAGAACCGATAAATCCTGCTTGAAGGGAACCTGCAATACTTGCAGTCATAGCTCCAAAGACAAATGCGATAATTTTGATTTTTGTTGTATTGACTCCGACAGACTCTGCTGCAATTTCATCTTCACGAACAGACAAGGTTAAACGACCGATTGGACTACGAAGGAAATTCAGCGTTGCAATTGTCGTAATCACGGCAAAAATGTATACCATTTGCCAATTAGTAAAGTTTGGAATACCAAGGATACCAGCAGCTCCGTTTGTTAAATCACCACCATTGACGATTAGGATACGGATAATTTCAGCAACCCCAAGTGTCGCAACTGCAAGGTAATCCCCCTTCAAACGAAGGGTAGGAATTCCAACGACCAAAGCAACCAAACCAGCAATAATAGCACCAAGTAACATAGCTCCAAAAAAGGCACCATAAGTTGGAGATTTAGAGCCAATAATGGCTGCTGCATAGGCACCGATAGCCATGAACCCAGCATGTCCAAGAGAAAATTGACCAGAAAAACCAACGATAAGGTTAAGTCCTACTGCAAGAATAATATTGATACCGATTTGTTCTAGAATCTGAATATGGAAAAGGTTTAAAATACCAAACGAAACTAATAAGCTAATCACACCATATCCAAGCAACAAAAGGAGCAACCAGAGAATATTAACTTTTAAATTTTCTTTCATTGTTTACACCTTCTCTTTCACATTCTTACCAAGGATACCAGCTGGACGAACAATCAAGATCAATAGCAAGATTCCGTACACGATAGCATCACGGAAATCTGACATTCCGAAGGCTGTTGCAAAAGTTTCCAATAGTCCGATTACAAAACCTCCAAGAGCTGCACCAGGAATAATACCGATACCACCTAAAACGGCAGCCACGAATGATTTAATACCCGGAGTCATTCCCATCAATGGTTCAAGAGAGTTGTAGTAAAGGGCAATCAAGACACCTGCTGCACCAGCCAAAGCTGAACCTAAGGCAAAGGTGAAACTGATTGTACGGTTTACGTTGATCCCCATCAATTGAGCTGCATCACTATCTACAGATACGGCACGCATAGCTTTCCCCATTTTTGTTTTTTGCACGATGAGTTGCAAAAGAATCATCAAGACAATCGAAACAGTCAAAATCAATAATTGAATATTTGTTAGACTGATTGGACCCAAGTCATAACGAACTGTTTGGATTGCTTGAGGGAAGGCACGTGTATTGGCACCAACTAAATAGACCATCCCGTACTCAAGCAAGAAGGACACCCCGATAGCAGTAATCAATACAGAGATACGAGTGGAATGACGTAGCGGACGGTAGGCTAAAAACTCAATGATAACACCGAGGATAGCTGAACCAATCATGGATAAAATTAAGGCTAAAAAGAAATTTAAATGGAGGGCATTGATCAAGAAATAACCCATGAAAGCACCCATCATATAAATATCACCATGGGCAAAGTTAATCAGCTTGATAATTCCATAAACCATAGTATAACCCAGGGCTAGCAAGGCATAGACACTACCCAAGATTAAACCATTGACAAGTTGTTGAAGCATATGGTTCACTCTTTCTAAGTTTTATTTTTAGGATTTTATAAAAAAATAATCCCTTTATAAATACCGAAACAGGGAGTGAGTAAAAGCTCATTCCCCATTTACGATATCTATAAAATTAAGGCTTTACGACTTCTGCCGCATCTACTTTACCATTATTCATGGTCATCATGAAGGCTGTTTTCACAGTGTTATGATCTGCATCAAAGCTTGTTTGACCTGTAACACCTTCGAAGTTTTGTGTTTTAGCAAGATTGTTCTTGATATCAACTGAAGTTTTTGCACCTTTTGCTGCATTAGCTACAAGGTAAACTGAGTCATAAGCAAGAGCTGCAAATGTTGAAGGATCTTCGTTATATTTTGCACGATAAGCTTCAAGGAAGGCTTTTGCTTTATCCGAAACATCAACAGTCGTTGAGAATCCTGAGATGAAGTAGATATTTGATGCACGTTCAGCAGTTGCTTGTTGAACAAATTCTGCACCGTTAAATCCGTCACCACCAATGATTGGCTTATCAATTCCCATACCACGAGCTTGGTTTACAATCTTACCAGCTTCTGTGTAGTAACCTGGCAATACGATTGCATCAAAGTCTTTATCTTTGATTTTTGTCAAAGCTGCTTGGAAGTCTGTATCACCTGATACAAATGTTTCGTCTGCTACGATTTCACCTTTGAATGAATCACGGAAAGATTTTGCAATACCTTTAGCGTAGTCACTTGAGTTATCTGTATACAAGACCACTTTCTTAGCGTTCAATTTATTTGAAACGTAGTTTGAGATGATTTTTCCTTGGAAACTATCTTGGAATGTTCCGATGAAGAGGAAATCTTGACCTTTTGTCAAACCATCTTGAGTAGCACTTGGAGAAATCAATGGAACTCCAGCTTGTGTAGCATTTGCTACTGCCGCTGCAGTTGCACCTGAAGTCGCAGGTCCTACGATAGCTGCTACCTTAGATTGAGTCACAAGGTTTGTTGAAACAGAAGCAGCTTCAGCAGTTTCAGATTTGTTATCTTTGTCGACTACTTCGATTTGTTTTCCATCGATACCACCTGCTGCGTTGATTTCATCAACTGCAAGTTGAGCACCCTTTTGCTCAGAAGTACCGTAAGATGCTACAGCACCAGTTTCTTCGAAGTTGAAACCAATTTTTACGACTTTTTCATCGATTGGGTTACCAGTTGTGTTTGAAGCTCCTGACTTCACTTCCCCACAAGCGGCTAAAAGAGCTGTACTTGCAAGAGCTACAAGTGACAATGCAAATTTTTTCTTCATATTTGTCTCCTTATTAATGTTCAATTTAAATTACATGTTAAGAATATACCGAATTATCAGAAAATTGTCAACAAGTTTCTCTCACTTTTTTAAATGATAACGTTTTCGCTTGTTTTATATAGGTTTCCAACGAAAGGAGTTTCCAATTCTTGGATATGACAAACTCTCACTTTCTTGATAAATTTCTCTTTTCCTAAACGATTTACCAGCTCTTCTACTTCCTCTGTTGGGACATAAAGTTGTAGGTAACGATGTTTTTTTGAGTGGTAACAAATATCACCATAATTTGCGAGTTTTTTAGCATCGCGATTATAGTATAAATAGATAATCAGACCAGACCGATTCTCTTTTTGAAACATAATTCAACTTCCTTCTTACAATCTTCCTTCTATTATATCAAAAAAAACAAGCTCAGTCGAGCTTGCTTCAGTAGTTTAATTCAAAGAATTATTGGCCATAATTTCGTCAATAAAACCGTAGTCAAGAGTTTCTTGAGCGCTCATCCAGTAATCACGTTCAGCATCTTTATGAATTTGTTCAACAGATTTGCCAGAGTTATCTGCTAGGATTTGCTCCAAAGTTTTACGAGTTTTAAGTAAGTGTTCAGCAGCGATGGCCATATCAGTCTGCTGAGTACCACCACCTGTACCACCCATTGGTTGGTGAATCATGTATTCTGCATTTGGAAGCATGAAACGTTTGCCCTTTGCTCCACTTGAAGCAATAATTGTACCCATTGAGGCTGCCATTCCCATAACGATAGTTTGGACATCTGCCTTGATAAAGTTCATAGTATCAACGATTGCCAAACCAGCTGATACAGAACCTCCAGGAGTGTTTACATAAAGGTAAATATCTTTTGTACTATCTTGGGCATCCAAGAAAAGCAATTGGGCGATAACTGAGTTTGCCATATTGTCTTCGACTGGTCCAGTCAACATGATAATGCGGTCCTTAAGAAGACGTGAGTAAATGTCATACGAGCGTTCTCCACGACTTGTTTGTTCAATAACTACAGGAATCATTCATTTCTCCTTTTGATTTCTAATTTCTTTGTTAATAGGATTATTATATATTTTTGGTCAAAAAAGGTCAAATTTTTGCTCTATCCTACTAACAGATACAAAAATTCAACCTCCTTTCAAAACTAAGACTAGGCTTTAGTCTCAATATCACTTTAGAATCTTATTTTGTTCCGAACAAGCGGTCTCCAGCGTCTCCAAGACCTGGAACGATGTAACCATGTTCGTTCAAGCGTTCATCCAAAGCTGCTGTAAAGATTTCTACATCAGGGTGTGCTGCTTGAAGTGCCTTCACACCTTCTGGAGCTGATACAAGGCAGACAAACTTGATGTTTGAAGCTCCACGTTTTTTGAGGGAGTCAACAGCCAAAATCGCTGATCCACCTGTTGCAAGCATTGGATCAACTACAAAAATTTGACGTTGGTCAATATCTTCAGGTAATTTTACCAAGTATTCTACTGGTTGAAGGGTTTCTTCGTCACGGTACATACCAATGTGACCAACTTTTGCTGCTGGAACCAAACTCAATAGTCCATCAACCATACCAATACCTGCACGCAAGATTGGGACAATCGCCAATTTTTTACCAGCCAACTGTTTTTGAACTGTTTTTGTGATCGGTGTTTCGATTTCTACATCTTCAAGTGGAAGATCACGAAGCACTTCATATCCCATCAACATTGCAATCTCGTCTACTAGTTCACGAAAAGCTTTTGTAGAAGTGTCAGTGCGACGCAAGATTGATAATTTGTGTTGAATCAGTGGATGATTAATAACTTCAAGTTTTCCCATTTTCAGAATTCCTTCTTTCAATTTATTCTTCTTATTATACCAAAAAATGGTTTAAAAATCTTTCTAAACCATTTTTTTTTATAACTCTAGATCAAATCTGCTGCTTGAAGAGCTGCTTGAACTGTCTCAAGTGGCAAATGTGTTAATTCTGTTCCTTTTTCTTGATAAAGATGTTGGGCATAGTCATCCATACGGTATTGATTGATATAAACAACACGTTCACATCCCACCTGCAACAGTTGCTTGGTACAGTTGAGACAAGGAAAATGAGTAACGTAGGCTGTAAAGCCCTTTGGAACGCCACGTTCTGCCCCTTGTAAAATAGCATTTACCTCTGCATGAAGAGTGCGGACACAGTGGCCCTCAATCACCAGACAGTCGTGGTCAATACAATGTTCTGTTCCTGATACAGAGCCATTATAGCCTGTTGAAACAACCTTGTTATCCTTAACTAAAACGGCTCCTACCTTGGCACGTTTACAGGTTGAACGATTGGCAATCAATAGAGCTTGAGCAGCGAAATACTCATCCCAAGCCAGTCTTTTTTCTGTCATAGTTTTTCTCCTCTTAACTTATTTTTTGAAAAATGGCAAGCGTAAATCTGCAATTTTCTCAGCAGGAACCTTCATTCCATCCTTGATCCATTTGAGCAAAACTGATACGATGGCAGAACACCAAAAAGAATGCAGGTAAGAGCTGACTCCTTTTGATTTTCCATAGTATTTTTCTAGAAATTCTTGCATAGCTTGCACAAAGATTTTTTCTAAGTGATAGTCCAAGGCAAGCTGAATCACCTTAGCTTCTTTCTTGGCTTCTCTAAAGAGGTGAACCCATACCAGATAAAGGTCTGTTTTTACATCGTAATGACTTAGTTGCTCCATGATGTTATGGACACTACGTTTAAAAACACTTTCTAAAATCTCTTCTTTAGAATCATAATTTCGATAAAAGGCTGCACGAGAAACGCCAGCACGCTTGACTAACTCAGAAATGCTAATCTTCGCTAACTCCTTTTTCTCCAAGAGTTGCAAAAGAGCTGTTTCTATCGCTTCTCTGGTTAGCAAATTAGATTCTTGGTTTGATTTTCTTAGGTTCTCAAGAGATTTTTCAGATATTTTACGTTCAGACATAACAATTTCTTTCTACTTGTGACAACAGAGAGGTACTACTTTTGTTTCAAGGGCTTTCATGATATAATTGTAAAAAAAGACAGAACCTTTGTCAATGTATAAGTGATAAAGATGGAGAATTTCTATGACTTGGAAGATTGTAGCTGACTCTGGTTGTGATTATCGCCAATTGGCAAATCCTGCTATTGATACCGAATTTATCAGTGTTCCCTTAAAGATTCAAGTAGCAGATCAAATCTTTGTTGACGATGCTAATCTTGATATCGATCAAATGATGGAAACTATGTATGCAACTTCTGAAGCTTCAAAATCAGCTTGTCCTAGCCCTGATGATTACTTACGTGCTTTCGAAGGTGCCAAACACATTTTTGTGGTGACCATTACCGGAACTCTCTCTGGTAGCCACAATAGTGCTCAATTAGCTAAGAATATCTATCTCGAAGAACACCCTGATACTCAGATTCATGTCATCGATAGCTTATCAGCTGGTGGGGAAGTTGACCTAATCGTCGAAAAGATCAATGATTTGATCAACCAAGGACTTTCTTTTGAAGAAGTCGTTGAAGTGATTACTACTTACCAAGAAAAAACGAAGTTGTTGTTCGTTCTTGCTAAAGTGGATAACTTGGTTAAAAACGGTCGATTGAGTAAGCTTATTGGTACAGTTGTCGGACTCCTCAATATTCGTATGGTTGGGGAAGCAAGTGAAACCGGAACCTTAGAACTCCTCCAAAAAGCTCGTGGTGCTAAAAAGTCCCTTCAAGCTGCTTATGACGAAATCATTAAAGCAGGCTACGCTGGTGGTCGTATCGTCATGGCTCACCGCAGTAATGAGAAATTCTGTCAACAGCTTTCTGAGCTCTTGCGAGAAAAGTACCCACAAGCTGAAATTAAGATTCTTCCAACTTCTGGACTTTGCAGTTTCTATGCGGAAGAAGGCGGGCTCCTCATGGGATATGAAATTAACTAATTGATTAGATTCAAGAGATGGCTAGCCATCTCTTTTTTATGGTACAATACAGATATGAAACATTTTGATACTATTGTTATAGGGGGAGGCCCTGCTGGTATGATGGCTACGATTTCCAGTAGCTTTTACGGGCAGAAAACCCTTCTCATTGAAAAAAATCGGAAACTTGGAAAAAAATTAGCTGGAACTGGCGGTGGTCGCTGTAACGTGACTAACAACGGAACTCTAGACGATCTACTCGCTGGCATCCCTGGAAATGGGCGATTTCTTTACAGTGTCTTCTCCCAGTTTGATAACCATGATATCATTAATTTTTTCACGGAAAATGGTGTTAAACTCAAGGTTGAAGACCACGGACGTGTCTTCCCAGCCAGCGATAAATCGCGAACCATAATCGAGGCTCTGGAGAAGAAAATTACGGAACTAGGCGGGCAAATTGCTACTCAAACAGAGATTGTTTCTGTTAAAAAGATAGACGACCAGTTTGTCCTTAAGTCCGCAGACCAGACCTTTACTTGTGATAAACTCATCGTCACAACTGGTGGCAAATCCTATCCTTCTACTGGTTCAACTGGTTTTGGCCACGAGATTGCCCGTCATTTCAAACACACCATTACCGAACTTGAGGCTGCTGAAAGTCCCTTATTGACAGATTTTCCTCATAAGGCCCTGCAGGGAATTTCCCTAGACGATGTGACTCTCAGTTATGGCAAGCACGTCATTACTCATGATCTGCTCTTTACCCACTTTGGTTTATCTGGTCCCGTTGCTCTGCGTATGTCAAGCTTTGTCAAAGGTGGCGAAATCCTATCTTTAGATGTCTTGCCACAACTTTCTGAAGGCGACTTAGTAAATTTTCTAGAAGAAAACCGTGAAAAATCCTTAAAAAATGCCTTAAAAGCCTTGTTGCCAGAACGCTTGGCAGAATTCTTGGTGCAAGGCTACCCTGAAAAAGTCAAACAGCTAACTGAAAAAGAACAAGACCAACTTATCCAGTCTATCAAGTCCCTCAAGATTCCTGTGACTGGAAAGATGTCATTGGCTAAATCCTTTGTTACCAAAGGTGGCGTTAGCCTCAAGGAAATCAATCCTAAAACTCTGGAAAGCAAACTGGTTCCAGGACTTCACTTTGCTGGCGAGGTACTAGATATCAATGCCCACACAGGTGGCTTTAACATCACTTCTGCCCTCTGCACCGGCTGGGTGGCAGGAAGTCTGCATTATGATTAAAATATTAAAGGCTGTGAAAAATGAACAGAAGAGAAGCAGTCGAATTTGTTAACATGTGTATGATTAAAAACGGAGACAAAGTTCTAGTTCAAGACCGAGTTAGTCCTGACTGGCCTGGCATTACTTTTCCTGGTGGCCATGTTGAACGTGGTGAATCCTTTGTCGATGCCGTCATTCGTGAAGTGAAAGAAGAAACTGGTCTAACCATTTCTAAACCCCAACTCTGTGGTATCAAAGACTGGTATGATGATGCAGATTATCGCTATGTTGTCCTCTTTTACAAAACAGAACACTTTACTGGTGAGCTACAATCTTCAGACGAAGGAAAAGTCTGGTGGGAGGATTTTGAAAATCTATCTCAATTAAAACTAGCTACTGAGGATATGTCTGATATGCTTCGTGTATTTGTAGAGGAAGATCTGAGTGAGTTCTTTTACTATAAAGATGGTGACGACTGGCTTTATGACTTGAAGTAATAAATAGGCTAGGAAATTCCTAGCCTATTTATTCTGCATTTATCTGAACGTAAGCAGCAATGACATCTGATGTGTACTGGGCTGTTCCAGGTCCAAATTTATCAATATTTTCCTTAAACTCTGGGTTGTAGACATATCCTTTACCGATATATCCGAAGACTTCAATAGAGCAGTCAAATCCATAAGTACGAATGGCTTGTAAGAGCTTGGCTGCTTGCTCTTGGTTTTCAATTGCTGTTGCAGGTAAACCAGCTTGAAGATTTTGTGCCAAAGTTTGAAAGACTTGGTTAAAGGCGACCGTAGACTCATCTTCGCGACCCTTTTGTCGCTCTAGTGCTTGATCCATGACTTCTTGTCCATACTTCTCTACCGCTTCTTGCTGGTATTTTTGATGATCTTGATAGCTAAATCCAGTGAATTTTTCCTCAATGGTCATTTTTCTTTCTCCTTTTTGTTCTTGAATGGTTTTCTGCAAGGTGGAAATCAAGGTATCCAGATGTTGCCTTTCTCGAGTTAGATACTCCAACTGCCTAGTCAAATGTGGCAATAAATCTTTCCTTTCTTCCTTTAACAGCTCTGCTATTTTTTCTAAAGAAAAGCCAAGATACTTATAATACAGAATAACCTGAAGGCGTTCCAAATCCTCTTGACTATAGGTTCGATAGCCGTTTTCCGATTTTAAGGGGACCAAGAGTCCTATCTTGTCATAGTGGTGCAGGGTCTTGACAGAGACACCTGAAAGCTGCGCAGCTTCTTTTATTTGGTACATGATTTCCTCCTTACAAGGATAGTATAACCCCTCCCCTTAGGTCAGAGTCAAGATTTTTTTATAAAAGTTTAACTATTTTTAAATTTGGGGAAGATAATCGGTCTAAGCCATTGTCAAACTTTGACCTATTGTCCTCAGATTCGGAGAATTCCAAGTTAAAAAAAGACTTGAGAATCAACCTCGAGTCTTTTCTTTTTATGGATGACTAACAATCAATTCCAAACCTTGTCCTTCTAAGGTCCAAGCTTCAACATCACTTGGTAAGATAAAGTGGCTACCTTTTTGGATTGGATAATCTTTTCCATCTACAGTCAGTTTCCCTTGACCAGCCAAAACGCTCAACAAGCTATAGTCAGCTGTCTTCTCAAAGTCCACTTTTCCTGTGATTTCCCACTTGTAAACAGCAAAGAAATCATTTGAGACTAGTAAAGTCGAACGCAAATCATCTGCTTTGACAGTCACAGGACGGCTGTTAGCAGGCTCACCAATATTCAAAACATCAATGGATTTTTCAAGGTGAAGCTCACGCAAGTTGCCATTATCATCCTTACGGTCAAAGTCATAGACACGGTAGGTTGTATCACTAGACTGTTGCGTCTCAAGAATTAAGATACCTGCTCCAATCGCGTGCATGGTCCCACTTGGTACATAGAAGAAATCTCCAGCCTTGACAGGTACTTTGGTCAGCAAGGCATCCCAGTTTTTATCTTCGATTTGTTGGCGAAGTTCTTCTTTAGACTTAGCATTGTGACCATAGATAATCTCTGAGCCTTCATCTGCTGCAATGATATACCAGCATTCTGTTTTACCGAGTTCGCCTTCATGCTCTAATCCATAAGCATCGCCTGGATGAACTTGAACACTGAGCCAATCATTGGCATCTAAGATTTTAGTCAAGAGCGGAAATACAGGCTCAGGACGGTTGCCAAACAACTCTCGGTGTTCCGCATACAAACTAGCGAGGTCTGTTCCTTCATAACGGCCATTTGCTACTTTAGAAACACCATTTGGGTGAGCTGAGATGGCCCAATACTCACCAATCTTTTCACTTGGGATGTCGTAGCCAAACTCATCACGAAGTTTAGTGCCTCCCCAGATTTTTTCTTGCATTACAGAATTTAAAAATAACGGTTCTGACATCTTGATCTCCTGTCTGATTTTTCTCCCTTCATTATAGCAAAAAAAGAGTTCTGATTGAACTCTTTTTCATATATTATAAAGTAGGGAGAAGATTTTATAAAAATAGTAACGATATGGATCTCATACTTTTAAAAAAACTACAAAAAACTATTAGTTCACAAGATTTGGAAGAATAAACACCGTAAAGAATGCCATGGCAATCATCATAAAAACAAGGAGATAGACAGCACATTTTGTCAACCATGCATAACGTCCTGGTTTTAGCGGTCTTTCTACGTAGGCACGTTTTGGCTTTTTAGGATCATAGTAAACAGCTACTTTCCCTCCAATTGGAAATCGTTCCATTAATGGTGATTTTGTCAAGGAAATAAAACTGTTCCTATAAATCTTGTATCTTAAAACCTGAGGAATTTCTCCATCTTCAAAATTATCCATTTTGACATCAGATACGATCGAACCTAAGGGAGTACTGATTGTATTTGAAATCGCAGATAGAAATTTCGGCCCGACAACCTTGTATTGGTTCCCATCAACAGTGTACTCAACCACAGGGAGGCTTATCCCGTTATAAAGAGCATAAGAGTATCTAATAATAACTCCTTCGGTTTTTTCCGTACATCCCTTGGAATTTCTATAATTACTCAAGATAAAAAAGTCAAACATAAAATAGGTAAAAGCAGCAAATCCTAACATCATCAAACCAAATAATAGAAAGAAAGTTGTTGGCATCTTTTTCTCCTTAAAATATCCTATTGAATCTATTTTAACAGAAAAGACATAAAAGAAAAAGACCGGATGACTCCAATCTTTTAATAATTCATATTCTCATATTCTGTTTTAAGAATAATTATGGTTAACTTCAAATGACTAAGCATCCTATTTCATACGATAAAAATCAATGACTAGACCAGCAGGGCCTTCAACTAACAGGGATTCTGTTCCCCAATCCGTTTCACAAGGACCGTGTAAAATCTCGACACCAATCTCTTTTAACCGCTTTTGGTTCTGGTCGACATCCTCAACCTCAATGTGTAGAATGATTCCTGACTGAAAATTTTCCAAAGGAATCAAATGATTTTGGGATAACATGAGACAATGACTGCCAATCGTGAACTGAGAAAAACTATCATCAGCATAATCTGCCTTTTTATCCAAGATATGCTCCAAGTCAGCACAGACTTGGGGAACATTTGAAACGATGATATCTATTTGATTTAAATTCATTTACTATCTCCATAAAAAGACCGGATTGCTCCGATCTTTTAAGTTTCTCTCTAAGAAAATCAATGCATAAAATCTACAAAATTTACATTTGATTTTCGACGAGAGGAATTATTTGATTGCGCGTGATTGCAATCCTTCTTCTTCCAAGAAGAGGCGGAATGGTACAAGCTCTTCAGCTTCGTATTTTTCCTTGAAGGCTTTGATTGCTTCTTCTGAGTGTTGTTTTGGATCCAACTCAAGTACTTCTACTGGAAGTGGACGATGTGGAGTGATGTGAGCATCGATAACAACAGTTTTTCCTTCTTTGTTCAATTTAACAGCTTCTGCAACAACTGCATCGATGTCTTCGATACGGTCAACTGTAAATCCTACAGCACCTTGCGCTTCAGCGATTTTCGCATAGTCAGCATTAGGGAAGTCACAAC
>CABPWC010000032.1 GCA_902461025.1 uncultured Streptococcus sp.
ACCTCTTTGCCATGCGTGAAAAGATGGGAATGGTTTTCCAACAATTCAATCTCTTTCCAAATATGACAGTGAAGGAAAATATCACACTGTCTCCGATTAAGACTAAGGGAGAAAGTAAGGAAGTGGCTGAGAAAAGAGCGCATGAGCTCTTGGAAAAGGTTGGTTTGCCAGATAAGGCAAATGCCTATCCGCAAAGCTTGTCGGGCGGGCAACAACAGCGGATCGCTATCGCCCGTGGTCTTGCTATGGAACCAGATGTCCTACTCTTTGATGAACCGACTTCTGCTCTAGACCCAGAAATGGTAGGGGAAGTACTAGCAGTTATGCAAGAACTTGCTCAGTCAGGAATGACCATGGTTATCGTAACGCATGAAATGGGCTTTGCTCGTGAGGTGGCAGATCGTGTGATCTTCATGGCTGACGGTGTTGTTGTTGAAGACGGAACACCAGAGCAAGTCTTTGAACAAACCCAAGAACAAAGAACCAAGGATTTCTTGAGTAAGGTTTTGTAAGAATATCATAAAAAGCTCCAAGTGGGCTTTTTCTTATAGTTTCAGACTATAGGGTATCTTAGGTAAGAAGTGTTAGAATGCAGAAGGATTTTTTGTTATAATAGAGAATATTTGTTAGAAAAGAGAAAATACATGACACAGATAATTGATGGGAAGGCCTTGGCAGCTAAGTTACAGGGTCAATTGGCTGAAAAAACGGCTAAACTAAAAGAAGAGACAGGCTTGGTGCCTGGCTTAGTTGTCATTTTAGTCGGAGAAAATCCAGCCAGCCAAGTTTACGTTCGCAACAAGGAACGTTCAGCTATTGCTGCAGGTTTCCGAAGTGAAGTCGTTCGTGTACCTGAGACCATTACCCAAGAAGAATTGTTGGATTTGATTGCCAAATACAATCAAGATCCAGCTTGGCATGGGATTTTGGTTCAGCTTCCATTACCAAAACACATCGATGAAGAAGCTGTTTTACTAGCTATTGACCCTGAAAAGGATGTGGATGGTTTCCATCCTCTCAACATGGGACGCCTCTGGTCTGGTCACCCAGTTATGATTCCTTCAACACCTGCAGGAATTATGGAAATGTTTCATGAATATGGGATTGACTTAGAAGGTAAAAATGCGGTCGTAATTGGTCGTTCCAATATTGTCGGGAAACCCATGGCTCAGTTGCTGTTGGCTAAAAATGCAACTGTAACCTTGACCCACTCTCGCACCCACAATCTAGCCCAAGTAGCTTCTAAAGCCGACATTCTTGTAGTAGCAATCGGTCGTGCTAAGTTCGTGACTGCTGATTTTGTCAAACCTGGGGCAGTTGTTATTGATGTGGGGATGAACCGAGATGAAAATGGCAAACTCTGTGGAGATGTTGATTACGATGCTGTTGCACCAATTGTTAGTCATATCACCCCTGTACCTGGTGGAGTTGGGCCAATGACCATTACCATGCTGATGGAGCAGACTTATCAGGCTGCTTTAAGAACGCTGGATAGAGACTAATCTCTACTACAATCATTAATGAATTTTTTAAAAGCAAGTTCTAATGGACTTGTTTTTTTCTTGCTCTATTTCTACTAAAATTCCAGTAAAACTTCTACAAATTATTGAAAAACTTCTACTATTTTGATATATTAAAAGCATCAATATGTATATGCAAAAATAAGTAAGCGTCTAGAGGGAGGTTTATTTTTTGAGGAGAAATGTAATCGCTTACTAAAGTTTAGAAAGGAACCATAATGGATAAGAGATTTTTTGAAAAACGGTGTCATTTTAGTATTCGTAAGTTTGCAATTGGTGCGGCTTCGGTTATGATTGGAGCTAGTATATTTGGTCTTCAGGTGGCGCAAGCTGCAGAAACTGAAACAGCTAGTTCCGGCGAAGAAGCCATTCATCAAGTTCAACCTTTAGATAAGTTACCAGATGATCTTGCTGCGGCCATTGCAAAAGCTGAGCAAAATGGCTCACAAGATTCCCCTACTGAAAAAGAAGAAAAGAATACGGATCAACCAGCAAAACCAGTAACTGAAGAAAAAGTGACCGAGGCAACAAGTCCTAAGGAAGAAAAGGAAGCAGAAGTAGTTAGTCCTAAGGTAGATAAAACTGAAAAACCTGCTGCCAAAGTGGATGAGAAAGAACCTACAGTGGCAGAAGTGAGTACTGAAAAGCCAGCTGTTTTGGAAGAACATACTGCTGAAGCTAATCAGAATAAACCAGTAACAAGTGATAAGGTTAAGGAAGAAAATACTTCTGCAACAGACTTACCTCAAGTTACCAAAGAGAAAGAAAAAGAAGACCAACTGTTACAAGAAAGAAAACAAAATTTTAACAAAGATTGGTATTTTAAATTAAATTCTCAGGGTGATTTTTCTAAGAAAGACGTGGATGTTCATGACTGGTCTAAGTTGAACCTTCCTCATGACTGGAGTATCTATTTTGATTTTGATCACAAATCTCCTGCTCGAAACGAAGGTGGTCAATTAAACGGGGGTACTGCCTGGTATCGTAAGACCTTTACTGTAGACGAAGCTGCCAAGGGCAAAGACGTTCGTATTAATTTTGATGGAGTTTACATGGACTCTAAGGTCTATGTCAATGGTCAATTTGTAGGTCATTATCCAAGTGGTTACAACCATTTTTCATATGATATTACTGAATTTTTAAATAAAGATGGCAGTGAAAATACCATTGCTGTCCAAGTTACAAATAAGCAACCAAGTAGTCGTTGGTACTCAGGAAGTGGTATCTATCGCGATGTGACTCTGAGCTATCGTGACAAGGTACAAGTGGCTGAAAATGGAAATCATATTACAACTCCAAAATTGGCTGAACAAAAAGATGGCAATGTTGAAACACAAATCCAAAGCAAGATTAAAAATACTGCCAAGACTTTAGCCAAGGTATTTGTAGAGCAACAGATTTTTACTAAGGAAGGTAAGGTTGTTTCAGATTTGGTTCGTTCTGTAACTAAGAGTCTAGCAGGAAATGAGACAGCTGACTTTAAGCAAACGATTTTGGTTAATAAGCCTACTCTCTGGACAACCAAAAGCTACCATCCTCAGCTCTATGTTCTGAAAACCAAGGTTTATAATGAAGGTCAGCTTGTTGATGTGACAGAAGATACTTTTGGTTATCGTTATTTCAACTGGACAGCCAAAGAAGGCTTCTCTCTTAATGGTGAGAGAATGAAATTCCATGGAGTTAGTATCCACCATGATAACGGTGCCTTGGGGGCAGAAGAAAACTATAAGGCAACCTATCGTAAATTAAAACTCTTGAAGGATATGGGAGTTAACTCTATCCGTACAACCCACAACCCAGCAAGTCCACAGTTGCTTGATGCTGCTGCAAATCTAGGACTTTTGGTGCAAGAAGAAGCCTTTGATACTTGGTATCGTGGCAAGAAAACGTATGACTATGGACGTTTCTTTGACCAAGATGCGACTCACCCAGAAGCCAAGAAGGGTGAAAAGTGGTCTGATTTTGACCTCAGAACCATGGTCGAACGAGATAAAAACAATCCTTCAATCATCATGTGGTCACTCGGGAATGAAGTGGATGAAGCAGATGGTGGTGAGCGCTCTCTAGAAACAGCTAAGCGCTTGAAAGCTGTCATCAAAGCTATCGATACAGAGCGCTATGTGACCATGGGTGAGAACAAATTTAGTAATAGGTCTACTGGAGAATTCTTGAAATTGGCAGCAATTATGGATGCTGTCGGTATGAACTATGGTGAACGGAATTATGATGCTGTTCGTAAAGCGCATCCAGACTGGTTGATTTACGGTTCTGAAACTTCTTCAGCGACTCGAACTCGAGATTCTTATTTTGATCCTGCTCATTTACTCTGGCACGACAATCGTCCAAATCGTCATTATGAACAGTCAGACTATGGTAATGACCGTGTAGCCTGGGGTAGAACAGCTACTGAATCTTGGACCTTTGACCGTGATCGTGCTGGCTATGCAGGTCAGTTCATCTGGACTGGTTTCGACTATATCGGTGAGCCTACACCTTGGCATAACCAAGATAATACACCAGTGAAAAGCTCTTACTTTGGTATCATTGATACGGCAGGCTTGCCTAAGAATGATTTCTATCTCTACCGTAGTGAATGGTATAGTGCCAAAGAAAAACCAACTGTTCGTATCATGCCTCACTGGAATTGGACAGATGAAACGCTCAAGGAACGCAATATGCTCATCAATGGCAAGGTTCCAGTTCGGACCTTCTCAAATGCTGCTAGCGTAGAATTACTTCTGAACAACAAATCTCTCGGTAAGAAGGAATTTGTTAAGAAAACAACTGCAGATGGGCGCCCTTATCACGAGGGAGCTAAACCAAGTGAATTGTATCTTGAGTGGTTGGTTGACTATAAACCAGGTACTTTAACGGCTATTGCTCGCGATGAAAATGGCAAAGAGATCGCGCGTGATAGTGTGACAACCGCTGGAGAGCCAGCTAGAGTTCGACTCACCAAGGAAGAACATGTCATCACTGCAGACGGAAAAGATTTATCATATATCCATTATGAAATCGTTGATGAAGATGGCAATGTCGTTCCAACTGCCAATAATCTTGTTCATTTCAATCTTCATGGCCAAGGACAAATCGTTGGTGTGGATAACGGAGAACAAGCTAGCCGTGAACGCTACAAAGCTCAGAAAGATGGCACATGGCAAAGAAAAGCCTTCAATGGTAAAGGGGTTGTCATTGTTAAATCCACTGAAAAAGAAGGTAAATTTACCCTGTATGCCGATTCTGTAGGTTTAGCTTCTGATCAAGCGACAGTCACAACTGTTTCCGGTAAAAAAGAAAACCGTCACTTTGTCGCTTTTGCCCCTGTTAAGGCAAGAACTGATGTCAGCGAAAATCCTAAACTACCAGATACAGTGACAGCTATTTATAGCGACGGTAGTGTTGAAGAAAAAGCCGTGACTTGGGATATCCCAGACAATCTTCGTGCAAGTGCTGGTGTGAAAAAAGTCCTAGGTAGTGTGGAAGGAATCGAAGCTAAGGCTGAGGCCCTTGTCAAGGTCATTGCCCTTGATAAGTGGTTGCCTAAGGTAGCAACTGTTCCTGTTGGTACAGCTGTGCAAGATTTGGACAAGACAGTTACGGCTGTTTTGTCAGATGGAAACTTAGTTGATGCAGATGTCGTTTCTTGGACCTTGAAAGATCCTTCTGCCTTGACCAAGGAAGGTGGACGTACGGAAGCAACTGGTAAATTAGTAGGTAATGACTACGAGGTGACAGCGACCTTTATTGCAAGTGACAAAGTGACAGAAAGTACTGTCACAGGTCTCACGGTTGGAGATAAGACGCTTGAAAACTTTGAGCCTGGAAAGACTTACTACCGAGTATCCCTTCCTTATACTGCTAAAATCCCAAGTGTCGGAGCACAGACAAGTGGCTATCAGGTAACAGTTCAACAAGCTTCAGCGGCTAATGATTATCAGGCCTCTGTATTCTTGAGTGACCAGAAGGGTGATTTAGTTCAAACTTACTTGATTCAATTCGTGAAGGAAGCTCCTGCCTTGACACGCTTAGAAGTAAGCGTTGAAGGAAAAGAAACGGCGACAGAAGATCAAGCCCTTCCTTATCATGTGATTGGACATTACGAAGATGGGTCACAGACTGAATTTTCATCATCAGATATCCATTTGGAAGCTAAATCAGCTGATGGTGGTCATCTAGAGGTAAATGGTCAGAACTTGCTTCTTTACACGAAAGGACATGTAACCCTCACTCCTCGTATTGATAATCAAACTGATAAGACTCAATCTGTAGCAACAGAGCTGGTCATTAAAGAAAATAAAGTAGACAAGAAAATTGTCAAGCTTCATCCAGTGACTATCTCTACAGATATCAATCAGCAACCGAATTTGCCTGATCAAATTGGAGCAGAATTTGACAAAGGTTTGCCTCGTAAGGTAACTGTAACTTGGGATAAGGTAGATGAAAAAGAACTGGCTAGCTATCATAGCTTTACCTTAAAAGGTCATGTAGAAGGTACAGATATTGAAGCTATTGCCAATGTGACTGTTGAAGGTTTGCAGGTTGCTGAAGAAATCAGCCTCACTCTTCCTAAGGGTGAAACAGTTCAATTGCCAGCTAACGTTCGTGCCTACCATTCTAACGGTACAACTGTCTATAAAGATGTCGTTTGGGACAAGGTACCAGCTAACTTTAGTCAAACTGAAGGCATCTTTGAAATCAAGGGCCAATTGGTTGGTAGTCGCTTGACTACTAAGGCTCATGTTCGAGTGTCTAGTCAGGTTATTGCAGGAAATAACATCTCGAAACAATGGACAGGTTCCCAATTGCCAGCGGCTATCGTGTCCAATACTGGTGGAGATGATTCGGCAAATACCCTGAACGATTTGACCGTTTCAAGAGCCAATACAGATGTCAAAAATAGATGGACTACATGGCAAACAAATACAGATAACGATTGGGCATCTATCTTGTTTGGTAACTCAGGTGATTTGACAAAACGATTTGTCGATAATCTATCAGTTGATTTCTATACAGATGGTGCAATCGGACTTCCAAAAGAATATGTCATTGAATACTACGTTGGTCAAGAAATTCCAGATCTGCCAACAGATGTCAATCATGCTCAAGGAGATACCAAGCATCCATTTAACAACGCTACTAACTGGAAAGAAGTTGAACATCTCAAAGCTCCAGGACAATTATCCGCAAGCCAAACCAACCACTTTACATTTGATAAGGTTGAGACCTATGCTGTTCGTATTCGCATGAAGAAGGCGGATGGAACGTCTGGTGTCGGTTTGACCGAAATCACCATCTTAGGAAATAAGGTTCCAGCGGCTTCAAGTTCAGAGATTTCTATTACAGTAGACGGTCAGAAATTGGAACATTTCAATCCATCTAAGACAGACTACCATATTCCGCAAACTAGCAAAGAAATTACTGCAACAGCTAGCAACAATGGTGTAGTAACGATTGTTCCTGCTACAAGTCCAACAGGAGCAACACGTCTCATTTTGAAGGCAGAAGACGGAACCATCTTGAAAGAGTACCGCATCTTCCGTGATGGTGAAAAAGAATCTACACGACCAGTTGCTACTGAAAATGGTGCCATGACCTTAAGTGTTGGTGATCAGCTTCAATTACCTACAGAAGTGACAGTTTACTATCCGTCAGAAACAGATTGGAAAACAGATAAACTAGCCGTAGAATGGGATGCAGTCCCTGAACATGCGACAGACCAAGAAGGCACCTTTGAAGTCCTTGGTCATATCCTAGGAACAGACTTGACAACTAAGATGCAAGTAACCGTTCTGGCAAGAGGAAATCAAGTCATCTCTGAGAATGCAAGCAATAATGCGACAGATTCTAAAGCTTTTGCCTCTACTACAAACGATACCGATGCCGCTTCTAATGATAAAATCTTCTATATCAACGATGGTCGATTTAATGAGGATAATCGTTGGACAAACTGGTCTCGGACTCCAAAAGATCAAGAAGTGTCCGTGGGAGTTCTCTTTAAGAAGAACGGTCAGATTACACCTCAGTCTGTTGGAAAAGTAGCAATCCAATTCTTCAAAGACAGTGGAACAGATGCACCAGCGACAATGGTACTCGAAAGATACGTTGGACCAACTTATTCTGAACCAAGCACCATTTCACGTTATGAGGAAAATGCGGATCATCCGTTTAACAAGGCAGAAAATTGGGAAGAAATTCCTTATAAAGCATCTGGAGCAATCGTGGCTGGTAAGCCAATCGAATTTACCTTTGATCCGATTCAGACATCTGCTATTCGCGCACGTATGACTCGCAAATCAACAACCAATGGTCTTGCAATGGTCGAGTTTAGTGCCTATTCTCCAGCCAAAGCAAGTGATTCAGAAACACCTGCAGTGACTATTTCAGTTGCTGGAAAAGCATTGGAAAACTTTGACCCTGCTGTTTCAGAATATCGTTTAACCGCTAATGGAGCGAAACCACAAGTGACAGTCCAAACAAGTGGTCATGGTGTAGCAACTGTCATTGAGTCAAATCAAGACAATCTTCCAACACTTGTTCGACTCCTTGCTAAAGATGGTAGTTTTGTGAAAGAATATCGCCTTCACTTTGAAGCTGGTTCAGAAGCTAGTCATGCAGTGGATGATCAAGCTCTTGTTCTAGACCGTCCAAGTCTAGAAGTTGAGAAAGCTATCATTCCATTCAAGGAAATTATTCGTGAGAATAGTGACTTAGCTAAAGATGAACGTCGTATCGTCTCAGAAGGTCAAAATGGAGAAAAGGTAGACTACGTCGAAGTATTAGGAACAAGTCGTAAGGTTGTCCACACTGAAACAAGAGATGCAAAAGATCAAATTGTTGAAGTAGGAGTGAAAGCAATTGCTACAAGTAGCAAGGGTGATGAGCCAGCCCCAGTTCTTGAAGTTCCAGAGTACACGGACCCTATTGGAACTGTAGGTGAGGAGCCGGCACCAGTAGTAGAAGTTCCAGAATATAGCGATTCTATTGGTACCGCAGGCGACCAAGCAGCCCCAATTGTTGAAGTTCCAGAGTTCAAGGGCGGAGCTAATTGGGTCGAAGCTGCTACAAATGAAGTTCCAGAGTTCAAGGGCGGAGCTAATTGGGTTGAAGCTGCTAAAAATGAAGTGCCTGAATTCAAGGGCGGAGTCAATGCTGTGAAAGCAGATAAGAACGAGCTCCCAGAATACACAGGACCTCTAGGAACCGCAGGCGACCAAGAGGCTCCAACAATTGACAAACCAGTTGCAGATGTTCGAGCTTTATCTGACAAGCCTTCAGAAACTCTAGCTCCTGCTGAGCAAACTCAGGATTCACAAGCCCTTGGAAATGCTTCAGAAAAAGCAGATTCAGCAAGACTTCCGGAAACTGGGGAAAGTCAATCTGATACAGCTATTTTCTTAGCAGGTCTCAGTCTAGCCTTATCAGCAGCATTCCTAAATGGGAAACGTAAGGAAGAATAATGATTCATAACTTACTATTCTCAAAAGGTTGATCATTATAAAAGAAGAGGCTGGGACAAAAGTCCTAGCCTCTCAATTGTCTATGGATTGTCGAGCAAGTCGCAGTGATTGAGTGAGCTCTACTACGCTGATTTCATCAGTTTTTACAGCCCTACTCAACTGTGCGGAGGTGAGACGACGAAATCGAATTCTAACGAATTACCGATTTCTGTCCCACTCTCTTTATTAATTGGGCAGTGAGGTGTATAATGAAAGTAAGAGAATGTGAGGAGAAGGATCATGATTGTAAAAGTTTGTAATGCGGATTATAGTCTCCAGTGGGATGGAATCTATCAATTTGCTCTTGAAAACTATCCTCAGATTCAATCATGGGAATTGGAGAAGCTGGCAAAGTTTATTGCTTATGAACAGGACCATCATCGTCAGACCATTGTGGAATGTGAGAATCATGAATTAAATATACAAATTCATGATTACTTGAAAAAGCATAGCTATTTTCCTCCATACAGACCAAATCATCCCCTTGTAGCTTCTACCTATGATATTCAGAGGAAGTTGGTTACTTCAGATTATTGTAGTCATACTTGTACAGTTGAGGTGGCTCAGACTATTTTTCAGACTGGAAAACTCATGTCAGCGGTTAAAGTATTTGGTAAAAGTGGGGCTGAGCTAGTTTCAGATAGTCGTAATGCAGCCTCTGATCCAGCAGACTATTTTGACTACATCATGTTTGGATGGTCTAATACGACTTCGGGTTACCGACTCGCTATGGAGCGTTTGTTAGGACGGGCACCTTCTGAGGAGGAATTGCAAGAAAAGTTCATTCCTGGAGTTAGTTTTCATTTCCTGTATGAAGAATTAATTCAAGCACCAGGTTATATATTTGACGGCTATCACGTTGCGAAGGTAAGAGATAGTTTAGATTTGAATACCTTTCTTTATTTGTGTGTTATTCCTTCAAAAGATAAGGCTTGTTTTGAAGGTTTGATTCCCAGTCAATTACAAGATAGAGTGCTGTACCTAGACTATGAGGGAGAAGGGTTACAGGCTTGGAATACTAAGGTTAATCAAGTGCTATATGGTAAGGATAAGTCGAAGGAGTAGCTTATGAAAGAGATTGATCAAGCTCTACTAAAGAAAGTGATCATCGAGCGTCCTCGTTCTAGTCATAAGGGAGACTACGGTCGCCTTCTCTTGATCGGAGGAACTTATCCCTATAGGGGAGCGATTATTATGGCTGCTTTAGCTTCTGTTAGAAGTGGCGCAGGCTTGGTGACAGTAGCAACAGACAAGGAGAATATTCCAGCTCTCCATAGCCACCTGCCGGAGGCCATGGCTTTTGACCTTGATGATAAGCAATTACTGTTGCAACAGTTGGAGAAAGCAAGTGTTGTCTTGGTTGGACCTGGATTAGTGGATGATGAGCGTGGAGAAGAGCTTCTCCAAACAGTCTTTCATCATTTAGGGCAAAGCCAGACCCTGATACTGGATGGAGGAGCCCTATCCATATTAGCGAAGACGGGAATGAAATTTCCCAAAGCCCATCTTGTTTTAACTCCTCATCAAAGGGAATGGCAAGCCTTGTCAGGCTTAGATTTGGCTTCTCAAGGAGTTGAGGAAACAGGAGAGGCTTTGACGATATTTCCTTTAGGGACGATTTTAGTCCAAAAAGGTCCTGCGACTCGAATCTGGCAAGCTGGTCAAGTTGATTGTTATCAGCTGAGTGTTGGTGGCCCCTATCAAGCAACTGGAGGAATGGGTGATACTTTGGCGGGTATGATTGCTGGTTTTACAGGGCAATGTCCACAAGCTAGTCTCTTTGAAAGAGTGACGGTAGCAACCTATTTACATTCAGCAATTGCCCAAGAACTGGCAGAGGACAACTTTGTAGTTCTGCCGACCATGATTAGTCAACAGATTCCAGCATTTATGAAGAAAATACAAAAAGACACCTGATTTTTTCAGGTGTCTTTTGATCATTAGAAGAGGCCTTTAACCTTATCTACAAGACCGTCAAGGCCTTCTGATCCTGAGACCAAAGCTTGTGCTTGGCTAAGGTACTCACCGAGTTGCTCCTTGTTTTCTTCAACAAAAGTTTTTGCTGCAGAAAAATCTTTGTTCTCAATGAGTTCTTTTACTTGATTAAACAAATCTAATGGGTTCATGATATCCCTCCTTTTCTACAATTCAATTCAATCATTTTCTTTCAAATCTTGCAAGAAACTTGACTCTTCAAATGAAGTTCATGGGTGTCAAATGGTTCAAATTTTGATATAATTTTTAGTGATGAATGTTAGAAATGATCGGTACGTAGTTGTAGATTTAGAAGCAACAAGTACTGGAAGTAAGGCAAAAATCATCCAAGTGGGAATTGTAGTCATTGAAGATGGTGAGATTGTTGAGCAGTATGCGACTGATGTCAACCCTCATGAACACTTGGATTCTCATATAAAAGAACTAACGGGTTTGACTGATAAACGTTTGGCAAAGGCTCCAGAGTTTTCTCAGGTGGCTGGAAAGATTTTTGAACTGGTCAAAGACGGTGTTTTTGTTGCGCACAATGTTCAATTTGATGCTAATTTATTGGCGGAATTCCTCTTTTTTGAGGGTTATGAATTGCGCACGCCTCGTATCGATACAGTGGAGTTAGCTCAAGTATTTTACCCTCAGCTTGAAAAGTACAATCTCGGCATTCTTTGCCAAGAGTTGGGGATTCCTCTAGAGCAAGCCCATTCAGCCCTATCTGATGCCCAAGCAACAGCAGAACTCTTTCTTTGTATGAGACAAAAGATGTTTGGACTGCCAAAAGGGTTGTTGGAGTGCTTATTGAGTTTATCAGACAGCTTAGTCTATGAATCTTACCTGGTTATTGAAGAAGTTTATCAGAGACAGTCGCTCCTAGTTGAGCATGATTTGGTAGAAGTGCAAGGTTTATTCTTAAGAAAAGAAAAACCACTTCTTTCTCCGAGAAAGTTATCTAAAGATTTTCAGACTAATATTGCCTTGTTGGGGTTAGAAGAGAGAGTCACACAAGAACACTTTGCCCAAAAGGTTCAAGAGTTTTTACAAGGTGAAGACATATCCTTTATTCAGGCCCAAACAGGTATTGGAAAAACCTATGGTTACCTGCTACCAGCCCTATCGCTTGAAAATGAAGGGGGAATCCTGCTCAGTGTTCCGACTAAAATTCTTCAAAATCAGGTGATGCAAGAGGAGGCTAAAAAACTAGAAGAGATTTTCCATATCTCTATTCATAGTCTAAAAGGTCCTCAGAATTACTTGAAGCTAGATGCCTTTCATGCAGCGCTAGAGGAAGAAGAGTCCAATCGTTTGTATACTCGTTTCAAGATGCAACTTCTAGTTTGGTTGACAGAGACAGATACAGGAGATTTAGACGAGATTGGTCAGCTATATCGCTACCAGCAATTCTTACCGAACTTGGTACACGATGGTAATCTTCACAAAAACTCTCTCTTTTGGCTAGAGGATTTTTGGAAACGAGGTCAGAAAAAGGCTCGTTCTTGCAAGTTGCTTGTGACCAATCATGCTTACTTAGTTACCCGACTTGAAGATGATCCGAGTCTTTTAGAAGGGCGTCTCTTGATTTTAGATGAAGCCCAGAAAGTCTTGTTGACATTGGAAAATCTTTCTCGTAAAACTTATTTGTTAACGGATTTGCTAGATCAACTAGACCAAGCTTTATCGAGAGAAGAAGGTATGCTTCAAAGACGCTTGCTAGAAAGTATTCGTTTTGAAGTTTCTTACCTACTCGATCAGTTTCTATCTGGTAAACGGAAGATGTGCCCAGCTAGTAGCATTGACAAGCTCCACCAAGATTTTTCTGAGTTGAATTTACCAGAATTTAAAGACTATCAGAGATTTTTTACATCTGAGGGAGAATTTTGGTTATCGAGTTCAGATGTGTCTAGTAAGAAGGTTGAAATCACTTCTAGTCGCAATCATCGTTTGCTCTTTTCTCAGATTTTCCCAGAATCCTGTCAACTTTTAGGAATCTCTGCAACTCTTGAAATTAGTAGTAGGGTTTCTTTACCAGAATTGTTAGGTTTTCTTCAAGCTGCCTTTTACTGCATGGACGAACAGTTTCAGGAAAATCAGGAAATCTTGGTGGTGAATGATTTTCCGTTGGTGACAGAAATTTCATCCGAGGAATATGCACAAGCAATTGTAGAAGTTCTAGAAGAATTATTCCAGCTTGAAGAACCCATTCTAGTCTTATTTACTGCAAAAGATTTATTGTTGCAAGTTTCAGATGCTTTGAGGGTTCCCCATCTGGCCCAGTACAAGCACGGTGAACCTGCCCAGTTAAAAAAACGCTTTGAAAGAGGCGAGCGTGAGCTCTTGCTTGGGGCGGGAAGTTTTTGGGAAGGTGTCGATTTTTCAAGACATCCTCGAGTGATTGAAGTGGTGACTCGATTACCTTTTCAAAATCCAGAAGATCCCTTTACTAAAAAGATGAACCAAGAACTTCGTTTGGAAGGAAAAAATCCTTTTTACGATTATCAGCTTCCTATGGCTATTATTCGCCTCAAACAAGCGATTGGAAGAACCATGCGTCGAGTGGGGCAACGCTCCGCAGTTCTGATTCTCGATAGCCGCATGGCAAGTAAACGCTATGGTAAGCAAATCAGCAAGTCTTTGGCTCGAAGCAATCGTGTTAGAGTCATTAGCCGAGAGCAAGTATTCTCAAAAGTTCAAGAATTTTTAAATAAACAATGAAATGAATACCTGAAAGAATGAAGGAGGCCTTTTATGAAACGTTCTCTCGACTCTAGGGTCGATTATAGTTTAATATTACCAGTATTTTGTTTGTTGGTGATTGGAGTTGTAGCTATTTATATAGCAGTTAGTCATGACTACCCAAACAATGTTTGGCCCATACTTGGACAACAACTGGCTTGGATATCGCTAGGGATTGTTTTTAGCTTCATAGTCATGTTTTTTAACACAAAATTTCTCTGGCAGTCCACACCTTATTTATATGGACTCGGTCTAGCCTTGATGGTTTTGCCTTTGGTCTTCTACAACCCGAGTTTAGTAGCTGCAACTGGTGCGAAAAACTGGGTGTCAATCGGTGGTTATACACTCTTTCAACCCTCCGAATTCATGAAGATATCCTATATTTTGATGCTGGCATACGTTATCGTAACCTTTACCAAGAAACATAAAGACAAAGAACGAACCGTTGGCTTAGATTTTTTATTAATTTTGTGGATGATTATATTCACAATGCCTGTTATGGTTTTGTTAGCCTTGCAAAGTGACCTTGGTACAGCTATGGTTTTTGTTGCAATCTTTGCAGGACTTGTCTTATTGTCTGGTGTTTCTTGGAAGATTATTATTCCAATTTTTGTAGCAGTTGTATCGGCGATTGCAGGCTTCCTAGCAATCTTTATCACAAAAGACGGGCGAGCCTTTATGCATCAGATTGGGATGCCAACTTATCAGATAAATCGTATCCTAGCTTGGCTCAATCCGTTTGATTATGCCCAAACAACTACCTATCAACAGGCACAGGGTCAAATCGCGATCGGTAGCGGTGGTATCTTTGGACAAGGATTTAATGTGTCCAATCTTCTCATTCCAGTTCGAGAGAGTGACATGATTTTCACAGTAATTGCGGAAGATTTTGGATTTATTGGTTCAGTTGTTGTGGTTGCACTCTATCTACTACTCATCTATCGCATGTTAAAGATTACCCTAAAATCCAATAATCAATTTTATACCTACATCTCAACTGGATTTATCATGATGCTCTTGTTCCATAT
>CABPWC010000033.1 GCA_902461025.1 uncultured Streptococcus sp.
CCATCCTTTTGCGACTAGGCTTGTTACCCAATCCTGACCATTTCCAAGGTAACCATAAGATCCAGATAAGTCCGTAATCGTTCCTAGTTCGACTAAACGGTTATACGCATACCAAGTACATTGACCAACTGGGTAGCCGCTTCCTTGTTGTGTCGTCATAGAAGCCTGTGTTGGAGGGTGTTCCACTTTTGACTGATACTCTGCAGGGAAATTCCAGGAAGAAGCTAACGCTCCACCTCCTCGAACTTGTTGAGTGAGAAAAGCGTGGATCTGCTTAGCATTATTTTGGCGCTCTAGAACCTTGTCTCCAGAATTCCCTTCCCAGTTAACCAAGAAACGCTCTGTAAGTGTCTCCACATCTTCTGTGCTGGTTAGAATTGATGTCAATTCAGTGATATAGTAAGGAGTATCTCCCTCTAACATAAAATCTAACTGCAGTTCTAAATCGTACCACTTTTTATCTTTGGATTTTGCATAATTCAATAATAGAGTGTGCCTAGTGGAACCATCCGCTGTATCTGTCCACTGACCTAGTCCTAAACCTCGACGAAGAATATTTGGGTATCTTCCGTTATAAATAGCGGGTCCTCCTATAGCTAACCAGGACTCATCATCCCAGGAAGAAGAATCAGCCCCTACTGGTGGACTAAGATAATCTCCTTCAGCACGTTTAGGATTGATATTACTTTCTGTTGCAAAGTTTCCAAGCATGGCTGCCAAACCATTATCTGTCAGCCCTGGTACCTTTTGCTTCAGGAAGTCTTTTATCGCTCGTGATTTTTGTCCTAAATCGCCATCAAGTGTAGTAATGACTGAGGTTGTCTGATTGTACGTGACAGATTGAAAGTAAAAGCCTGGATTGACTGATGTCCACTTTTCTTTCTTATCCTTTGTCTCTTTTTCCTCCAATTTTTGATACTGAATGACCTGGTAACCATTTGCCGTTACCTTCCCAACCTCATCTCCAGCTTTGACCTGATCACCGTCAGAAACACGGATATTTCCTACCTCTTCATAAGTAAAGATGGCTTTATCTGTTTTGATGGATACAGTAGTATCATCTGTCACACTTACTTTACCTGCTATAGGAGCCCTTATGGCCTGTCCCGTTGAAGCTTTTAGTTGTGTTTTTTCATAAATTTCACTCTTAGAGGTATAACCAAATCGCTTCAGGATAACTAAAGGGGCTTGATAAGAAGGATCGTCCTCCTGGTAAAAAGGATTAGCTAGTTCTTGATAAGAGGGGTATCGACCAACTTCTTTAGTCAAATCCTCTAGCTCTTTATACTCTTCTAGTTCACTGTCACTCAATTTGGCCCATTTTAATTTTGAAGACGAACCATATAAATCAGCCATCTTCTTCAAATTATGTGGATCATCATTCAAATGATTCCAAAGGTCATTCAAGGCATCAGAATAGTGATTAAAACCTAATGTCCCAGCCCATTCTCCACCTGTCCCATCTTTCCAGGAACTCTCTGGTTTCCACTCACTACCGTAGCGAAAGTTCATGAAAAAGAGCATATCATCGATGTTGGTCCAATAGTCAACCTTATCATTTGACTTCTCTCTATCACGTTTACTGATCTGAAGCCAGGATTTATTAAGGTCAAATTCATTTTGTTGAACGGGACCACTGCCTCCAAACACTGCCATAAATACCCCTATAACAGCAAAGATGAGGAACATTAAGAAATAGGACTTGACAGCTAAAGGATTGGATAAGATGGAACGCAGGGGCTTTGTCGCAACCTTCAAAACCTTTCCTGTCCCTCTTGACACCTTCCCAAATTTTGAACGTGCAAGTCGCTTTTTGGCATGTTTCATTTTTTTGCTGAGTTTTCCTTCCCAGGAGAACTCTTTAGGTGTTCGAGTATACCCTCGCCCTCTGATAAAATTATAGCTTTTATTAAGCTGACCATAACTATGCTTAATAGTATACTTAGATAGCTTTCCTGCAACTTTTGCAGCTCTTTTAGAGGCATTTACCTGGTACTTGAACTGCCGAATATTTTGTCTAGCTTGAACCCAATCTCCAAGAATATCATTATCTCTGATTGTCTTCTCAACATCATGCCTCAGCTTCATTTTGGCACTTTGTTTTGTTCGTCTCTTTATACGATTGGGAATATAACTATCATCTGCCTTTTTAGCTCGTTTATAGAGCGTTGTTGCAATTTGTTTTTCCAACTTTGCTCGATCACGTTGTTGCTTAAAGAAAAGACCTCTAGCTGTTGCTTGAGGTCCTTTATGTAGTTTATAATTTTTGTTCGCTAAGCGATAATTCTTCTTAGCTTCTTTAAATGCAACTTTTGAGTCTAAACGTGCTTCTTTAGGAGCTTTTTTATTATTAAGGGATGATCCCTCTTTGATTCTCCTCTTACGCTCCTGTTTTAATTGTTTGGGATCACTTTCAAACAAAAGAAATCACCTCTCTTTCTATTTTTTAACTATCTGTCGCAACCAATTGATACAGCTTGGTATCTTTAGGGATAGGATTTTCAAATGGGACAATCGTATCCCCAGCCACGATCAAACCAGTACCTTTCGCTTTTGGCCGCAAGACAAATCGCTCTAGTGAAGGTGTAAGAGGGATAACCTGCTCCAGGGCTTCCAGGTCTGTCCGCTTCAGCTTCAGGAGGGCTAGAAACTCACAGTTTGCGACCAGCTTTCTACCTTCCTCTGTAGATAAAACAGTCTCTGGGTTCTGGGTAATCCCTGTTGGAATAGCTCCGTACTTACGAATACGTGAGTATAGCTCTGTAAAGAAGGTTGCTTGCAGTTTATTTTTGAAGTATAGCTGCAACTCATCAAAGTACAACCATGTAATAGCTTTTCCTTGATTATTGACTACCTGGTTCCAGATGAAATCCTGAATCACCAGGAGGGCAAATGGCTTCAGTTTACCACTCAACTGCTTGAGATTAAAGATAATAAAGCGGCTATTCATATTGACGTTGGTAGGGTGTGCAAAGATATCATTTGAACCAATAGTATAAGGTTCTGCCTTCAGTGCTAGATCCTTAGCAACGGCTTCAGGTTGACGTTCCAAAACTGCTTGCCAATCCTTAAAGGTTGGGTTTTCAAATTCCTCATAGGTCTTTCTCGTTACACGGTCAATCATCGCAAATTCATCGTCTGATACCTCAGAGAATATATTTTCAAACAAGGTTGATAAAAGGTTTGATTTTTGGCCAATCGGGTCACTATCTTCTGCCTGCAGTTTATCCTTATCAGGGAGATCCAACAAGTTAAAGTGATGTTGCGATCCAGGAGCGATTGTGATAATTTCTGCACCCAATTCTCGGCCAATACCCGTGTACTCATCTTCAGGATCGACGATAATAATATTATCTTCAGGGTAACGTAGAGTTGTAGGAATTATCTCTCCACCTTTAGCAAGAACAGATTTTCCTGAACCTGAAGTCCCAAAGATACAACCTGAACCTGTATTCAAATCTTTCTTACGGTCAACTGTGATAGCATTCTTAGATAGCTGATTCTGGCCATAATAGATTGCACGTGGACTGCTAGATCGAAGATCTACGTTGGTAAATGGAACCTGTGTGGCCAAGTTACTGGTAGTCATATCTCTCATAAAACGGCGTTTCACGTTGATAAATGGAATCCCAATCGGTAGAATCGTATTCAAGGATTCTTCCTGATATAAGTAACACTTATCCAGTTCTACTGTGTTTTTACGGACAGATCGTTGAACCTGCTCTGTGTAGATATTCAACTCTTCTAGACTATCAGCCATAAAGAAAATCGTCATCACACCTGAAAACATTTTTTGGTCATTGTCCTGGAGTTCCTCAGTCCATTTCTCTGTTTCACGTGATGTCTCCACAGCCTTCCCACCAACGGCTAAGTCACTTCCATAGCCTTCTTTGGCTGCAGCCTTCTGACTTTTGATCATTTCCCTGCGTACACTTGACTTAACTGTCTTGATTTTCTTCAAGGCATCTGCAGTATCATAGGGTTTCGCATGTAGGCTGATAGCAAGTTCAATTCCTGTATCCAGGATATTCTTAATCAGTTTGTCATTCAAGAAGGTAGGATATTGTCTAACATACATCACCCTTGCGAAACAATCATCAATTTTCATATAATCTTTTTCAAACTTCAGATAGTTTGGAGCTACAAAGTCCCTGGTTGATAGTCCAGAAATAGCAATGTCTTCATAGTTAAAATCAATAAAGCCTTCTCGTCTCAAGAGTTTTCGGAAGATAAGAAGGCGATCTAATCCCTCTAATTCCTTAAAGGAGATTCCTAAGCCACTATACTGACTTTCAATAACGCTAGCTGTATCATCGAGGATTCTTCTAGCTTGATGATCCTGATCTGTTTGGGTAGTGATTGTCAGATATTTTTCTACCTTAAAGGTATTTTGTTCCTGTGAAAAACGATCCTTGATCATCGCATTGTATTCTTTACGATAATCGTCATATCCATCTCCAACCAAATCATAGCGGATAGAAGATAAGCTATTGCTTTCTACCCTACGATTCAGAATCAATAGCTGCATATCATTATCAATGTCCAGCGAATTAAAAATATCAGCATTTGTTTCAATGATATCAATTCGCTCATCATCTGTTGCAGTAATATAGCTTGTATCACCTAGTCGGTAGGTCTTTGAAAATTGATCATTTGTAATTTTCATAAGTCCATCAGGTGTCAGCCATTGATAATTAAGGCTGTTCTGTGTAGAGGCCGTCATGGTACGTCTCAGACGTTTGGCCCGTTCCCGTTCCTCCTTAGAGAGTTTCGGGGTTTTCTTTCGGCCGAATAAATTCATTTCTTGTATATTCCTTTCTGTCATAATCTGTCTGATAAGATCGTTCCTGCTTGGTCAACAAGAAACGGATATTATCTTTAATTTTTTCATCAAAATAACACCCGAAAATAACAAAAGGCGCTAATAACAAAATATCAACGCCATAAAGAATAGTATCAGGTGCCTTCAGCCAATAGAGGATGGTAGTGACAACTACTGTCAATGCGATACCAAATAGTAGCACTAACTGTCTCAGTGTCATATACCCTATAACTGGCCTTTCGTAGCTATCTAAAGCCTTTAAAAATTCACTACCTAAACGTGTCATTCTGTTCCTTTCTTCCAGTTATCTTTTTTTAAAGAAAATAAATTCGCTCCCACATGCCAAAATAATACCACTTACGATAGCCAGCCAATGTGGCTGTAGAGCTCTACGGCACAAGTAATAGAAAAAGAAAGCCCTAAGTAAAAACAGTAGCCCCCAGACTACTGTTTTTAAAATAACTCTCCATATATTTCCTAGCACTTGCTGATTTTTCTGTGAGTGCTTTTTAAACATTGTTCCTCCTAGTTCACCTGCACGATATTCTTGGCCATGCGTTGGCTACCAAAGAGCATGACAATGTAAATAATTCCCTTTGCAATGGCAACTAAGGCACTCGTCCAAGCTCCAGTTTTCTCAACTGTCAGGAGATCGTTAGTTACAATGGCTGGGTACAGCATGATCACAACCACTAAAATCAATCCCTGAAGGACAGCTGCAATATAGAGCTTAAAGAATCCGAAGCAGATTGGGCGCAAGCTATCTACCATGTAACAAGCGACAATAATTTTAGCGATTCCCTTATACGTGTAAAGTGTAAAAGAGCGCAACAAGATCAACAACTTAGTCGATATCTGACCGACAAAATCGACAATCCAATAAATGAATTGAAGCATAGCTTTAGCTATAGCATTGACTCCTTTTAAATCTGGCATCTCTGTTTCATATGGACTAATACTTGCACTAGACACTGACTTAATCACAACATTGAATAACCAAGATAAGGCATCAAAAATCGCATCCACATAGAGGATTAAAAAAAGGGCAATGGCATACTTGAGGATTTCTTCAATCCAAAGCTGAAAAGATAACTCCCCACCATTGCTTTTAAAATGCTGGTGCCAGTTCATGAGGTTGATCCCCATAAAAAGGAGAAGAAGCAAAATGGCTACCTTCTCCATCGAACCCGAAATAGTTTCCATCAATTCATAAGCTGTCGCATTATAGTCTTTCAGACTCATGGTTAGTTGATCAAGTGTGGATTGGTTCATAAAACCACCTCCTTTTTCTTCCTCATACTAGCCAAGAGTTTGAAGACCTGTTGCCAAAGCGGTAAAGAGTGCTTTTAGGACGGCACCAAGAAGTGCACCTAGGATCAAACTTTGGATTCCTTTATCCTTCTTGTCATCTAATTCACGTTTGATTCCTACTGCTAAGTCCCAGGCTCCCCAAGCGGCCCATCCAATACCGATAATCCCACCGATATTTCCAATTTTGTTAATAAAATCTACAACTGCATCCATTCTTTTTTCTCACTTTCTTTTTATAAAAAAGGTACTAAGAAAGATTCCTAGTACCTACTTTGTTTATTTAATACTATTTTTCATCCTCTGGACGAAAGGTTAGAGAGAGGGCTGTAATCATAGCCAAGACAACGATGATGGTCGTTTCCCACCAATGATAGATTGGAACACCTTCTGGCATTATCCAATTTTTAAACCAAAGTTCAACACTTGCTGGAGCGGTTCCTTCTTTTGTTAGAAATGCCCAATAACACAGAACAAGAAACGCAACTATAACCTTAAACACAAACCAACCAATTGCTGTCGCAATCAAGCTCTTAATCAGATTAAAGATAAAGAGGAGAAACATGAGTGGAGTCGCAACCATCAAAACAGCAGCTCTCACAATCACACTCGGTAGGTTCTTTACTCCTGACCAGATGGCTTTCCCTAGCCAACGTAGGCCTTTTTTCCACTTCTTCTCTTCTTCAGGTTTGGTTACTTCTGATTTTGTTTTAGTTGGGGTATAGTATCTGTATCCACTTCTAGTCACATGTGCATCCATTTTCGTGTCCTTTCTCATCTCTCTTCCCCCTCTTTTTTATGGCTTCATTATACCATAGATGAGGGGGAATTTCTAGATGTTCTATTTTTTATACTTACGAAGACCTGCAAGACTCAATAATCCCAAAATCATTCCCACAACTGGAAGCATGCTTGCTGCTGATCCAGTGTTTGGCAGTGATTGTTTTGGTTTTCCAGGTTCTTCAGGTTTAGGCGGCTCTGGTGTACGAGTAACAACCTTGGCAGTCATTTCTTCACTGTTTACAATGTTCACAAATTTATTCTCGACTTCTCCAGCTGCAATTCGCTCTACTTCGATGTAGAAGTCCGCATCGAAGCTACCCTTGACTCCTAAAGAGTTCAAGAAATCTTTGTCAATAGTATATGACCACTTACCATCTTTTTCATTCCATGTTACTTTAACAATCTTCTTAATGAAATCAGAATTTGTACTTTGATCAAACTTAAATTGGAAAGCATAGCTAGAGCCTTTAACAATCTTATCTCCAGCTTTAACAACTTTTCCATCAGAAAGAACTACATCATACGGTAACACCATATCTTTTCCAGCTACATATTCAGTACCACGAATGATTCCTGACCAGTTACCTGTATATTTATCATGCTTCATATCAAGCATATCAATTCCATCATACTGGTAAAGAGTATCATGTTTAGAAGGCACAGTCACACCGTCCAAAAGATAGCGTAGGTATTCACCAATCTGAATTTCTTGACCATCACGAATCTTCTTATCGTCTTTTTGATCCAAAGCGTGTTTTTCAGGTTTCAAATCAGGAACTTGAACTGTTACCAAATTAGAAACAAAGCTATTTCCAAAATCAATTTGATGGAAATCATTTTTTACAATCTGACCTTTTTCTACCAACAAACGAGCAGGAAGATCAATCGTGATATTTTTAGCTTGTTTCACATAGTTTTTATAGAATGAAGCAGAATCCTTCGCTACAAACATATAGAACTCACCTTTTGGATTCAAACCAGCTTCCTTCAAAATATTTTGAATTTCTTTTGTACGTTGCTTTTCTGAAAGAACATGGTACATATTAAACAAAGCCTTAACATCTTTACCAGCAGAATCTTTCATTGTGATTTTAGAATCATCTACCTTATATGCTCCGTCTTGAACATCATCTACCATTGCCCATGTTTTACCATAAGTCTTAGAATCAGTAGTAAACGTTGAGTATGGTTTATAATCAGTTGTTAAACTGAATTTCACATTTTTATCAAATGTATTTGCCCCATTAATACTACGTTCATAAGTATCTTTGATAGCCTTCACAGGTTTTGGAGTTGATGGTTTCACACGCAAGCGTGAGTAGTTCACTTTCACGGCAGGAACTAAAGGCATTTCAGGAATTTTTTTCTTCTCTGGTGGAGTTGGAGCTGGTGGAGTTGGAAGTGTTGTACGAGGTACAAACTCTTTTGGTTTTTCCAATTTAGGTTTAGGAATTTCAATAGTGTCTTTTGGCAAATACTTAGGCTCAACAGGAGGTTTTGTCAAAATATTGATTGGAACAGTTGCACTTGCTTTACCAAAGATACCAACTGCCCAACCATAACCAGTGAAAATTGTTTCATCAGAAGGAACAGCTTTACCTTCAGAAGCATAAATACCTTCAATTTCCTTGCGTTTTTCTTCTGTTTCTTTATCATTATGAACTCCACGTCCATTATGATAAGCAAAATTCAAACTAGAACCATACCCAACAGACAAAATTGAACCTAAAGGAATATCAGCTTCATCTTTAACGTTATCATAACCAAGATCACCTTTTTTTACTCCCAATTCAGGAACATCATAAGTCCAAGCAGTCTTATATTCACCCTTATAATAAGAACGACCATCACGACTTACCTTCTTCACTTCTGAACCTTTTGGATTCAAAACAATCCCTTCTGAACCATCTTGATAGGTCAAACTCAATTCTTGACCATAATCAATATCATTAAACATAGAAGCAATAGCCATCACAGCATTTTTTCCATTTTTTTCATAAAAGAAATCAATTTTTGTATCAAACTGAACTAAATTCCCATAAATAAAGTTAATAGAACCACTTCCATTATCTTTACTAATAAAGATTTTAGTTGAACTTAACGATTTTCCTTCTTTCACCCATTCAGGCTCAGCACTTCTAAAAGTAAACTTAGCAGAGATTTTCTTACCATCTTTACTTTCAGCAATATTATGGAGCGTAAATGAATCGCCTGCTTTTGGATTTACAATTTCAGCAAAAACTCCATCATTATTTGCAAGCAACCCTGCACGACTTCCACTAATAGTTGTATCAGAATGTAAACCGATATAATCTTTAACGGAAGTCAAACCATCAACACCTTCAAAAGAAGCAGTCAATTTTTTATAGTAGTTTACGCTACCACGTTGTGAATTGTCATAATCCCCATATACTTGGATATGAGGTTTTTCAGCCTTCAATCCTTTTTTAGCAAGTTCTTCTTTCTGCTTATTATAAACAGCTAATTCTTTGTTATATGTTACCAGCTTCTTATCATACTGAGATTTAAGATCAGCATTTTCTTTTTCAACCTTTTCATTAAAGGCTTTTTGATCTGCTAAATCTTTACTATATTTAGCTTCTTTTTCAGCGTTATCCTTTGCAATACGCTTATTTTCAGCTTTGGTTTCAGCTTCTTTCTTAGCATTATCATCAAGAATAGCTTTGTTTTCAGCTTCAATACGTTTGACTTCTGCTTCATGTTCTTTTACAGCTTTGTCATACGCTTCTTGTTTAGACTTGTTTTCTTGTTCAATTACTTCACGTTCTTTAGTAGTTTTATCTACCCTAGAAGAATAATCATCAGTCACAGTTTTAACTTCTTTTTCTTGCTTCGCATAATCAGCTTCAATTTCTTTTTTCTTTTCTGCGACTGTTTCAGAAGTTGCAACACCTTTATCCTTAACAGCACCTACTTCTACATTAACACCAGCATTTTTAGCTTCAGTAACAGCTTTATCAAGGTTTTCATGAGAGATAGGAACTTCCAGTTCAGTTTTCTTCTCTACTGCAACAGTTTTATCAGTTGAAACTTCATCAGCAGATACAGTCCCTTGAAGTCCCATTCCCAAAATACCAAGCGCAAGAATAACTCCACACGCACCAGCTACCTTTGTCTTACGGATTGAACCATAAGCCTTATATTGATTTGATTTTAACATTATATTTCTCCTTTTTTTAAATCATTTTGTTATTTTTTTCTAACCTCGTTTTTTTAAGATGGTGAACGAGATCGCTTAAATACTTCTAAAATCATACCCATTTACCTGAATAATCAAGTTTATACCCCTGAATCACTTCATTACGAGCATATACTCCATTTGATTTTAAATAATACCATGAACCATAATAAGAATCATAAATCCATTCATTAACAGCCATAGCCCCACTAGACTTCAAATAATATGAACCCTTCCAAGTATTTCTTTCCATATAACCACCAGACTTGAAAGAATACCAAAGTCCATTGACTTTATACCATTGATTATTTACATACGAACCACCATTCTTAATATAAAACCATGAACCATAATAAGAATCATAAATCCATTCACTTTCTGCCATCTTACCATCAGATTTCAGATAATATGAACCTTGCCATGCACTTCGTGAATAAACACCATTTGATTTTAAATAATACCACGCTTTATAGCTTGAATCATAAATCCATTCACTTTCTGCCATCTTACCATCAGACTTCAAGTAATATGAGCCTTGCCATGTATTTGTCACACGTTTGTTGTTTCTATAAAAGAACCATGAACCATTTTCCTTGACCCATCCATTCTTACTTGATGAAGGTTTACTTTGATTCTGAGAAGGTTTGCTCGGTTTATTCGTATCTTGTTTTTGAGAAGGTTTAGATGGCTTAGCAGGACTTGTATTTTGTTTTTCCTTATCCTTCTTAGCTTTTTCTTGTTTCTCCTTTTCCTCCTGAGCCTTCAGAGAATCAATTTCCTTGGAAATTTTGTTATAGTCGTTATAAGCACTTTGTAACTTCTCATACTTACTTTTTTCATCTTGTAATTCTTTTGATTTCTTAGCTAAACTTGCTTGTCGATTACTTTCTGTTGTGTTTGACGGACTAGAGGTATTGAAAACACTCTTTGTTGCTTTAGAAAGATCAGTATCACTAACCGTAATATAACTAATCCCAAGTCCATCTTTTAAATAGTAAAATGATAGTCCAATATACTCATTTTTATTAGTTGTCCCATAATTCACACCAGCTACGGATTGAGCATGAAGGAACTCTGTCCCATTAAACAAAAAGTTCAAGATAGAATTATAAACCCACTGTTTCATTTCAGCTTTAGTCATTTCACTTGAGACTCCACTTAAAGCAAAGTGGTTTTCATAGTACTGACTTCCATATTCGCTTACTTCATCTTCCCTGCTTGAAGTAGGCAAGCCATATTCTCTAGCTACATCATTGATACCTTTTACATAATGCCAATCAAAAGCACTTCTATTTGCTTCACGAACTTTTTTTGAAAGTTTATCGGCAAAATCAATAGATGAACTAGCTAACGAAACTTGTGGCATCCCCATTTGACTACGAACTTGATTAAGCATATCTAAAGCAAAGTAATTCAATTCAACTACAACTTCTTTAGGAAGATTATTTACATCATAAACTTCAACTTGATCAGAAGTACTAGAAATAAAATTTCCTTCTTGTGAACGTAGCTTGCTACTTTCTGACTTCAAAATTTGTTCTGCATGATCTCTTTCAGCTTCACTTTTACCATAGTTGAAATAATCTTTAAGAGCCTTTGCATACTCAGCACTTACTTTGATTGTATTCTTTTCTGAATAAGGTACATTTAACTGAGAAACTTGTTGCTCTAATTCTTTTATCTTGTTTTCACTTTCCTTCAAAGAATACCAGCGACCACTAGATTCAAAACCACTAGACCCATTTGCCTTATAAAGACTATCTTTCTGCTTCTCTAGTTGAGCGATTCTTACTTCTCTTGCAGAATCAGCATGAACTACACTATTACTAAAAGCAAGTAATGTTACTGTTGAAAGTAACAACATTGAACCTTTAACTTTCATTGTTTACTCCTTAACAAAATCCAAAAAACTTAAGATGAGCTAAAAATTATTTAACAATACATTGTTATAATTCGTTTAAATTTTTCTTATTTTAAAAATATTTTTTCTTGTAAAAATAACCCACTGCTGTCAACAACATAGCCCCAATAGTACCTAGAATGCTTTCTGCAGTTCCAGTGTTTGGAAGTGTTTTAAGTTTGCCTTCTTTATCAGTAACAGAGATAGTCTTATCTTCGTTAACAGTACCACCGATCTCTTCAGGAGTTACTACAGATCCATCTGAAAGGACTACGTTTCCGTTTTGCGTGCTAACAATTGAAGCTCCTCTATTCGTTTCAACTAGTTCTTTTGTTACATCATGCACCACTTGACCTGTTGAAGTTGAAGTAGTTCCAATTTGAGACTTCCCTTGTTCGTTTGCCTCGTCTGTTGTTTTTGGCTTTTCAACTGGGACTCCATCAAGGCTACCTGCATTATCATTGTCCTGTGGCTTGTCTGAAGGTGCTGGTTTGTCTGTTGATATCCCGTCAAGACTTCCTGCGTTGTCTTTGTCTTGTGGTTTATCTGATGGTGTTGGTACACCATCGAGACTACCTGCATTATCCTTATCCTGTGGCTTATCAGAAGGTGCTGGTTTGTCTGTTGATACCCCGTCAAGACTTCCTGTGTTGTCTTTGTCTTGTACACTTGGCGCTGTTGGATCTACTGGAGTAACTGAAGGCTCCGTTGGCTGAACTGCTGGGGCCTCTGTTTCCGTTGAAGCGCTAGGCGTTGTTGGCGTAACGACTTCTGTTGCTGGGGCAGAAGAATCAATTGGTGCAGGATCGTCTGCTGATACATAACCAACTTGTGCAAGTGCGATAGTTGAAAGTGCTAGTGTAGCTAATACTTGTTTCTTGTTCATTTTGATTTTTCCTTTTCTTTATTTATTTTTCGGGTTATAACCTTTTCCAGTTAAACGAAGCTCCATTCCTGATGGTGTCTTAACTTTTCGAGCTATAACTTGAGCATCTCTCTTAATAGTGCGAATTTGACCATAAACCTTTTTATAAGGCAAATGAAATTCAACATCCCTTAAAAGGCCGTCTACATATCCTCTAGCCTGTTTAACTGCATAATCTGGCTTCAGGATAAGGTCTGTGCCGTCCTCTAAGCGAGCTGTCGCACCTCCTTGTTTTCCTAAGTTTTTTAAGTCCTTTAGGCGGACGGTTATTTCATCTGTCATAGATTTCTCCTTGAAGTTGAAAAGCGAAAATTACGCTGTGCTGTGTAAAAACGTATTTTTACATCGGTATTTTATACGCTGGGTTTATAGTCTAGTAACCCATACTCCTTCAGCTTATGACCATTGTCATGCTTTTTCGTTCAGTGGCTGGACTAGATATCCTTTTCTAGTTTGCTACTCGCCCCCGTTTCTTTTTTATCCATAGCCACGCTGCATCAGGGCAAGTCTTGTATTCAGTTTTCAAAGGTCTGTAGTTTAATGACTTCTCGGTCAATATAGAGCTATCTGGACTAGGTTTGGTCCGATTCTGAACCTAACAGGTAGTCAATAGTTACCTCAAAGTATTCTGCTACTTTTTTAGCATTTTCAAGACTTATCTGACTATATCCTGTTTCCCAGTTCGATATGGTGTTACGAAATACTCCTATCTGATCAGCCAAGGTCTGTTGTGACAACCTGGCCTGTTTTCGTAATTCTTTAATACGGTTTTGCGTTTGATTACTCACATCTAGTTGTCTCCTTCTTTTAACATGTTGTAGTACCCTTAGACAACTCAGCTAAATATTGGTTCAATTTCGTATCTGTTAGCTTATCTGGATAATAATGTGCAATCAGACTAGGACACTCATCAGGGAATTTTCTAGCATACTCACTTTGTCCAGCCACCTCCATAAAGCCCCGTTCTTTTTCGATGAGTAGAGCCATCTTCCAAAAACGAATCATCATTTTGTAGAAGTATGCTGGAACATTCTGGATTGATTTTCCTTCGACCTCTCCTGTTTTAATTTTGAAAATCAATTTATCAAGCTCACGTTCAAGATCTTGCAGCCAAACCTCTCCATAAATTTCCTGATCAGCTAAGAGGTTGTTGTAATCCTTCTCAACTTGGCGTTTGGCTTGATAGATTTTATTTTCAAGAATTTTTGCATCTTTTCCGAACAAACTGAGTTTCTGAACTAGTTGAGGAGAAAGAAAACCATGTTGTCCCATTTTGAATGCTTCAGAAATTGATAACTCAGATAAAGTCGACTCGTCTTCGTATCGATTAGTATCGTAAAGATTATCTGTCTTACTCTTCTCTGTATTTATTCCGTCCGTTTTATGGACGTTTTGAAGTCCGTTTTGTGGACGTCCGTTTTGTGGACGTCCGTTATTACCGAGGGGTTTTGGTGTTTTTTCTATATCACACTCTTTTTCGTAGAGAACTTTACCAAAAGCATCTATCCTCTTTAACAACTCACCGTCGATTGAATAGTGCTCCACTATTTCTAAATTAGCATCTACTAGCTGAAGATAAAGTCTATTTGGTTTATTAAGCCCCTGTCTAACTTCTCGTAAGAGGCCATGTTCTTGCAGTTCTTTCTTGATCTTAGTAACCTTCATCTTTCCCTTATCAAGTAGTAACATCAGATCAGAAACTGTAAAAATTAGAAAGACCGCTCCATTTTCATCAACGTAATCTCTATTTCCCTTCTGGAATGAACTGATACTTAATTTACA
>CABPWC010000034.1 GCA_902461025.1 uncultured Streptococcus sp.
TGAAGAGTTCCAAAACTTCATCCACTACTTCTGCTGGACGAGCTGATGGTTTGTCGATTTTGTTAACTACAACGATCGGAACAAGATCTTGCTCCAAGGCTTTTTTCAAAACAAAACGGGTCTGAGGCATTGTTCCTTCGTAAGCATCTACGACCAAAACAACACCGTCAACCATTTTCATGATCCGCTCAACTTCTCCACCGAAGTCCGCGTGTCCTGGTGTATCCATGATGTTGATACGAGTTCCGTTGTAGGCAACTGCTGTATTTTTCGCAAGGATAGTGATTCCACGCTCTTTTTCAATATCGTTTGAGTCCATAGCACGCTCAGCTAATTCTGTACGCGCGTCAAGTGTTTCAGATTGTTTTAATAATTCGTCAACGAGGGTTGTTTTACCGTGGTCGACGTGGGCGATAATCGCGATATTACGGATATCTTCTCTTAATTTTGTCATGATTTCCTCTGTTATATTCAAAAATTTATTTTCTAACTGAGCAATTATACCACAATTTTAAGCAAATGACTTAACTCAAGTAAGTGTAAATGTTTTCAAAAGAAAATTCATGGCTTATCTTTTCTTTTCAAAAATCCCGACTTGTGATAAGATAAGCTGGTATGCGTTTAGATAATTTATTGGCCCAGGAAAAAATCAGTCGAAAAACCATGAAACAGGCTCTCCTGAAAAAGGAAATCATGGTAGATAGATTTCCTGCTACTTCCCTTTCACAGAATATCGATACAGGATTGCAAGAGGTGATTTTTCAGGATAGAAAAATCCAAGGATATGAGCACACCTATCTCATGCTCCACAAACCAAGTGGTGTCGTGACAGCAAGTAAGGACAAGAAACTGCCAACAGTTATGGATTTACTCCCTCAATACCTCCAGTCGGATCAGCTCTATGCAATCGGTCGACTAGATCGAGACACAACAGGACTTCTTCTCTTGACTGATAATGGCCCTCTTGGTTTTCAACTTCTCCATCCTCAATATCATGTAGATAAAACTTATCAAGTTGAAGTCAATGGACCGCTCTTATCCGATCACATCCAACAATTCAAAGATGGGATTATCTTTTTAGATGGAACTAGCTGTAAACCTGCTCAACTTGAGATTCTATCTTCAAGTCCTAGTCTCAGCAGAGCCACTATCACCATCTCTGAAGGAAAATTTCATCAGGTTAAAAAAATGTTCCTCTCAGTCGGTGTCAAGGTCACTGCTCTCAAACGAGTTCAGTTTGGGGATTTCACATTAGATTCAGAGCTAGCAGAGGGGCAATACCGTCCCTTGAACCAAGAGGAATTGGAAATCATAAAAAACTACCTAGAGAAAAGTGGATAAAACAAAAAAGAGAGTGGGACAGAAATCGGTAATTCGTTAGAATTCGATTTCGTCGTCCCACCTCCGCACAGTTGAGTAGGGCTGTAAAAGCTGATGAAATCAGCGTAGTAGAGCCCACTCAACCACTGCGTCTTGCTCGACAATCCATAGACAATTGAGAGGCTAGAATTTTTGTCCCAAACTCTTTAATTAATTCTCGAAAGTTGTGAGATTAATACGATACAAAAAAGTGCAGAAATGACAAGCCCTAACACAAGCCCTAAAATAGAGAGAATTTTTTCTGTCTTATAGTCTAGTCCAGACTCTTTTTGATGCGAATGTGCCAAGACCAAACCAAAAATACCAAAAATAATACTTAACACTGGAAATCCAAAGGCAGCTATGATAGATATGATACCTAAAACAAATGAAGTTTTTTTCTTTTCTTGTGTATCCATATTATAAAAACTCCTTAAATTTATCACAGATTCATTATACCATATAAAGAGATTTTATCTATGGTGTAATCAATTTTGCTGTATGTAAACTTGCACCTGAGTCAAGAAGCATTAGAATGATTCATACCTATTTCGAGAAGATTGGATCAAACAAAAAAAGCTTTAAAACTAAAGCTTTTTTTGTTAGAACCCTGATTAATGCATCATTAAGATAAGTCCTGCAATCCAGTTAAGTACAGAAATGACAATCCCTACGATATTGAGAATTTTTTCTGTTTTATACACTAGTCCAGATTGATTTTGATGTGAATTAGCCAAGACAAGGCCAATAATCCCCAAAATAAGTCCTACGATTGGAGATAGCAAACCAAGGACGATAGATAGAATACCTAAAACAAGTGAGGCTTTTTTCTTTTCTTGCATAATAAAAAACTCCTTAAATTTAATACAAATTAATTATATCATAAAAAGCTAGAACTGTATATTAAACATATGTGACAACTTTATTTCACATTATTAGCTAGTCTTAACTTTTCCTGTCCAAGAATCCAATCCGTAAGAAAGGATATAAATTTCTGAGAAACCTTGTTTTTTCAAGAAAAGTGCTGCATTAGTAACCCGTTGTGCACGTTGGTTTTCATAGAGAAGGACAGGTTTATCCTTGCGAAGAGCTGCCAAACTTGTCTTCAATTGGTTTGAAGGAATATTACGAGCTCCGAGGATATGTTTTCTGTGGAAGTCTGACGGATCACGCAAGTCAATCAACTGACCGGTACGAATCAAAGACTCAAACTCTGCATTGTCAACAATTTTGGCCGCACGGCGAATACGAAGATAGTTGTATCCCATCCAAGCCAACATTGCTATAATAAGTCCCCATAATACCCAAGTTACCATAATACCTAATCTCCATTTTTTTCTAAATAATCTAATTCTAGTTTGTGCTCTCTACGCAGAACAGCCTCTGCTTCAAGATAATCCAGCTTATCCATCAAGCCAGCATCATAGATTCGTGATAGTTCAATCTTCATCAACTCAATGTCATAAAGACGTTTGCCCATATAGACAAGAATGCCAAACCGTTTGAGAAATTGTTGCACATCGTAGAGTGTTTTCATAGTTTTCATTTTAGCAAAAAATCAGAGCTTTTTCAAGAGTTCCCAGGGAAGATTCCTTTTTACTGCTTACTAATTTTCTTAATACTCTGATAGAGAAGATACCCAACAATCATTCCAACAAAATTCTGCAACAAATTGTGAGGAATATCTGTCAGAGCTACACCCCAACCTTTCATCCAAGATGTCACACATGCATAACCGGCTACCATGATAAAAGTTGCCAAAACTAATCCAAGCCACTTCCATTTTCCTTTAAAACCTGCAAAGTAACCCTGCAAACCATGGAAAAGCAAGCTGAAGAACATCCAATGAGGATAGCCTGAGATCAGGTCAATAATGAAACCTCCTAGACCTCCCACAATAGCTCCTTCTCGTTTTCCATAATAAAAAGCAGTGAAAAAGATACCAGCATCTAAAAGAGTTAAGATTCCTGTTTGGGTTGGGATTTTGACAATATAACCTAAAACTACCGATAGGGCAGTCAGTATTGATAATAGGGCGATTTTACTTGTTTTGGTTTGCTTCATATTGTCTTACTCCATATTGATCTGCTTGTGCGATAGCACGGTAAACAAAGGTTTTGGAACTCTCAACCGCAGGTAATAGCCCCTCTCCCTTGACTAACTGACTGGCAATGCTTGAGGCAAAAGTACATCCTGCACCAGCATTTTGTCCTTCTAAGACTGGATTCTCAAAAATGGTAAAATTCACTCCATCATAAAAGACATCCACAGCCTTATCCTGACTAAGGCGATTCCCACCTTTAATAATGACTGCTGGTGCACCCAAGTCATGTAACTTCTGAGCTGCAGCCTTCATATCGTCCAAGGTTTCAATCTTTTGGCCTGCTAGCAATTCTGCCTCAGGTAGATTGGGTGTAATTACAGTCACATAAGGGAAAAAGCGAATCAACTCTTGACAGAGCTCGCTGACTGCAACGTCGTGCGTTTCCTTACAAACGAGAACTGGATCCAATACCACTGGAACTCCTGTGCGTTCCTTGATAAAGTTAAGAGCTTTCTCAGCAACACCAACAGTCGGTAAGAGACCAATCTTAATCCCTCCAAAGTCTACGCTCTTGAGGCTATCCAACTGTTGTTGGAAAATAGTCTCATCTGTTGGGAAGACCTCAAAACCATTTTCCGTCAAAGCAGTTAAACAAGTCATAGCTACAAAACCATGCAAACCATTTAAAGTATAGGTCGCGAGGTCAGCAGCTAGTCCACCACCACTAAAAATATCATTTCCTGAAAGTGCTAAAATACGATTATTCTTCATAACGAATCTCCTTCAAATACAAACCATTGGGTGCTGCAGTTGGACCTGCCAACTGTCTGTCTTTTTTCTCCAAAATCAGGTCAATCTGCTCTATCGGCATTCTGTTATTACCAATTTTCAGCAAGGTCCCGACCATATTTCGAATCTGCTTATAGAGGAAGCCATTGCCAGAGAAAGTAAAGGTCAAAAATTGACCGGTCTCGTCAACCCTAAGACTGGCTCCCGTGATCGTTCTTACCTTGTCCTCCACACTTGTTCCGGCAGCAGTAAAACCGGTGAAATCATGGGTTCCTTCTAATTTCTTCACAGCCTTTTGCATGCGTTCCACATCTAGTGGATAGGGATAGTGGGTGGCATAATGACGTCTCATAGGATTTTTAGGACGCCCTCTATCCACGATAAACTCGTAGGTCTTGCTATGCTTGGCATAACGGCAATGAAAATCATCAGCCACTACCTCAATCGAAATGACATCTATATCTTCAGGACTTTGAGTATCGAGAGCAAAGCGAAGCTTTTCCTCATCCATCTGATAGGGAAGATCAAAGTGGATAACCTGCCCTAGCGCATGAACACCACTATCCGTTCGCCCTGCACCATGGATGGTAATGGCCTGCCCTTTATTTAATTTGGTTAAAGTTTTTTCAATTTCCTCTTGGACACTACGCGCGTGTGGTTGCCGTTGAAAGCCAGCAAAGGCGTAGCCATCATAGGAAATGATTGCTTTATATCTAGTCATGTATCTATTTTATCAAGAAAATTTCTCTGCAACAAGTTTGAAAACCAAAAATTGTACGGGTGCAGTTTTAGATATCAACTAGTCCTTACCTCGATTTTCTCATTATATATTTTCGTACAGGTGCTTCAACCATTTGAACGATTTCAAATCCTTCTTTTTGGTAAAGATTGTAAGCTGTTTGATTTGCCTCGTAGACATTTAGAGAAATAGTATCTATGTCTTCATTTTCAAAGACCAAACTAACAAATTTCCTTAAAGCCTGGCTACCTAACCCCTGCCCCTGTTTCTGGGGATTGATAAAAAATCTCCCGATATGAAGATTTTTATCTTCTAGTTTGATTTTCTGGATGACGCCTACAAACTCTTCTTCAGCAAAAATGGAAAAAATTCCTTCCAGCTCTTGTAAGGATTGGATAATCAAGGGATAAGAAATTTTGGGTCCCATCCATTGATTCTGAAAACTTTCTTCCAAAGCATTAGACCAGCGACAAATGAGTTGGGCATTTTCTATCTGAAGTCCTTTTTCAAAGTGAATTTTCATATTTGCTCCTAAAATTTCTCCTTTATCCAACTATTATACTCTTTCTCTTATTTTTTCCGAATTAATAAGTATGATTCACCTTTACTTTTTTCTTGTTGGAGCTATTTTTGCTTCCTTTCTTGGATTGGTCATTGATCGTTTCCCTGAGCAATCCATTGTTTTCCCTGCTAGTCACTGTGATTCTTGTCAGACTCGCTTGAAATCACTGGATTTGATTCCGATTATTTCTCAAGTGATTAGTAATTTTCGCTGTCGTTACTGCAAGGTTCGCTATCCTTTCTGGTATGCCCTTTTTGAAATGAGCTTAGGACTGCTCTTTTTAGCTGGGGCTGTTGGATTTTTAACTTTGGGGCAAGTCATCCTAGTAACTGCCGGCTTAACTTTAGGAATTTATGACCTTCGTCATCAAGAATATCCCTTGCTAGTCTGGCTGACTTTCCACCTAGTCCTCATGGTATGCTGTGGTTGGAATCTAATCATGGCTTTCTTCCTAGTTCTTGGAATCATTTCCCATGTTATTGATATTCGCATTGGGGCAGGTGATTTTCTATTTCTGTCTTCTTGTTCCCTAGTTTTTACACTTACAGAAATACTGATTCTCATTCAATTTGCTTCTACAACCGGCATTCTAGCCTTTCTCCTGCCAAAGAAAAAGGAAAGACTTCCTTTTGTGCCTTTCCTCTTACTTGCTGCTTGCGCGATTATTTTTGGTAAGCTACTGCTTCTCGTATAAAGTCAGCGATTTCTGCTACTTGTCCTTCATGCAGAGCCTTAACAATCTTGGAACCGACGATAACACCGTCTGATACAGCATTGAAGCGTTCTATATCAGCCTGAGTGGATACACCAAATCCTGTCAAAACTGGAATGTCTGCCACTTGATGAAGTTGAGACAAGTGCTTGTCCAAGTCATCTCGGTAATTTCCTGATTTCCCTGTTACCCCATTGATAGCAACGGCATAGACAAAACCTTCTGCCCCTTCAATGAGTTCTTTTTGACGCTCAATTCCTGTCGTCAAGCTGACAAGTGGAATCAAGGCAATGTCTGTATCCGCCAAATATGGCTCTACAAAGTTGGCATGTTCATGAGGGAGGTCTGGAATAATCAAGCCCTTAACTGCTGTATCAGCAAGATCTTTAACAAATTTCTCCACACCGTACTGAAAGAGGGGGTTAAAGTAGGTCATGATGACAAGCGGAATTTCTGTTTCAATGGTTTTCAAGGTTGCAACCAAAGCCTGGGTAGAGGTTCCGCGAGTTAGACTGCGCAAGCCGGCTTCTTCGATAACAGGACCATCTGCAACCGGATCCGAGAAAGGAACTCCTACCTCAATGGCAGAAACACCTAAGTCTTCTAAAAAGTGAATTGTATCACCGAGACCATCCAAACCTTTTTCATGATCTCCAGCCATGATATAGGGAACGAAAATTCCCTTTCCAGTCACTTTTATAGCATTCAGTTTTTCTGTTAGTGTCTTAGGCATGAGCTTCTCCCTTCTTTGCTGCGTCTGCTTCCAAGCGGTCTTTGACTTGAACTACATCCTTGTCCCCGCGACCTGATAGACAGACAATCATAGACTTGTCTGGACCAAGTTCTTTGGCTAATTTCACCGCAAAGGCGATAGCGTGACTAGACTCCAAAGCTGGGATAATCCCTTCCACACGAGACAAGAGTTGAAATCCTTCCAATGCTTCCTCATCTGTCACAGGCACATAAGTCGCACGCTTGATATCGTGGTAATGAGAATGTTCTGGACCGATACCTGGGTAGTCCAAACCTGCTGAGATAGAGAAGGCTTCTAAGATTTGTCCATGGGCATCTTGGAGCACATCCATGAGCGAACCGTGGAGAACACCTGGTCTACCCTTGGTCAAGGTAGCTGCGTGATGCTCTGTATCCACACCAAGTCCTGCCGCTTCAGCTCCATACATAGCTACAGATTCATCTTCCACAAATGGATGGAAGAGACCGATAGCATTAGAACCTCCACCAACACAAGCTACTAGGGCATCTGGCAAATCTTGACCTGTCAAGTCACGGTACTGTTGTTTAGCCTCTCGACCGATGACACTTTGGAAATCACGCACAATTTCTGGAAAAGGATGAGGCCCCAAGGCAGAACCAAGGATATAGTGGGTATCATCGATGTTGGCTACCCATGAACGAAGGGCTGCATTGACCGCGTCTTTGAGCACGCGCGAACCATCTGTTACAGCTTCCACCTTGGCTCCCAAAAGTTCCATTCGGAAGACATTGAGGGCTTGGCGTTTAACATCTTCCTCACCCATATAGATAGTACATTCCATGTTGAAAAGGGCTGCAGCAGTTGCAGTTGCTACACCGTGCTGACCGGCACCAGTTTCAGCGATAATTTTCTTTTTGCCCATGCGTTTAGCGAGAAGAACTTGTCCCAAGGCATTGTTAATCTTGTGGGCACCTGTATGGTTGAGGTCTTCACGTTTGAGGTAAATCTTGGCTCCTCCAATATGCTGGGTCAAGTTTTTTGCGTAGTAAAGAGGAGTTTCGCGACCTACATACTGGCGCAAAAGTTGGTTTAACTCCTCTTGGAAACTTGGATCTGCCTGACTTTCACGATAAGCCTCTTCCAACTCCAAGACTGCTGTCATCAATGTTTCTGGGACAAAACGTCCACCGAATTTCCCGTAAAATCCATCCTTATTTGGTTCTTGATATGCCATTCTTTACCCTCTCTATAAATCTTCTAATCTTTTCATGATCTTTTTGTCCGTCTATTTCTACTCCACTTGATACATCTACTGCAAAGGGAGTAAAGTGTTGAATTGCTTCTGCCACATTATTCTCATTGAGCCCACCTGCGATGAAGAAGGGCTGTGCTAGTCCTGTCGTATCCAATTTCCCCCAGTCAAATGTTTGACCGCTCCCTGCTACAGGAGCATCAAAGAGGAGATAGTCTGCCTGAGAATTGGGTACATGACCCTCTCCATCGACCTGAACAGCCTGAATGCTGGCACAAGGCAAATCCTCAAACAAATCATCCGCCACCTGTCCGTGAACCTGCACCAAGTCCAAACCAACTTTGTCTACCGCTTCTAACAGTTCTGCCCGACTGGGTGAAACAAATACCCCAACCTTTCGAACATGGCTAGGAATAAACTTAGCCAGCTCTGTAGCTTGTTCTACGGTCACCTGTCTTTTGCTAGGTGCAAAGACAAAACCGATATAATCTGCTCCAGCCGACACAGCTATTTTTACCGCTTCTTTGGTCGATAGTCCACAAATCTTAACCTTTGTCAATCTGCAACTCCTTGATTCTCTGGGCTACATCTTCTGCTTGCATGAGGGCTGTTCCTACTAAAATTCCGTTAAAGTAGGGTGCAACACGTTTCGCATCCTGTCCTGTAAAAATGGCAGATTCGGAAATGTACAAGCAATCGTCCTTGAAGTATTTGGCCAAGTCCACGCTAGTCTGCAAGTCGACTTCAAAGGTGGTCAAGTTGCGGTTATTAACACCGATAATTTGAGCTCTAAGGCGATGAGCCACTTCTAGTTCAGCTAGATTGTGGGTCTCCACCAACACTTCTAAGCCAAGCTCTGTCGCGTAGTCGTAAAGTTCCTTGAGACGTTCTTCAGATAAGGCCGCTACGATGAGCAAGATAACTGTTGCACCTGTATTGCGAGCACGAATGATTTGCTTTTCATCGATGATAAAGTCCTTATTCAGCGTTGGAATCTGTACCTGACTAGATATTTCACGAAGGTAATCCAAATGACCTTTAAAGAAAACTTCATCTGTCAGAACAGAAATCATAACTGCTCCGTTATCCTCGTAGGTCTGGGCCTGTTGTACGATATCCACATCAAGGTTGATATCACCCAGACTTGGGCTTGCCTTTTTGACCTCAGCAATGATTTGCAAACGGTCTTGGTGGTTTTTTAAATATTCAGCCAAGCGATAAGTTGCACGCAAGGGCTGAATCTCCTCTTGCTCCATCTTTTCAACTTCACGCGCCTTCTGCTCCAAGATACGTTTCAAAAATTCCTGACTCATCTTTGGTACTCCTGTAATAGTCTGAGTTTTTCAAGGGCCTTACCACTGGCAATCACTTGTCGCGCCATTTCAACTCCGTCCTTGATACTATCTACCTTTCCATTGGCATAAAAACCAAGACCTGCATTTAAGACTGTTGTTTCTAAGAAAGGACTTGGTTCGTTATTCAGAACACTGACAAGGATTGCTGCATTCTCATGAGCATTTCCCCCACGAATGTCCTCAATAGCGATGCGTTCCATACCCAAATCTTCTGGAGTAAAGGTTGATAAAATGATTTCTCCATCTTCAAGGAGGGCGATGCTAGTAGTTCCATTCAAACCAGCCTCATCCAATCCTTCTGGACCAGCAACTACGATGGCACGTTTGCGACCCATATTTTTCAAAACCTGAGCAGTACTTTCCAGAAGTTCTGGGCGACTGATTCCTAGAAGCTGTGTTTCCAAAACCATTGGGTGAATGAGGGGACCTGTCAAATTCATGATGGTAGGAATCCCCAACTCCAAACGTGCTGGCATGATGTATTTCATAGCTGGATGCATGTTTTTTGCAAAGAGAAAGACAATTCCAGTTTTATCAAATACCTTACCCAGTTGTGATGGTTTGAGATCAATATTGATTCCCAAAGCTTGCAAGACATCTGCCGAACCAGATTTTGAGGAGATGGAGCGATTTCCATGTTTGGCCATGTGGATGCCACCACCTGCCAAGACAAAGGCTGCAGTTGTTGAGATGTTAAAGCTAAATGACTTATCTCCACCTGTACCGCAGTTATCCATAGCATCTTGAATGTTGGTTGGAATGTGTTGAGCATGTCCTCTCATAACTTGGGCGAGGGCTGTTCTTTCCTCAGGTGTTTCTCCCTTCATCTTGAGGGCTAAAAGGAGTGAAGCGATTTGTGCTTCTGTCACTCGCCCTGTTACGATGCGTTCGATCACATCTGTCATTTCAACACTTGATAAATCTTCAAAGTTCGCTAATTTTTCAATAATTTCTTTCATTTTGTGTTCCTCACTTTACAACTTTCTCGATAAAATTCTGAATAGAAGATAGGCCATCTGGCGTTCCAATACTTTCTGGATGATACTGCAAGCCATAAATCGGCAAGGTTTTGTGTTGAATCCCCATAATAGCTTGGTCATCTGTCGAACGAGCTGTCACTTCAAACTCTTCTGGCATCTCTTCAATTAAAATACTGTGGTAACGCATGACTGGACGATTATCCTCGATTCCTTGATAGAGAACGGAAGGAGTCTCAAATTGAATCTGACTCTGCTTGCCATGCATGACTTTTGGAGCCAAGCCCAACTTGCCACCAAAGACTTCTGCGATGGCCTGGTGCCCCAAACAAATCCCTAGAATCGGTTTCTTACCTGCAAAATCACGAATCATTTCTTCCATTTTCCCAGCATCAGCTGGCCAACCTGGACCAGGAGAAAAGACCAGCCCATCTGCCTTTGTAGCTTCTTCATAAAGGTTTGGATCATCATTTCTCAAAACCTGAACTTCTGCGAAATTCCCGATGTATTGGGCTAGGTTATAGGTAAATGAATCATAATTATCAATCAATAAAATCATGGTCTTAGTTCTCCCATTCTAGTCATAGATTTAGCTTTATTAATCGTTTCTTGGTATTCGTTTTGAGCGATAGAATCATAAACAATTCCTGCTCCAGCCTGCACATAGGCTGTTTTATTTTTTAGAATCATGGTTCGAATTGCAATAGCGAAATCCATGTCTCCAGTTGCTGATAGGTAACCGATAGCTCCTGCATAAATACCACGCTTCTCTGTTTCCAATTCATAGATGCGTTTCATAGCCCGAATCTTTGGTGCCCCTGATACTGTTCCTGCCGGAAGAGTCGCCTTCAAGGCATCCATGGCAGTCAGTTCTAGAAGCAAACGTCCTTTAACCACGCTGGTCAAATGCATGACATAACGGAAAAGTTCCACTTCCATATACTTGGTTACTTGGACACTTGCTGTCTCAGCAATTCTACCGATATCATTGCGTCCTAGGTCCACTAGCATTCGGTGTTCTGCCGTCTCCTTTTCATCAGAAAGTAGATCACTAGCTAATGCTGCATCTTCCTCGTCATTGGAACCTCTAGGTCGCGTACCTGCAATCGGATTTGTTGTTACAATGCCGTTTTTTACGGAAACCAAACTCTCAGGACTGGCACCGATGATTTGATAATCTCCAAAGTCATAAAAGTATAGGTAATTTGATGGATTTGTCACTCGAAGATTTCTGTAGAAGTCAAAAGGATTTCCAGTTACCTCTGCGGAGAAGCGCTGGCTGAGTACACATTGGAACATATCACCGTTGCGAATCAAGTCGCGAGCTGTTTCTACCATTTCTTCAAATTTCTGAGGTGCAATATGTGGTCTAAACTGAAGTGGAGAAACGTCCAAATCTTCAAATTCATTTGGAGCAGGGATTTTCAACTCCTCTAAAACCTGATCCAAAGCCGCTTCTAGTTCTTCATTGCTTCGATCACTGTAAAGAGCATCCTCGATGATATGAATTTTTTCTTTCTTATGGTCAAAAACTATGTAACTTTCATAGACGAAGAAATGCATATCTGGCGTCCCAATCGTATCCTCAGGAAGCTGGCCAATTTCTTCATAAAGAGAAATCATGTCGTAACCAACAAAGCCAATCGCTCCACCGCCAAAGGGTAGGTCGGAATGGTGATGGCTTTTATGAGTCACTTCATAAAGGAAATCCAAGGGATCACGATCAATGACTTGCCCATTTTGATATAGGACTCCATTCTCAAACTTAATCTCAAAAACTGGATTATAAGCCAAAATAGAAAATCGAGCATTTTCCTTTTCTCTTGGGATACTTTCAAGTATAACCTTGTGTTGTCCCTTTAAGCGCATATACGCCAAGATTGGTGATAAAACATCTCCATGAATGATTCGTTCCATTGTAATTTCCCTTTCAGTTCTTCATAAATCCTGTGGTGATTCTACAAAAAAATCCCCACGCAAAACAACTTGCGTGAGGACGAAATTCGCGGTGCCACCTCAATTATAGGATTTCTCCTATCTCTCATTCCTGTCTCAGATAGCTCCTGTAACAGGTTGTGCGATAAAGGGCACTCCCTTGAGAATTATGTTTTCTTCTCTCATTTCAGATGGACCCAACCTTACAGCTTTCTCTGCTTGTTTTCAGCAACCACAAGCTCTCTGTGAGAGAAATCTCTGTATCTTTTCCATCTTTTATTTTTTAGCTTCAAGGTAGTCTGCAATAGCAGCTACGTCCTTGTCTCCACGACCAGAGACATTGATGACGATAATCTCATCTTTACTTAGTTTTGGTGCTCGTTTGACTGCTTCTGCAATAGCATGGGAGCTTTCAATAGCTGGGATAATTCCTTCAGTCTTGCTAAGAAGGAGCAAGGCTTGTACAGCCTCTTCATCAGTCGCTGCAACATACTCTACACGACCAGAGTCTTTAAAGAAGGCGTGTTCTGGTCCAACCCCTGGATAGTCTAAACCAGCAGAGATAGAGTAAACAGGTGCAACATTTCCATCTTCACCAAAGACTGCATAAGTCTTCATTCCATCGACAATTCCTACACTACCCTTGGTCATTGTTGCTGCGTGTTTATCAGTATCTAGACCATGACCAGCAGCCTCTACCCCGACTAATTTCACTTCTTCATCAGCTACATACTGTGAAAAGGCACCGATGGCATTAGAACCACCACCTACACAGGCAATAACGTAATCTGGCAGACGTCCTTCTTTTTCCAAGATTTGACGACGAGATTCTTCACTGATGACTTTTTGAAACTCATGGACAATGGTTGGATAAGGGTGAGGACCTACAGCTGAACCTAGAACATAGAAAGCTTCAAGGTCATTCATCCAGGCTCCAAAGGCTGCATCAACCGCATCCTTCAGAGTACGTGTTCCTGTTTCAACTGCGTGAACAGTTGCTCCCATCATCTCCATACGGAAGACGTTAAGACGTTGGCGTTCCACATCTTCTGCCCCCATGTAGACATCACAGGCCATACCAAACTTGGCTGCAGCTGCAGCTGTTGCAACACCGTGCTGTCCAGCTCCTGTTTCGGCAATGACACGTTTTTTACCCATGCGTTTAGCAAGAAGAATTTGTCCCAAAACGTTATTTAGTTTATGTGAACCAAGGTGGTTCAGGTCTTCACGCTTAAGGTAAATCTTAGCTCCACCTAGGTGCTCTGTCAAGCTCTCTGCATAGTAAAGTGGTGTTTCACGACCCGAATAGTCCTGCAAGTAATGGCGATATTCAGCTAAAAATTCTGGATCATCCTTGTATTTTTCAAATGTCACTTCCAATTCATCTAGCAAAGCCTGAATTGGTTCTGGTACAAAACTACCACCAAATTGTCCGAAATAGCCTTTTGTTGTCATAAAATTTTTCCTCTTTTCTATTATTCTAAAATATGAAAAAGCCCACACACAGAGAACAACTCTGTGTGAGGGCGTCTGTAACGCGGTACCACCTCAATTGTAAAGAGATTATCCCCTTTACATCTCTGCCTTGTCTAACAACAAGTTGCACTGTAAGGTGTGCC
>CABPWC010000035.1 GCA_902461025.1 uncultured Streptococcus sp.
AACTCTACAGTTCGAACTTGAGAAATCAGCTCTGCATATTGGCTTTCATTAACTGTAAAAACTTCCCCACAATTTGGACATTTAATTTCGTTCATGATTTTCCTCTGTATTTAACATTACTACATTCATTATAGCATGGAAAAACAAAAAGAAAAAGTTGGAATCAATCCAACTTTTAATCTACGTATGTATCTTCGTTCTTGTTTAAAAAAGCGTAAGGCAATCCAATCAAAAGACCACCACCGATGAAGTTACCAATAAAGGTTACACCCCAGTGACGTAGGATATTTCCAATACCGAAGTTTGCAATAGAATCGGCGGCAACACTGAACTTAACAATAGCAAATGAAGCAAAGTTTGCGGCGATGTGCTCATTTGTTAAGAATACAAACATGTAAATGGCTGATAGAACTAACCAAAGTTTTGCTCCACCATCCTTAACTAAAACAAATGAAAGAATGGCGATGTTTACAAAGATATTAGCTAGAATACCTTCAAGTAAAACTAGTTCATTAGAGCGACCCAACTTCATTTCTACAACTCCAGAAATAAAGCTATCATGTGTTAGATTAGCGTAAGCTGCTGAATGAGCAAATCCCCAACCAGCGATAAGGGCACCGATTAAGTTAAAGAAAGTACAATATAGAAGAATTTCAGCTGTTTTTCTCCAGCTAATTTTTTTCAAAAAACTACCTGCTGTTAAGAACATCATGTTTGACGTTACCAATTCAGCATTTAAGAAGACAATATAAGCTAGTCCCCAAGCAAAAACAAACGGGAAAAGGAAGCGTCCACTACCTGGTGCAATCTTATTAATCAAATCTGCACCAACGGCTCCTGCTGCCGTACTGAAAGTTAAGAAAGCACCCGCAAACATAGAACGAATCGCATACTTAAATTTACTATTCGAATAAAGACTTTCTTTCTTTTTACAAGCAAATTCAATTTTTGAAATAAATTCTGAAGAAACCATATAAACTCCTAAAACTTTTATTTGTGAATATTATAACATAAAATCGGAATTATGGGAAGGCTTTCCTAAATCAATCAGTAATAATTTTTAAAAATATCGGAATCGTTTACACCCTTGTAGTTTTAAGGTTTTACACTTCAAATATCTCTGAAAACAATTCCTGAACTTCTAGAGCCGTTTATTATAATTAATATATATTTACTAAAATAAAAAGAGAGAAACCTAGCATTTCTCCCCACTTCTATTGATAAATTTTAGTCTACATAAGTCTCTTCGTTTTTATTAAGGTAAGCGTATGGTAATCCTATCAAGAAACCACCACCAATTAAGTTAGCGATGAAGGTAACTCCCCAATGGCGTAGAATATTTGGAATATCAAAGTTAGCAATTTGATCAGAGACAATACTAAATTTAATAATACTAAAGGATGAAAAGTTAGCTGCAATGTGCTCGTTTGACAAGAAAACAAACATAGAGATTGCTGATAAGATAATCCACAGCTTAGCAAGGAAGTAACTAGCACTAGGAATGAATAGCATATTTGAACTTGCTTTGATCAAAAAGACTTTCTTTTTTATGACAATAATAATCAATCTTTGAAATAAATTCTGAAAAACTCATATAAACTCCTAAAAATTTTCTGTTACTATTATAACATAAAAAACTTTAAGAAAATAAAGATTTTTTCTTATTTGGAATTATTTAAAGTAAGATATGGAAACTCTTATCCATGCTAGAAATGAATTAGTTGCCAAAGTCCATGATTTTTTCTCTACTCATTCCAACAAGATCTGAAACCCACAAACCGACAATATCTGACAAGATAGAATCACAAAGATATTCATCCTCACCATGACCATATTTACAAGTGAATAGAGGGGTTCTTATCGCTGATTGATAAAATTTTAAGGCTAAGTCTTGCAGTTTCTCTGGCTGAAATTCGAGTCCCAACTCTTGTGCGAGTAGAGCTCTCACTTTATCCCATTCTTCACCTTTTGACTGATAGTTTTTTCGTGCTTTGTTGATAAATCCTTGACAGAATTTTACCAACAAATCCTTGTTTTGATAGAGCAACCGACAGGAAAAGTCTGAGATAGAACCAGCATGAAGTAAGAAAGTAAGCAATTCATCAAGGCTTTCGGCTACCCGACCAACTTGGCCTTCACTCCCTATAAAACCTATACTCTGATCCTCAAGAAAAACAAACTCGCCTCCGCTTCCGTCCTTGGCAAAGGCTATGGGCGAAAGAGAATAAACTTCATTGTTCTTAGAAAATTCAACCTCTTTCAACTGGTCATAAAAGAGAATATCGCATTCTTGCATCAATAAAATTCTTAGTTGTTTATCTTCTCTTATTACTTGTAGTTGATTCATATTAGCTACTCTCCTAGCTTTGACAACTGTCACAAGTGACAACAATCCAATTTTAGCAATCGACTCTTAATAATAATAATAGATTTTAATATGGCACTTCTTGGCCACATTGGCAAGATTTTTCAATAACTCCTCGTTTCTTTTGCTTTTTCCAAAATGAAAAGTAAAAGATTTTCCATCTTTCCTTGTAAAGTACAGATGATACCTGTCCCCATTCATTCTTCTCCCTCGAACGTAATCAATATCAATCTGTCTAATTTCAGCTAGAGGAACAATCCTTTTTCTAAAAAGAATAATCGTGTGAATGTATAATCTTCCCTTTGCAATATGAAAAGGATCCAACATACTCCCACCACTTTTTAAAGATGTCTTAACTCTTTGGAAAAAAAGATAGAAATAAAATAGTGCTAAAAAAATTAACAAAAATCTAATGACCTGATTTTTCCAAAGGACTTCAAAAACTGAAATACGATAACCATACATATTAAAATAATTCCTTTTTTCTTTATTATACCACTTTTGTTGAAAGGCTAGGTTTATAGACAAAGAAAAAAGGCTGAACAAAGTTCAGCCTTTTTTACGAATTGTTGATAAGATATCTTTATCTAGTCAAATCAAGACGTTGACCAATTTTACCAATGATAATTGCTCCGACAATTAGTGATGCGAATTCCCCGATACCAGTAGTAAACCATGTAAAGAAGAATGGTGCTTCAGCTACAATTGATAATTCAGCAGCAATTGTTACCATTGAAATTGAAAAAAGAATTGAAAAGAAGAAATGATCTTTACGAATCAATCCATTAAATAGATAGTCTTTACTGTATTTGCTGAACAACCATACTCCCAGGCTAAGGAATACCAGTGTAGAACCGCCTCCAACAGCGACATCAATAATTCCAAAACTGAAGAAATTAGCAATCATACATCCAAGCGTAACACCGATAATGTACTTAGGATTATAAAAAGCTAGGAAATTCATCATTTCAGAAATACGGAATTGGTAAGCACCGTAGCTGATAGCATTGAGTGGTGGTGTGATAGTCAAAACCACATAAATAGCTGCGACAATGGCAATGTCAGCCAAATCGCGGACAGTAAGTTTTTTCATGTTTTCTCCTTTAGCGGCTCCCCCGCGTTTAATATGCTTGGTGAAAGAAGCTAAGCACCAAGGGTTGAACAAGTCAACTTTATTAGTATAGCACATTTAAAGGCTTTATGCTATACTAATCTTATGAAAAGATACATTAAAAAATTCTTCGATAATGAAATTTTGTCTTATTTATTTTTCGGCGTTGCTACTACAATTGTTTCTGTAGGGACTCGCATGATTATTTTTTACTTGACACAGCAAGAATTAACAGCTACTGCTCTAGGTAATATAACCGGTATCCTATTTGCTTTCTTCACGAATGACACTATTGTTTTTAAACAAAAACGAGCAAATTGGTTTAGACGTCTTATCAAATTCTCAGGAGCTAGACTTTTTACCTTCTTACTTGATATGGCATTAACCTTTATCTTTGTCACTGAATTTCCTCATATTATCGGTCAATTTGTTGGTGATGATATTAATATAATTAACACAATTGAAATAGGTATTGCTCAAGTTACAATTGTTGTCTTAAATTACCTATTTAGCAAGCTTTTTGTTTTTAAAAATAAATGAGCGCTTTTCTTGCATTCAACATAGATTTACGATATAATTTAGACTGAAAAATTTCGAAAGGAAAAAGATTATGTTAAAGGATCTTAAAGATTTCTTGCTCCGTGGCAACGTCGTTGACCTTGCTGTCGGTGTGATCATCGCCACTGCTTTTGGTGCTATCATCAATTCATTTGTTAATGATATCATCACTCCACTTCTATTGAACCCAGCCTTGGAAGCTGCGCATGTACAAAACATTGCTGAGCTTGCTTGGAATGGTGTTACATATGGTAAATTCTTGAGCGCTGTTATCAACTTTGTTGTAATTGGTACTGTTCTCTTCTTCATGATTAAAGTTATTGAGAAAGCTCAAAACCTTCGTAAGAAAGAGGAAGTTGCTGAAGAAGCTCCAGCTGGTCCAACTGAATTGGAAGTTCTTCAAGAAATCAAAGCACTTCTTGAAAAAAAATAAACATTTAAAAGGATTTAGATATTGTCTAAATCCTTTTTTATTGGGAAAATTAATGTTTAGATGACTCTTGAGTTACACCATCTTTTTTGATATAATGAGGGAAGTTTCCACCCTTAGTGTAATGGATATCACGTAAGATTCCGGTTCTTGAGATGGGGGTTCGATTCCCTCAGGGTGGATAGATATAAACGAAAAAGCAACGGTTTACGTTGCTTTTTTCTATATTAATCTTGTCTTTGAATATAGATCATTGATACCAAGGAAAGTAAAATAACTCCAAGTCCGATGATTAAAAAGGAAACTAATTGCACACTTGGTAGAAATGTCATCAAACCTTTCGCAACCGGCATAAAGAGAATTGCCAGTGTAAAAATGGTACTCAATACCCTCCCCAGATAGTCTCCATCAACCTTGGTCTGTACCTGAGTGAAAAAGTGAATATTAAAAATTGTCATAAAGAGTTCACAAACTAGGTTTCCTGAAAAAGTAAGAAAATTAGGTAGTGGCAAGCCCATCATGAAAACTCCTACTCCTGTGAGGATTATTAAGAACAAAAGTGTATTCATACTTGATTTAAATTTATTTGCAATCAATGCTCCTATGATTGAGCCAATTGCACCCATGCTTAAGATAGTTGCATAGGCTCCTTCTACACCATAAAGTTTATTTGAAAAAGGGAGCAAAAACTCAAAAGCTGCAAAAAAGAAATTCACACTGGAAGCCACTAACAGGAGAAAGAAAATCTCTTTTTGATGCCAGATATAGTGCAAGCCATCTTTGATGTCCGCAAAAATATCTTTCCCTGAAAAACTCTTCTTCTCTTGAATCTTTGGTTCTTCTTTTGGAAGTAAAGACACTAGGGCAAAAGCGATGAAAAAGGTCAAAGCATCTAGTAAGAGCGTCAGATGAAGACTTGCAAATTGTAAAACAAGGAAAGAAAGCACCGGAGAACTGACTCCTACAACCTGTAAAACTAACTCCAAGCGAGAGTTATAAGTCACTATCTCGTCCTTTGCTACCACATCTGTGATAATAGCTTTATTGGCAGGCCGAGAAAAAGCAAAGGCAATAGCCTGGACAATATTAGCAAAGATCAAAGCTCCAATCATCCAGCTATCATTTCTGATAAAAGAAATTACCAGACAGAGAATCCCACAAACCAAGTCTGTTGTCATCAAAATCTTGCGACGGGAAAAACGGTCTGAAATCACGCCTCCAAAGGGATTAGCTAGTATAGCTGTCACCAACTCCGAAATTTGATAAATCCCTAATACCGTCTTTCCTATATTTCCCATTGAGGCCAGCCAGACACTGTTCCCATAATCATAGAGCATATTTCCCATTTTATCGATCGCCCCACGAGCAATTAATTGGACTGCATGTCGATTCATAAAAAACCTCCTTCATTTTCTGAAACTATTGTATCAGTTCATGAAAGAGATTTTCATTTTTCCCCTATTTGGGAAAATTAATATTTTACAAATTTATCAAAGTGTTCTTGATAATAGGCTGCCTGCTCTGGAAGACCTAGCACATCAAAAATATGCATAGCTTCCTGCATTTGCTGACTCCCTTCTTCTGTTTGCCCCTTCTGATAGAGGGCAAATCCATGGAGGTAATGAAAGACATTGCGCTCGTAGAGTTTGATGCTCTTCCCGATAATCTTTTCCACATAGGCTTCAAAATAGCTGGCATTTTCAAAAGAATGATGTTCTAGACAATGCTGGTAACAATTGAGGGCTAGAATCAAGACCAGTTTTCGATGGCGTCCAATTTCCTTGTAGAAATCTTCCCGCTCCATCACTTCTCTACCAAGCCGAGTGACATAGTCCACATCATAAAAGCTATAAAGATTGCCAAAGAGAATCAACTCATACATGGTCCATTCTTCTGTCTGAAAAAGATAGTCCGCCACCTTATCCAGATCACGTTGCTTCATCGTGTAGCTGGCATCTCTCTGGCAAATCAAGCCTTGTAGCAAAATCCAGTTTAGCTCAAAATAGAGGGGATTTGTTGAACTCTTAGCTTTTTCAAGTTCCTCCTCTTGAAGCCTTTGAAAACCCGCAATATCGTTTGCATAATAAAGAGGAACCAACTGAGCCATCAAGGCCACATGCTCATGGTGTTGAAAATTTCTGGCCTTATCCATAAAATTTTCAATCGTCACATGGATATTGTCTAATATCTCAAAGAAGCGAGACGTAGCCAGATCCGACTCCCCCAATTCAAAACGGGATAACTGGGAGGTCGAGCAAGCTTCTCCTGCAGCTTCTTTCAATGAATAATTTTTACTGATTCGAAATTCACGAAAAACTTTTCCAAGATTTTCCATCTTACACCTGCTCCGATAATTCTTCCCACTCTAGCATAGCTTCTTCCTGTCGCTGGCTAATCTTATCCAGTTCTGCTTGCAATTGCATGAGTTCATCCGCATCATTAGTAGTATGCATTTGTTCAGAAATAGCTTGGGCTTGATTTTCTAATTCTTCGATTTCTGCCTCAAGACTTTCAATTTGTCTCATCAACTTGCGAAGTTCTTTTTGACTCTCTTTTTGGGCTTGATAGTCATTAACTGGAGAAGCCTCTTTTTCTTGGTTATAAGCTGCCGCTTCTTCCTCTTGACTAACTGCCAACTCTGTTTTTTTTTCAACATAATAGTCATAATCACCTAGATAAAGGGTTGATCCATTCTCAGATAATTCCAACACATGAGTGGCTACACGGTTGATAAAATAACGGTCATGACTGACAAAGAGAAGAGTTCCGTCAAAGTTAATCAGGGCATTTTCCAGAACTTCCTTACTATCAATATCCAAATGGTTGGTCGGCTCGTCAAGAATCAGGAAGTTATTATTTTCCATTGATAGTTTAGCCAGTAACAAGCGAGCTTTCTCTCCACCTGAAAGCATGCCAACTGATTTCTTAACATCATCACCTGAAAAAAGGAAGGCGCCTAAACGATTTCGGATTTCCACTTCTGGCGTCAATCTAAAATCATTCCAAAGTTCATCTAAAACTGTATTGCTTGGTGTCAACTTACTTTGAGTTTGGTCATAGTAGCCAACTTCAACATTTGCACCGAAACGGACTTCTCCCTTGATAAAAGGAATCTGGCCCACAATAGACTTGATAAGGGTTGTCTTCCCGATACCATTAGGACCAACTATTGCAACAGCATTCATCTTACGAAGGTCCAGGTTGATCGGTTCAGATAAGATTTCCCCATCATAGCCAATAGCAGCATTTTCAACTGTCAAAACGACATTACCAGATACTTTATCAGAATGGAAGGTCATATTGGCTGATTTACTTCTTGCTTCAGGCTTATCCAAACGCTCCATCTTTTCCAGTTGTTTACGACGAGATTGAGCACGTTTGGTTGTCGATGCTCGAACGAGATTTCGGTTAACAAAGTCTTCTAAAGCAGCAATTTCCTTCTGTTGCTTTTCGTAGTTCTTAGCTTCAGTCAGTAATTTCTGCTCTTTCTGCTCCACAAAACTGGAGTAATTTCCAACGTATCTATCTAAAGAATGTTTGGTTAAGTCGAGCGTGATGGTTGCTACCTTATCAAGGAAATAACGGTCGTGGCTGACGATAATTAAAGCACCGCTATAATTTACTAGATAGTTTTCTAACCAGGCAATGGTTTCAATATCTAGATGGTTAGTCGGCTCATCCAAGACCAAGAGATTAGGCTTTTCAAGGAGCATTTTCGCAAGAGCTAAACGAGTATTTTGACCACCAGAGAGCTCAGCTATCTTCATCTGCCACATAGATTCGTCGAACTTGAAACCATTTAAGATAGCGCGGATATCAGCTTCATAGGTAAATCCTCCAGCCTGACGGAAATTTTCAGATAGGTGATCATATTCAGACATGAGCTTATCTAGTTCTACCCCAGTCTTTTCCCCCATCTCTAGCTCCATCTGACGAAGCTGTTTTTCAGTAGTACGTATGTCGTCAAAGACATAAAGCATCTCGTCATAGATGGTATTTTCTGATTCAAATCGACTATCCTGTGCTAGATAAGAAAGAGAAATATCTTTTTTCTTGTTGATTTCACCAGATGTCGGTTCTTCTTCTCCGACCAATATCTTGAGTAAAGTAGACTTCCCAGCCCCATTTTTCCCAACGAGTGCGATACGCTCCCGTTCATCTACTTGTAGGTTTATATTATCAAAAAGAACTTCTCCTGCAAAAGAACGTTCAATTTTATTAGCTTGTAAAATAATCATGTTACTATTTTACTATCTTTTTCCGTTTTTCACAATTCCAATAAAAAAGTTCGAGCTTTAAACTCGAACTTTTAAATTTTAATAACCGATACCACCACGGAATGTACGTGCCATATCTTTTAAGTTATAGTTCTTAGAAGATGTGTCGATTGTCCATTTACCATCTTTCTTAGTCATCTTGATTTCGTAACCTTCTTTTTGCATATTGTCACTAGTATCAAGTGGAGTTGAATCAAATTGACTTGGTGCATTTTCTAGAATGTACTTCTCACCGGCTTTCATAGCTTCTGAGTAGCTACTATATTTACCTTTGTTTTCTTCGTAGAATTTACGGCTCAATTCATGAACATTCAAGTTATTCAAATCGATTGTTTCTGGTCTTACATAGACAACCGCATAGTCTGGCAAATAAGTTTTTACTTTGTAATCAACTTTTGCTCTTTTAGCATTTGCTTTGATATATGCTTCTACAAATGTACGAAGTTCAGAATCAGAAGGTTTATAGTTGTAGAATCCTTTACCGAATGACTCGATGAATTTCTTGATAAATTCTTCTCTGTCTGCTTTCACATCATTTGTAATCAAATCAGAATCATTAGAAGATTTCTTATCATCAGATTTCTTATCATCAGATTTCTTATCATCAGATTTCTTGTCATCAGATTTCTTGTCATCAGATTTTTTATCGTCTGATTTTTTATCATCAGATTTCTTGTCGTCTGATTTCTTGTTGTCTGACTTTTTATCTTCAAGTGCAACGATTTGGGTTTTATCATCAGTGAAGCTTACGTTTGATGCACCACCAGTGTTTTCTCCATCTAGGTAAACAGCATCTACATATTTTTTCATAGCTTCTTTTGCTTCATCGATAGTGTCTTCGTATTGACTTGGGTCAACCTTGATAGCTACGTCATTTTTACCCTTTTTATTTTCTTTTACATCATCGTAAAAACTTGGTGCAAAGTGAAGTTCATATTTAGCGTCTTTATCAACTTCATAAACTACGTAACCAGCTACACTCTTACCTTTAGATAGGCTATCTCCATATGACATGAATTTAGTTTTACTGTCTGACTCATAAATTTGAATTGGTTCAACTTTTTCGTCTTTTTCGTTATAAAGTGCAATATCTTGACTAGTAAAGCTAAACTGTTTATCACGATTGTTTTTAATCTCAACTTGAAGTGCAAGGTAGTGTGAATTTGAATCTTCATCTTTAGGAAGAACATACATACCGTCTTTAACAGAAACTTCGAAATTTGAGTTAGATGCAGTACCATTATCACTTGCTTTTTTACTATTTCCACAAGCTACCAATGCTAAAGCAGTCAAAACTAAAGCTGAATGCTTAAGAACTTTTTTCATAATAGAAAATCTCCTTTTATTATTTACTATATTGTACCATACAGTCAGAAATTTTCAAACTAGAAACGGGAAATCGCTTTAAAAATATTGCAAATTTTTAAATATAATAAATTTTTACTTATTCTTTGATTTAAATGAATTTTAAATTCATATAACTGAGCCACGCTATCGTTTTACTAAAACTTTAAATCATGGTATAATGAAGGCGATTAGATTATATATAAAGGAGATTTCATATGTCTTACCAAGAAAATTACCAAAAATGGGTTGATTTCGCAGAACTTCCAGACTATCTTCGCAAAGATTTGGAAAATATGGATGAAAAAACAAAGGAAGATGCCTTTTACACAAACCTTGAATTCGGTACTGCAGGTATGCGTGGATTGATCGGTGCCGGTACTAACCGCATTAATATCTACGTTGTTCGTCAAGCAACTGAAGGTTTGGCTCGTTTGATTGAGTCAAAAGGTGGAAATGAAAAGGAACGTGGTGTTGCCATCGCTTACGATAGCCGTCACTTTTCTCCAGAATTTGCCTTTGAATCTGCAGCAGTTCTTGCAAAACACGGAATTAAATCTTATGTTTTTGAAAGTCTCCGTCCAACTCCAGAGCTTTCATTCGCTGTTCGTCACCTCAACTGCTTTGCGGGCATCATGATTACTGCTAGCCACAACCCAGCTCCATTTAACGGATACAAGGTTTACGGTGAAGATGGTGGCCAAATGCCTCCACACGATGCAGACGCTTTGACTACTTATATCCGTGCGATCGAAAATCCATTTGCTGTGGAAGTCGCTGATGTTGAGGCTGAAAAAGCATCTGGTTTGATTGAAGTTATTGGTGAATCAATCGATGCAGAATATCTCAAAGAAGTTAAAGATGTAAACATCAACCCAGCCTTGATTGAAGAATTTGGTAAAGACATGAAGATTGTCTACACACCACTTCACGGTACTGGTGAAATGTTGGCTCGCTGTGCTCTTGCACAAGCAGGATTTGATTCAGTTCAAGTCGTGGAAGCTCAAGCAACTCCAGATCCAGACTTCTCTACTGTTAAATCACCAAACCCAGAAAATCAAGCAGCCTTTGCACTTGCAGAAGAACTTGGACGCCAAGTTGGGGCAGATGTTCTTGTTGCGACTGACCCTGATGCTGACCGTGTTGGTGTTGAAGTTCTTCAAAAAGATGGTAGCTACCTCAACCTTTCAGGTAACCAAATCGGTGCTATCATGGCTAAGTACATCTTGGAAGCCCACAAAAATGCTGGAACTCTTCCAGAAAACGCAGCACTCTGCAAGTCTATCGTTTCAACTGACTTGGTTACTAAGATTGCTGAAAGCTACGGCGCAACCATGTTTAATGTTTTAACTGGTTTCAAATTTATCGCTGAAAAGATCCAAGAATTCGAAGAAAAACACAATCACACTTACATGATGGGATTTGAAGAAAGCTTCGGTTACTTGATTAAACCATTTGTGCGTGATAAAGATGCTATCCAAGCCGTTCTTGTCGTTGCTGAGCTTGCTGCCTACTACCGTTCTCGTGGTTTGACTCTTGCTGATGGTATCGAAGAAATCTATAAAGAATACGGCTACTATGCTGAAAAGACTATTTCTGTAACTCTTTCAGGTGTTGACGGTGCTGAACAAATTAAAGCTATTATGGCTAAATTCCGCAACAACGCACCAAAAGAGTGGAACGGAACAGCTATCTCAGTTATTGAAGATTTCAAAGAACAAACATCTACTGCTGCAGATGGAAGTGTTACTGCTTTGACGACTCCTCCAAGTGATGTATTGAAATACACACTTGCTGACGGTTCATGGATTGCAGTTCGTCCTTCTGGTACTGAACCAAAAATCAAGTTCTACATTGCAGTTGTAGGTGAAACTAACGAAGATTCACAAGCTAAGATTGCTAATATCGAAGCTGAAATCAATGCCTTTGTAAAATAAACAATTAAAAGATGAGATAAGATTATCTCATCTTTTTTCCGTATCAAATCTAAGCATTTTTAAAGACTTTATGGCATACTAGATTTAAAAGAAAGCGAGGAAAACTCATGGAACAATTTTTAGAAAATATTAAAGATCTTGAAGTGACGACTGTTGCGCGTGCCCAAGAAGCTCTTGATAAAAAAGAAACTGCTACATTCTTTATCGGCCGCAAAACTTGCCCTTACTGCCGTAAATTTGCAGGTACATTGGCTGGTGTTGTGGCTGAAACAAAAGCACATATCTACTTCATTAACAGCGAAGAGCCAAGTCAACTAGATGCATTGCAAGACTTCCGCTCACGTTACGAAATCCCAACTGTACCAGGTTTTGTTCATGTTGAAAATGGAGAAATCAAGGTTCGTTGTGACTCTTCTATGACAGCACAAGAAATCAAAGATTTTGCTGGTTTGTAAAAAGCATAAAAAAAAAGAAGGTGAGGCCTTCTTTTTTTATATATCAGTTAGTGGAGTTGCAGTGTCTGGAGACGTATCGTAAACTTGAAAATCAACTCCTACTCCCAAGTCTGCTTGGGCAAGCTGATTAACCATAGTCATATGAGCTAGCTCCTTGATATTATTCTCTTTAGATAGATGTCCTAGGTAAATTTTCTTGGTGCGATTACCTAGTGTGCGAATCATGGCATCGGCTCCATCTTCATTTGAGAGGTGACCAAGATCAGAAAGAATTCTTTGCTTGAGTCGCCAAGCATAAGACCCAGCTCTCAGAATCTCGACATCGTGATTAGATTCAATCAAGTAGCCATCTGCATTCTCGACAATGCCAGCCATACGGTCACTGACATAACCTGTATCCGTCAGCATAACAAAGCTCTTGTCATCCTTCATAAAACGGTAGAATTGGGGAGCAACTGCATCATGGCTAACTCCAAAACTCTCAATGTCGATATCTCCAAATGTTTTAGTTTTTCCCATTTCAAAGATATGCTTTTGTGAAGAGTCAACTTTACCTAGATACTTACTATTTTCCATAGCTTGCCAGGTTTTTTCATTGGCGTAAAGATCCATGCCATACTTACGGGCTAAAACTCCAACACCATGTATATGGTCAGCATGTTCATGTGTTATCAAGATAGCATCTAAATCTTCCGGTTTACGATTGATTTCACCTAATAAGCTTGTAATTTTTTTACCAGATAAGCCGGCATCTACTAAAATCTTTTTCTTAGGGGTTTCTAGATAGAAGGAATTTCCACTAGAACCCGATGCTAAAATACTATATTTAAAGCCTGTTTCACTCATTCTAGTCTTCTACTTCATCCTCCCATACTTCTTCTTTTACAGCATCATTATCATAAGGAAGAACAATAGTAAAGGTAGAACCCTTACCGTATTCACTCTTGGCCCAGATAAATCCATTGTGTTGCTTGATGATTTCTTTTGCAATTGCAAGACCTAAACCTGTACCACCTTGAGCACGGCTTCTAGCCTTATCAACCCTATAAAAACGGTCAAAAATCTTCGGCAAATCTTCTTTAGGAATTCCAAGTCCTTGATCCGAAATTGATAAAATCATCTGGTCATCTGTGGTTTTCATACTAACCGTAATTTTACCACCATCTGGAGAATATTTGATGGCATTATTTAAAATATTATCAATTACCTGAGTCATCTTATCTGTATCAATCTCAATCCACACTGAAGTAATCGGATAATCCCGAACCAACTCGTATTTTTTTTCTTCATCCTGCGTTCGCATCTTGTCGAAACGATTAAGGATAAATGTGATGAATGCTGTGAAGTTAATCAACTCAACATCCAAATGACCGGTTGCATTATCAATGCGCGAAAGATGCAAGAGGTCCGTTACCATTCGCATCATGCGGTTAGTCTCATTTAGAGATACTTTGATAAAATCAGGAGCAACAGGTTCATATAATGCACCTTCATCCAAG
>CABPWC010000036.1 GCA_902461025.1 uncultured Streptococcus sp.
CTCGTCATAATCTCTTACTCGCTTCAGGAATTGCTGCTCACGTTTGCGATCTAGTTCTGCGACAAATTCTTTTTCATCAAATCTAAACATACTCTCTATTGTACTGAAATCATAATAAAAAGTATAAAAATTTTAGTTCAGGGGTTCAAATTTTTTTGTCAGCAAAAATAAAAGCCTTCCCTTATTGGGAAGGTTGTTTGATTATAAGTATAATTATATTTATAATGATAGACTTTCGATTAGTTTATCAAGGTAATCTGATGCAGACTTTGCGCCCGCTGCTTTGGCAATTTTATCCAATTTTTTCCGATTGCTTGGTTTTAAAGTAAACTGAAATTGTTTCTTACGTTCAAAACTTTCAAAACTAGCTAAATCAGAAATCTGCTCAGGTTGATGGGTTGCTTCAATAATCTGTGAAATCTCTTTTTCTTTTGGTGTAAATGCCATAACAATCTCCTTCTAAATATATTTATAATTGTATTTGTATTTATAAATATATTTATATTGTATCATAAATTTTTGAAAAAGTCTGCTCCAGCTCAGTGAAAAACTTTTTGTGTTTTTGATAAAGCTCAGGATTCTCCTTCATATCTGCAATAGAAATCTTATCAATCGTGGAATGATTGAATAACTCTTTTGCTGGTACGATGCCTAGAAGGTTGTCTGTTCCCTTTTCTTTAGCTTCAAGTCCCAGAGCTTCCAGTAACTCTCTTGATGATCCATAGTTTGGTCGGATCATATTTGCTAAGAAATATAACTCAGCAGTAATGTATGATTCTCTTGTACGATAGTCAATTACATCCTTTCTGAATGCTTCTAACCGAGTAGATAAATTGAATTTGGCATTATAACCAAACTCTGAAGGAGTTAAGGGACTAATAATAGCGTGACTGACCGCAACAGCATTTTTAGTAGCTGTCGCAAAGTCTGGTCTACAATCAATCAAGATATAGTCAAACTGTTCCAACTTTTTCTTTTCGTAGTTATCCTCTAGCCAAAGATAAAGTAGCATATTTTTCTTATCGCTGTTCTCCAGATCTCGTTCTACAGTGTCAAGTTGCACCGAGCCTGGAATTAGACTGATATTTTCCTTGACTTGCTTAATATCCACGTCGCCTCCTTTGAAGGCATTCGCAATCGTATTCTTACTTTCGTAAATATTGTAGCACTGAGTCAAATTACACTGATGGTCTAAATCTATAAAGAGAATCTTATGACCTTTCTTAGCCAGCCATTCCCCATAATTAAAAGTTAAAGTTGTTTTCCCAACACCGCCTTTAATAGCAGCAAATGTGATAATCTTCATTTGATATCCTCCTGTTTTCTATACTTCTATTATACCATTATAATTATATTTGTCAATATGTTTATAATTATATTTATAATTATTTTTTAATAAAGTTTTTCTTTCCCTTGCGACAGTGATTCCTAGAAAAGGTAATCTCTCCAAATGTAAAGACAACTGTTCTCTCTGTACTGAAATCAAGACTAGATTGAAAACATCAGAAACTTTTACAAGGTTTTTTCGTCTTCAAAACGTCGGGCAACTTTCTCTTCTCGACTACGCACGTGCTCCTTAATATCTCTATAATCTGTGTAATGTTTTAGAGTATCGTCAAAGAATTCTTGTAAGGCTCCTTTTTCAATTTGAAATTGTTTGATCAGTTGACTGACATCTTCCAGTCCCATATCTTTTGGAACTCCTAAATCATCCAATAGCTGTATCGCTGCAAGACTATTTTCTGGAGATTTCTGGATAGCTAAAAGTGCTCCTTCAATTTTATGATAACGTCCCAGTCGCTCATCTAGTTGTCTTAATTCCTCTTGGGTAGCCTCAATCTTTTCATTAAAGCGCTCCTCCAAATGTTGAAATTGTGTTCCATCTGTTACGCCGTGTTCGACTAAGAAATTATATTCCTTAATCAGTTCACGCATAGAGGAAATTTGAGCGTTTTTAGTTACAAGTGTTTCTCCATTTTGTTTGGCCAATTGCCTTGCGACAGTCAAGCCCATCATGTACCGATTTTTTTGAGATTGATCAGGATTGAGAAAATAAAAATAGTCTTTCTCTTTGATATAGATGGTATAATTTCCATCCTCATTTTTATCAACTTTATGAGAAGGTATTAAAATGGTACCACTATTTAAAGCTCCCATATCCATCTGCACGTAAATGCCTTGCTTGCTTTCTTGTTCGACCTGCCAGGATTCAACTTCTAATTTCAATTCAAAATCATTTGCTGTTTTTTCTTTTGATTCTTGATATTGTTCTTTCAATTCCTCCACATCAAAAACTAACTGATTCTTAGAAATTCTCTCTTTTATTTTTTCAAGAGAATAGAGTCCTTTCTTCGATAATGTATTATCTCGGACATTTCTTTGTTGAGGCTGATCAAGTAATTTATACTTCACAAATTTACCAGAGAAATCAATCTGAAGATCAAGCGCAGCTGCTTTATGTTTAAAATCTTCCAACGAAAGAGAGTGCTTCAGAAGAAAATCCAGACGTTCCTTAATTTCAAACCGATAATTATTTTGTCTACGCCAAGCAGAATACTTTGTGTAGGAATTTTTCATTGTAGGCTCAATGATTTTAGCGCCATAACGTGCCGCATATTTATCCGATATCGCCCTCAAATTCTTCAAGGTTTTCTTTTCCCAACGAAATTTCTTGAGCGTTGAGGTATTGGTGGTATTGAGTATGATATGGTTATGAAGATGATCTTTATCCGTGTGTGTTGCAATCACAAACTCATAATTTCCACCTGTCAATTCCAGCATCGTTTGACAGCCAATTTCATGAACTTGCTCGGGAGTCAAGTTATCATCTGGAGAAAAAGACTGGATAATGTGATGAGCCAATACTTGTTTTCCTGAAGATAATTCTTTCAAGTCATCATCTCCTTTTTTAAAGGCTGCAGCTAATTTTGTCATGACCATTTCTTCATCTGCTACACTAAAATCAGAGATCCCATTTCCAGATACTAGCTTCATTTGAAGCTCACCATTATGATAGACAAGAGGAAAATCAAGATCACTTTCTGCAGTTTCTGATACAAGAGTTTTCGCTTCATTCAGAATATAGCGTACAGCTATTTTTAAATTGGAAGGAGTTTTAATTTGTTTGGGTGTTTTGATTACTACCATTCGTCATACGTCCTTATTGTTTTCGCTTTTCGTTCCTGTAAACTTTTCTTCTCCGCACTAGAAATTTTGACAGCCACCATCTCTTTCAACTCAGATAGATAGTCAATGACTTGTGCCACTTCCTCTGGCGTAACCCCTTGATTTTCATTGGCATGTTTGGCAATTTGGTTGATGTTCGTACCCACTCGATTGATAGCAACTCGAAGGTCTTTCAATTCGGAAAAATCAACTTGAACCACCTTCCCTTGCACCAATTGATTCTTCGCATAGTATTGAAAAGATGGAACTCCCATTTGAGCCATCGCAGTTTTAATTTGACGATCTTCCTCTGGTGTTAGTCGTATCAATTTTTGTATATAGCGTTTTCTATTTTCTCGTTTCTGCATTATTTTTTTATCCTCTTTCTCTCAAAGTCTCTGGTATTTTCTGACCAGGCATCCGCCCCTGACTTCCTTGTGGCAAGCGTAGCAAATGGATATCCATTTGCGAAATTTAAAAAAATCAGAGAAGGAGAACCTTGTAGTTTTCCTTCTTGATTTTCTCAGTTTTGGGGAAATCCCCAAGCCCCTTTCCTATATCTTTTGGAGTACAACCTCTAACAATTTATCGCAACCAACTGAAGATGTTTTTGAAAATAGATGATTGCTTATCACTATTTTCTACACTTTTTTCTTTCTGACCTTGTAACTTTTCAGCTAGGACAGAAAGTTGTTGAGCAGTTAGAGGCTGGAAAATCGACTGCCCAATTTGTATTTCTGTCAGTAAGATTTTTTCTGTGAGTACAGCCTGAAATTCTTCATCTGTAATCATCTTGAGTAGCTCAATATTTTCTTCTTCCCACTCCAAAAGAGCAGGATCTCCTTCAGGTAGTTGAGACTGTTCTTCCTCTAGTTGCTCCAGAATTTTTTGGCGAGTCAAGTCTTTAGCGTTTGGCGATACTCCTTGAACTCTGTCTCCATCCATGATTGGAATAAAGTATGAAAGGATGATGATCAGTTGTTCTTCTTGTTCATTAGTCATGAGTGTTGTCCTCCTTGATGATGATTTGTTTTTAATTTGACCTTGGGTTTATTTGGGGTGTCCCGTTCGGTCATTTCGAGAAACCCTTCTCTTTTTTTGATTGTGCATCTGCTTTCAACTCCTGCTTGTGATCTTCGACAGCCTGCTTGCTCTGATCTTTAAACTTCTCCAGTTTTTGTTCAAAACTACGCTTCGTTTGTTTCTCTTGACTCAATCTTAATTGTTCCAATGCTTGATCCATCCGAACCATTAAACTTTTAGCTTCTTGTTGGACAATATCCAACTGTGCTTCTAAATCAGCAAGTGTCTCCTTATCAGCAGACCACCCAGATAGATAGTTAAAGGAATACTCTGACGTATCAATACCGTAGTATGAAGAAACAACATAAGCGACACTTTCAGCCTGGAGTTCAGCAGTGCTTCTAGTTAGATTTTCTTTTTGAGGATTATCTGCATGATGCAACTCTGCATGAGCCATCTCATGTAAGAAAGTTTTAATAATTTGAGCCTTGTTCATCTCATTACTGCGTAAAACAATTTGATTTTCTGGGACAGAATAATATCCATGTTTATTATTTTCCATCTCCTCAAATCGAACCGATACATCATTTTCTTTTGCAATAGCCATCAGGGCACGGTAAAGATTTGCATAGTCCAAATCAGTCAGCTGTTCTTTAACTTCTGCAGCTTTTGGCATCTCCTTTCCTTCTGTCTGACTAACATCAAAAACTGGCACTAAACCAAAGAATGTAACTGTTTCTGGTTTCCCATTTTTATCCAATATTGGTTGGTTATTCTCATCCTTTTTGATTTTCGTCATAGGTTTAAAAATACGTAAAGCCTTCTCACCTTTTTTCACATAGCGGTCAAAGTTTTCTTTCCACTGCTTGAAAGAAGCTACTTGCCTTGCTTCAGGATTTTGTGCAAGAATTAAGCGTAAGTTACGATTAGAATAATTATTTAGTTGGCTCATTTTCGTTAGATAGTCTTTGTACTTATCTGAATCCAGAAACTCCTTAATTCCTTCTTTAAGATGTCGACTTAATCCTGCCATATCTTTATTCTGAATAAAATCTGCGACTGCAAGACTACCAGCTGCTAAAACCACTTCTTCCGCTTGTAGACTCTCCTCGACCTCTGGTTTAGAACCTGGTTTCGATCTAAAATCATACGGATTCGTTCCCTGAAGCAACTCCTCATCATCAGAAACACCGTCAGCATCCGCATCACGTTTCAACTCCTGCTTGTTGTGGCCTTGTTCTTCTAGTTTGATTTCTTCCTCTTGTGTTTTTTCAAACTCATCTCGAATGTTTTCGATGGTTTGTTCAACTTTTTCTGATAAATCTTTAATCTCTTTTTGCCATTTTTCTACAAGAGCTACTTGTTCCATAGGTGAGTCCTTGACACCCAACTTCTCAAACCAAGCAGATAGATTTTCGACCTCAACACTATCCATTCCATCAAAAGAAATAAATCCTAGACGACTATCATGACTACTATCCGAAAAACCAATCGGACTATTTTCTAACACTCCGAAAGGCACTTGAGACAAAAGTTGATCTGCGTAAGGTGTATCTTCCAAAGCGTAACTAAACTGAGAAATGTCTAACTCACTCGCCAATCTCTCCAGATGATACTGAGTGAATATTGCCCCATCTATCTTCATCAACTCTGGATGCTCTCGCATTTCTCGTGTTCCAAGTCTTTCTTTATGAGCGATTGGGTTAATCTCCTCACCGATATTGTAACGAATGCTATCCTGGATCAGTTCACCATCAGGAGCGTAGATACTAAACTGGACCTTTGTTGGAGGGATATAGCCTTCAGTATTGCCTGCTGTTACTTGTTTCATTCCTTCTTGATGAATTGGATAAAAGTCCTGATTGGCCTTGTAAAGCTCTCTAGCGAAGTCTTGATAAGATATCAGCTCAGTCTCTTTAAAGGGCAATTTAGGCCCATCTGGGCGCTCTTCTGCCCATTGAAGGCGTACATGGTAGTTCTCCTTATAGATGTGATCTTGTTGCCATTCTTTATAAAAATCTGAATTTGTATCTAGGAGATGATCTGCACCAGCTGCAGCAACAATCTGATCAAAATTATCATTGTGCTGTTTTGCATAGTCAAGATACTGATTCCAGGCTTGATGAAATTCTTCTGGAGTTTTTGAGATATCACCTGGCACACCTAAATTATAAACAGTATCTAGGACTTGAGTAAAGGTAGCTGAATCAAGTAGGGGGCTATTCAGTGTGTTCTCAGGAGTAGATTGTTCAATTTCTTTAGAAACTTCTTCATACTGCTTATTGTTCAAAACTGATAGCATTTCTGCACCTTTGTCTTTAACATATTCTTCATTGATTGAAAGCTGCTCGATGTGACCATCTCGCTCTCTAAAGACACCTAAAATAATCTTTTCCTGGTTTGTCTGATCTAGTAGAAGATTAAGGCTTTTTCTTAATCGCATAAGACTAGCTGGTAGAACTGTACCATCTACTGTCCTAAAAGCAAGTAAAACATCTTGGTCATTTGAACGAATTGCCTTATCCAAGTTTAGGCTATGAAACTTTTCTACATCTGATAAGTCTCCAAAATAAAAGGACTCTGCATCTACTATGGCAGGTAATTCAGGGAGAACTTTCAGCTTATCAAACGCAGCGCCTCTGTTGGCAATCAAAATATTATCAAATTGTCCATTTCCAGTAGCAAAATCCAATAAAGTCTGTTCTGCAGTTTGCCCTTCTCTATAAGGATAAATACCTGTTAAGTGCATGAAACTTTCTTTGTTATAGGAGATAGCAAGGCTATTTGTATCTGCACCATCCTGGTAAAAATAGGTAACTTGTGAGTCTGCTACGTTTTCTAAGTACCATTGAGCAGCATTTTGAAGATGAGGAGCATATCTGTTTAGTTTCAGCAAATCTTTATCTGAGATAGGATGGTAATTATCCCTATGAATTGACTTTCTATCCTCATTTATGCTAAAATGGAGTAAAGGTTGAGATCGAGTTTGACTTGGTGACAAGTCATTCAAAGGTTGCGATATATTCGCTTCTGGTAGAGGTGCTGCCACCTGAGATTCTTCAGGAAAATCCCCGAGTTTTGTCTCAGCCTTTTTGTTTTGTTCAGAATTATTAGCAGTCTCTTGTAAGTTATCAAGAGACTTTTCTTTTTCTTCTGAAGCCTCCATGATCTTAATGGGCTGAGTATCAAGACGTGACATCAAGTTATCCAATAATTCTCGATTTAAAACCACTTCTCCCTCTTGCTCATCCAAATAGTGAAACAATGTATTTGGTGTTGTCACAAAACCGTAGGCAAAGTCTCTTGTTCCGGATTCAATCAATGGATACTCTAGCATTCTCTCAACCGATTGTGAAAGATTATCAAGGGTTCTTTCACCAAAATAGACACCAAAACTGTCACTTGACAGGCTTTCTATCTGCTTGTTGGTATTGTAGGCTGCTATAGCAAGTTCACCAATAAACTGGGTTGAAATATCTACTCCCAAAGCTCTCTGATGAGGTTTCAATGCTTGATACAAAGAATCCTGCTCTGGTGTCCCTTTTTTCTTGTATAAATCAACCGTTCGATCAACAATAGAGCTTAAAAGTGAATGAATAGGAGACAGTACTTCCATTCGCTTATCATTGAGATATTTTGTAGGATGGCTATTTCCTAACTTCGCAAAGACATCATACAGATAGAAATCTGGTGCAAATTCGATTGATAATTCTCCAGATTGAATCCGATTATTTAATTCCTTAGTTAATGCTTCATTTTCTTGTTTTATCTCTTCATAGCTCATCAATCTCACAGTATTCTCCTCTGCATTGGCAATAGATTCTTGATTTTCTAAAGGATGTTTTTCTTCCACAGCTGGACTTGCTTCAGAGGGGCTAGTTGACTGAACAGAAAAAGAAATATTATTCCAATTTTCTTTCAACCACGTTGCATCTTCAGGAGAAAGGTGGCTGGTATCAGGAAAATAGCTTGATAATTGAATTTCCTCATCTTTCTCCAGTTGGTTTTCCTGCTTCAGGATCTCATTCCAGTCTGTTTTCTCCTGGCCTTCACGTTGTGGTGGTCTTGCATCGATAACTGGGATTTTCTTCTCCCGTAGTTTGGTGATAAAGTCTGTACCTGCTTTATCACGATCAACTGCCAATGTGATGAGATCATCGTATTTGTGATCTTGGAAAAATGTGGAAGCTTCCGCTGCAACAGATAAGAATCTTGAGGTACGTGCTAGCTCACTAGATTTGGTATAATCCCTTTCATCCATAGGAATATCCCCTCGCTCCTGTAACATTTCAAGAACATAGTGGGATAATACTCCCTCTTTCAATCCTTCCATCGCAACCAGTCGAACATCATTTAATTCGCCCTTATGAAGCTCATAATAGCTCATCAGGTCAATTGGTGCCTCCGTTACAATTAAACGCTTAGGAGACCCTATAGAAACGTTTAAGCCACTGATAGCCTCAGATTGATACATGATTTGTTTCAAGTAGCCTTTACCTGGATAACGTTCTTGATCAGGAACAAGTCCCTGAAGGCTCGCACCTACCAGTTGCTGATTTCTATCCAAGTATTTAAAAACCAATACGTCTTCTATAACGCCCTCTTTGTCCTTACGTTTAGCTTGGGCTAATACTCCCTTCTCCAGGAAGAAGTCGATTGTATCATCAGAGAGACCTCTAATCTCCTTGAGATAGGTTCTCGCCTCTACAAATGGTTGTTCGTAAGGCGTTAGTGTATAGTTGAAAGGTTTGCGCTCTTCCTCTACTGGTTTTGCTTCAGGAAAGGAACCCGTCTCCAAGAATACCATAGCATCTTTATAGCTGACATTTTGCATTTGTTGCACGAGATTGATAGTATCACCAAAGAGGTTTTGAGAATACCAATGCCAGGTATTCTTCACAGTATCAATCTTAAACGAGTCATGCTCAGCCCAATAATACTCTCGATGTGACTTTCGCTTCATTTCCATTCCAAGACTACGAGCTACTTCTAAAATATCCAGCGATTTTGCCTGTGCTTTTGTTAAAACCATCCTATTTCCTCCTCGACTAATTCCTTAAATAAAAGATAACCTTCAGGAGTTGCATCTAGTTCACTAACAACTACTGGATTTCCCTGATTCGTTGTCACAAAAAGATGAGGAGCTAATTGATAGAAAGTCTCCTCATCTGTCTGTTTGAATAGCTGCCAAATAGCATAACGTTCTGTAGTTAAATTTTCTGGCTTTAATGCTAAAACTTGTGAGATACTCTCCAGGTATCCTAATTGTCTTTTTGGTGTTTCCATCCTACTGTCCTTTCTGTATGTTAGGCCACGAATAACTCTTTTAGCTGCGGAGTCAAATCGTTGGCATATAGAAGCAAGCCATCGATATCCGTTCCTTTTCGAGTATATTCGTACCAGTTTTCTTTGTCTTCAGGAGAACTTGCAATCTCATCTTTTCGAGGATGATCATAGACACTTGCTTTTTTATCTCTGAAGACATTTTGTTTAGAAATAAAGACCAATCCTTCTTCTACCCCAATTCTTGCGACTTCATCTGGAGTTAGAAGAGGGCGGCCCTGAATTTGTTTATTTTCACTTGAGGATCCATTCCGATAACTATGAGATTTTGAAGTGGATCGAGTGCGTATAGTCTGCTTACCTGACCTTGTGGAATAGTATTCCATCGTATCCTTGTCATTTGTCCCTAAAAATAGGTGAGTAGCACAGTTATTAAAGATTGTCTTCCAATCGCTTTTATATAGAGATTCTAACTGATTGACAGCTTGAATGATAATCTTAATAGACATCTCACGGCTACGAATAGAAGAGAGAACCTGGGCGAAGTTTGGTATACGCCCAATTTGCGCAAACTCATCAAAAATAAACTGAATGTGGCGAAGATTTTTTCTACTGTAGCCAGGTACTTTACCTTGCAGGATATCATCAGCCTTATGTGTGAGAACCTCAAAACTGATCGCAAACAAGATTGAGGAAAGAAAGTTAAAGGCGTTATTGGTTTCAGGAATAGCAATAAAAACAGCTGTCTTTTTCGTATTCCAGGTTTCCATCTCCATAGTATCCTCACTGATCAAGTTTCGTACATCTTCATGATCAAAGATAGAATAGCGAGAAGACAAAATTGCAACAACACTATTTCTTGTTTCGCCTGTAAAGTTTTGGAATAGTTTCCACTGTTTATAAGCATAGTTGTTAGGTTGATGTTCGTTCAGTTCTTCAAACATCTGCTCGACAGGACTTGGTACATCTGGGTCCTCTCGAGATATACTTCTTAATAGATCCGCAACGTGACCCAGGTTTGGCATATATAACTGGACTCCAGTTTCAGGATCCTTAGAGTCAAAATAGAGATAACCAATCAATGCCCGTTGAAGCATCAACTCTGCTTGAACCCAGAAGTCTTCTCCAGTATGCTCACTCTTCTTCGTTCCCTCAGTAATTGCTTCAGAGATACGATCAATATCTAGCTCAGACTTCATGTAATGAAAAGGATTAAACCGATCTGAATTCTTGAGACGAATTAAATCAAAGATTTTAACAGCATAGCCAGCTTTCTCAAGCATCTTCCCAACTTCATGTACCAGGTTTCCTTTAGGATCCGTCACAACAAAGTTTGAGTTCATCTGCATTAAATTTGGCAATACAAAAGTAAAGGTTTTACCGTCTCCTGGAAGTCCAATGACAATCACATTTTTGTTGAGTTGCACATTGTAGGCTAAGCGAAAGTTGAATAGTCCCATTTTGACCTGTTTTGAAAAAATCATATTCTTCTCAAAATCAACGTCTTCAAAACGTCTCATTTCCTTCAAAGTCGCAAAACGAGCACTACCTTGTTCTTCCCCTTGACGATATAAATTCTTATCCATAGAAGCATAGACAAGCATTGGTACCCCAAATCCGATCAGTCCTGCATATAAGGCTCCTGAATCAAAGAAAATACCAAAAGAGAAGCGTTCCCAGTGTTCTAGCAACCAACGAAGGCGCAACATTCCCATGAAAGGCACTGCTGCAGTCGAAAGTTGGTAGTAATGGTAAAAAGACTGGAAAATAACAAATGAAAATAGCCCAACCACCAGGTAGGGCCATATAGGTTTTCTAATCATCGTGCTTTCTCCTTTCCAATATTTTTCGTCACTACAGGGATGGTTCCCTTATACACCGTATGACTCTTGTAGTAGGCTATTTTGTTTTCAGGAGTCATTTCATGGGGTTTCTTCAACACCTTTTTCGCAAACTCCTCTAATTTTTGGGGGCTTTTTGTGATGTCTGCTAACATCTCTTTGAGAGCTTTTTCTACCAGGGGACGATTTTTTGTTTCAAAGAAGAGATAGGTTGTACCATCTTTTTGATGATAAGTAAAACCCACCTTATACTCTTCCAAGTAATGCTTTAGCTTGGCCAAGTGGACTTCACTGTTTAGTAACTTCTCAACGTCTTTTTCAGACTTAGTGGCCATAAAGTCATTGAATAGTGTCTCCCCTTCAAAAGTTCGATTCGCAGCCTTATGTTGTTTCTTGTCATAATGGGCTTTTGCGAGGGCATACAGAGCTTGTATCGTCATCTCCAGGGTAACTTTTCCTTTTAAAGCCAGAGAATGACTGACTTTTTCTTGATCCATGTAAGACCTCCTTTATTTTGGATAATTGGATAGTTCTGGCTTAGCAATAACCTGGAATCCGTAAGGCGCTGAAGGTTCTTCCTTCACAGTAACTACCAAGCGTTTCTGACTTCTGTTCTCACCGTCTTTCACGGCCACTACATAGGTTAGCTTATAAGTTTCTTCATCGACAATCAAGCTAGACTCCAAAATCACTGACTGCAATTGACCTGATTGTCTGTCTAGCACTAACTGAGGAGCTACAAAATCATCCATCTTTCCTTTATCAGAGTAATAGGCTGGTAAAAAGTAACGTGAAAAAGCATCTAGTTCCCCTGTTTTTGACTGGATGGTTTTTAAATCAGAAAGTTCCTTGGATACAGCTGAGAGTTGCGTTTCTTGATGGTAAACTAGCGTAAGTGATAAGCCAGCAACTGTTAGGCTTCCTACTAGACCAAGTACCATCAAAACTCTTCCCAGATACACCAAAAAAGAGGGTTTGGAGGAGTTTTTGGTTTTGATGGTTACTTGCTTCAAAGAAGGAACTTCCTCTTTTTCTTCAAGAGTTTGCGGTGGACGGTTTGTTTTAGGCTGGCGCTTAAAGAGAGATGTTTTTGCTTCTTTTGCGGAAGCCTCCTGGTGATTCACCGTACCAGGCTTCAGGAAGAGGCTATCTGCGATTCCCTCAAACGGCAAATAAATATCTTCTTGGTAGATCACTACATTCTTTTTATCCAGTTCCTCTACTAATAAAACTGCCTCTGCCTCCTCGTGTTTAACCTTAGCATTTTCTCGCTCCAGGGCTTGATACACAAGGTCCCGATTTTTATACGTTGTTGCCGTGTTCTGTGTCAGATTGGTTAAACGGTACATCTTTTCCAGCTCCTTTCAATTTTCCTTCAGCAAGAGCTACTTCAATATCAGCCCAGGTTAAATTATGTTTAGCCAAGTAGTTTGATCGTTCCTCATGCTTGGCCAGAATGATTTGAGTTTCTAGCTCCTTTAGTCTCTCTTCTTCCTTATTGACCTTGGCCATATAGTCAGCTAAGCGGTCTTCCGCTTTCTGTTTTTGTTTTTCCAAAGTTTCTAATTTTGTCATTGTTCCTTTTTCCCTTCTGTGCTTTGTGTTTGGTTATTGCTTGGTTTGTTTAATGATGGTATACTCGCCTTTTCACTTGCGCTCAGGCTGTCCACAATCAAAATAGGATCAATATGATTTACCAGGTATTTCCCATCTTGCTTGCTGAAGCGAATCCGTATGGTTCTTGAAGAACCTACGTTTGTTTGGGCGTTAGTATAATCATATTTCTTCTGTAACTGTGTCTGAGTGTATCTCACTTGAGCTATGGCAACATTATTTTCTTGATCGATATAGATGGTAGAAGACTTCATCTGTGTATCCACTACATAACCTTTATAGGTTTGTACAGATGGTTCTTCTTCAGAATTCACTTCCTGATTATAAGCAGCTTCTGTCATATAGGGCAAATAGCGATTTCTATTTTCTCCAAGATCTTGCTTATTGAAGTAAGCTGTCAAAAATTCCTTCACATATTCTTGCGTTAGTTCGCTTCCCTCTGCTTTGCTTTCTTGTTGCGTGGTTGCAGCTTCCTGCTTAGCTTTATTTTGCGCTGAAGTTGCTGCACCAATCCAGAATACGAGTCCTAGAACTAATACAGCTCCTATAAAAATTGCCCCTATTTTAAGGAGTTTTAATTTCTCCATATCTATCATTTTCATGATTTACCTTCTTTCTTTTTTAATTTGGTGTCGCAAATGTATAGTAGTAAGCTGGATAAAGGACAGAAAAATGGACCTTATCCTGTACTCCTTGGATATTACATTCCGAAACGAGGAATGAACCGTCTGGGTTCACAGCTTCCACAATCGCAACATGACCGTATTCCCCTGGTGTCCCACCAAATCCACCTAGAACTGATACAACGGCTCCTTTCGTGGGAGACGTACTATATCGCCATCCTTTTGCGACTAGGCTTGTTACCCAATCCTGACCATTTCCAAGGTAACCA
>CABPWC010000037.1 GCA_902461025.1 uncultured Streptococcus sp.
GCATTTTTTTCTTGAAGGGCTATAATAAAATTGAAATAGGATATTGGAGGTGTAGACTTATGTCAAGCAAATATTACAAATATCTTCCTTGGATAATTTTAGGTGCTTTCTGCTCTTATCAGTCTGCAAGTCGCTATGCCCAGACTACATTTGATTTATTTTATTTAACCACAATCTTCATGATTGTCTATATGTCTCTACTATACTTACACGAACATTATTTAAAATATAAATACAAAGATTTATTCATTCGTTTTATGAGTAATTCTAAAAAAGATAAACATCCTTAAACATAAAATAACAACAAAAAGAGGTCGGGACAAAATCCCGACCTCACTTTTTTATTTTAATCGATAAATAGTGATGACTTCCTTCTGAGGAATCCGTTTAAAACCAACTTCCTCTATGCTATGACCATATTTCGATAAGAAACTCTCACTCGTATCTGATTTCCCTGGGCATAGAGTCTCAATGAGGGCTAAACCATCACTCGCTGTGAACTCATCCTCTAGTAGATAAAGGAAATGAGGGTCATAGTCGATAGCTTTTTGAATCTTCTGGATGGATGTTTGAATAATGGATAAGTGGTCAAATGCAAAGTCCTTCTCTTCCAGTTCTTTTCCATCCAAATAACACTTACCTGTGTGAAAATCGACATCCACAAGAACGACTTCTTTTGCATCATCTCCTGCCTTAGCCAAGTCAAGAGCTCGACTGGGTAGGTAAACCAAGTGGGCAATGGTAACTGTCCACCCTCTGGGATCACGACCAGGAGTAGATACTGTCACTAGCTGCTCAATCTTTTCCAGTGGAAGATCAAGATTGATTTCTTCTTTTACCTCACGTTGACAAGCATGGGCAGCATCTTCCCCTTTATCCATAAAACCACCAACTAGCGCTAAGCAATTTTGAAAAGGGTGTGCCTTCCGACGAATCAGAAAGAGTTTCATTTTCCCTTCTACAAAGCAATAGGCTACCATATCCACAGTCACGCTTGGTTTTTCATACTGAGGGAGTGCTTGCTTGTGGTACCAGTCTAAAAATTCAGCTTGACTAGCGTGAACTTCAAAGTACTCTTTTTCTGTCATCCCGGTTGGAATTATCTGATTCATCATCTTCTACTTCCTTTCTGCTTTTGATGGCAATAAAGAGGACGGATCTACAAATTATAGATTCATAGTTCTTGTTTTATACAATGTCGAATTTCAATTGACCTGCTTTGACACCAATTTTAAGTGTCTTACCTTCTTTCAGTTCACCTGTAAGAAGGAGTTCTGCTAGTTTGTCTTCTACTTCTGTTTGCAGAGTTCTGCGCAGTGGGCGAGCTCCCATTTCTGGATCATATCCCTTCTGAGCTAGAAGCTTAAGGGCAGATGCTTGGAGTTTCAAGTCAATGCCTTTTTCTGCCAGGCTTGCAATCAATGGTTTGACCATAATCTTGACCACGTCCTGCATATCTTGACTTGACAAGCTATGGAAGACCACTTTTTCATCAATACGGTTGATAAACTCTGGGCGATAATTTTTTTTCAACTCTTCGAACATTCGTTTTTCCATATTTTCCTGATCAAAACGAATATCTTTAGCTCCAAAACCGACTGTCTTGTCATCACGAAGAGCTGTCGCACCAAGGTTTGACGTCATGATAATAATGGTATTAGAAAAATCAACCTTGCGACCCTTACTGTCTGTTAAGACACCATCGTCTAAGACCTGCAAGAGCACATTAAAGATATCTGGGTGGGCCTTCTCTACCTCGTCAAAGAGCAAGACTGAGTATGGTTTGTTACGAACCTTCTCGGTCAATTCGCCACCTTCTTCGTAACCGACATACCCTGGAGGAGCTCCGTTAAGACGGCTGGCTGCGAATTTCTCCATGTACTCACTCATGTCGAAACGGATAAGAGCAGACTCGTCATCAAAGAGAACTTCTGCCAAGGCTTTGGCCAATTCAGTTTTACCAACACCTGTCGGTCCAAGGAACATAAAGGAACCAATCGGACGTTTATTATTGCGGATACCCGATTGATTTCTCCGAATGGCACGACTGATACTAGATACCGCTTGTTCCTGTCCGATAACCCGTTTATGCAGCTCAGTTTCAAGGTTGAGATACTTCTTGACATCCGTTTGTGTCAATTTTTGAACTGGAATACCTGACAAGCGACTCAAGGTTGTCAAAATATCAGATTCTTTTACTAGATCTTTATAGACTGGAACTTCCTGTTCTTTTGAAATGAGCTGAGCTGCTTGTTTCCATTTTCCATCCATCAAGGCCTTATCAGCTGGTGTTAAACCTGACTCATCTTTTTTGACATGTTTCGATTTATTTTGGACAGTTGCTGCCGCTTCATCCAAAAGATCAATCGCTGAGTCTGGCAAGTGACGGCTGGTCAAATAGCGATGGGCCATTTTGACAGCTGTTTCTACTGCATCATCTGTAATTTGAACATGGTGGTGTTTCTCATACGTTGCTTTCAAGCCCTGCAAAATAGCCATACTATCAGCCACGCTCGGCTCTTCTATCATCACTTTTGCAAAGCGACGAGAAAGGGCCGCATCTTTTTCGATGTGTTTTTGGTATTCTTCCTGAGTAGTCGCTCCGACAGTCCTCAGAGTTCCACGTGCCAAGGCAGGTTTCAGGATATTGGCCGCATCCAAGGTCGAATCAATACCACTTCCAGACCCCATAATAGTATGGAGCTCATCGATAAAGAGAATAACCTTACCGTCTTCCTCAATATCTTTGATGATATTGTTCATACGTTCTTCAAAGTCTCCACGGAAACGGGTTCCCGCAACCACATTCATCAAATCAAGTTCTAGGACTCGCATCTTAGCCATCTCATCAGGCACATTTCCGTTGGCAATTCGTTGTGCAAGGCCAAGTGCCAGAGCTGTTTTACCAACACCTGCATCTCCAACTAGAACTGGATTGTTTTTTGTTTTTCGACTCAAGATTTGAATCATACGAGAGATTTCTTGGTCACGCCCGATGACTGGCTCTAATTTCCCTGAACGGGCTTGTTCTGTAAGATCATGAGTGTAATCTTCCAATCCACCACTTGGGCTTTGAGGCATGCCCATCATATTGGCCATAGAATTTTGCCTATCTGCAACTGAGCGATGGCGCTGACGCAGAGCCTTCAAATCTTCTTTTGTCCAACCAGCACGCGCTTCAAGACTACGACGAAGCCCTGCAATCTTGACTTGGTCCTTCTGATCTTCATAGGAGAAACCTGCTTTTTCTAGAATGCGAGTTGCTAGGGCGTTGCCATCATGCAAGATAGCGTATAGAAGGTGCTCAGTACCCAATGCTTTGGCATGAACAACTGAAGCAATATGTTCCGCTTCTAATAGTAAGACATTTAAGCGGTAGGAGAAGGGAAGTTCCTGGTAATCTTCCTTGTGGTTATAGTTTGCCTCTGTTAATTCTACAGCGACTTCCTCTAAACGATCAATCTCATAAGGGAATTCGTTGAGAGTTGCTCCGGCAACACTGTAGCTATGATTGACCATGGCAATCAGTAGGTGCCATGATTCTAGGTAGTCTGCACCAAAGCGACTCGCTACCAGAAAGGCGCTATCGATACATTCTCTCAATGCTTTTGAATATTTCATGTCGTTTTATTTTCCTTTTCTATCTACTTCATGCAACAACTGACGAAGCATATTGGCACGAATACGATTAGCTTCCTCACCTAGAATTCGGTCTGTCCCCGTAGCTAATAATAGATTCATCTCTTGGCGGGTCATGAGTTCTTGTTCGACTAAGAGTCTTAAAACATCTTCAAAGATGACTTGGTTCACCTCATCACCCACTGAATACAACAAATCACGAAGCATATCATGATGGTTAGAGAATTCAATTCGACCAATGCGAATATAGCCCCCGCCACCACGTTTGCTCTCAACTAGATAGCCTCTACTCTCTGTAAAACGAGTCTTAATCACATAGTTAATCTGGCTAGGTACGACTTGAAAGGTATCCGCTAGCTGGCTTCGTTGTAATTCTACGATACCAGATTGTTCTAAAATCGCCTTGATATAGGCTTCAATATGGTCCGATGTATTTTTAAATTTCATAGCTTACTACCTCCTTCTTCAACTTTGACCATCTTTGACTATACTATCATTTAAGACTCTATAAGTCAAATTTTAAGGGCTCAAAGCTTGAAAATACTGATTTCCTTAAAAATACGATGGTATTAAGACACCTTGGTTTTTCTTTAAAGTTCCTTAAAAAGTCCACAAAAAAGAGCCCTTAAAAGGGCCTTGATAGCAAAAAAATTCCCAATCGAAACAAATAGTTCATAACTTCCTATCTGAGAAAAAATCTCTCCAGAAAGGATTTTCGCTATCAAAAATTCTAACTTCTTCTTCCGTCATATTATGAGGATAGTCAAGAAAAAGGTTATAAATTTTTTTCTTGTCAAAGCTGAACAGAAACTCTCCTATAACACCTATCTTATCAATCCACCAAACTTTTGACTCTTCACTATCTTTGTAAAAATCACTGTACCCTTCAAGATTAGATTCCGAAAAAATGAGTTCATCTATTTCATCTATTTCATCGAATGGGGCTTGTTTGCTGTAGTCATTTAATTCATTATTTAACATTATTTAATCACTTTTTGTTATCTCTTAAAATTACCACCAGGTAAATGATTTCTCGCTTGGTAATTCTCCTCTATCCCACATCTGCTTCACTGCTCCACGAGCCTTGTTTGCATAATAGGGTGCCCCAAGTTCTTTATCATAATTTGACTCGATAGCAACTGTAACTTCACCAGTTTGCTCATCAATCTCAATCATACCTGGGTCACGGTTTTCAGGAATATACCAATATCCTAAAATACTAGAATTAAAAATTTTAATTAGTTTAAGTATTGCTTTTTTCCTATATTCTAAAGTCGCTCAAGTCATTTAGTACCACACAACTTGCCCTGATTCTTTCAAGCCACCGTCTTCATTTTTTAGATTTATAATACATTTTGACACATTGAACGGATTGATTGCTATAGTTTCTGTGTAACACACTATGATTGACTATCCGATAGCGTAAATACTGCCACTTTATTCATCAATTCATCCTCTGTGTAGTCAATTGCAAATGTATCCATTTCAAAAAAAGATTTTGGTGGGGTTGAATCCACAAAAGGGAGACTATTTATCCTATACTCTTTGTCTCCAATTTTTACAAATTGATTAACTCTTAATTCAGAAAAGTCTGGATTTTCAACTGTAATAGAGACCAAACGATTTGCAATTCTGTAAACAACAATGATTCTATTTCTCATATAATTACCTACTACACAAATACTTGATTTAAAGTAAGTACCTCGGCCATTAACATTTAATTCAAGATCTGCGCCTATATATTTTTAATTTCTTCTTTTTTCATACAATACCATTCCACCTATAAACTCAAAGAACAAGATAAGCCCAAATTTAGCTATCTACTAGTTGTTTTGCTTTTTCATAGTAAGTCTTTAAAAAATTTTGGCACAATTCTCTGTTCTCTGTATCTTCTTCGACATAGAAATAATACATTTGTTCATCATTAATAACATCAAAAAGAGGTTCATTCTCTGCTATCAAACCGTCAGCAAAAGCCTCATCTTCGCCTAATTTAGCAGTGAGCTCAAGAAAAAAGTCATAGTAATCATCAACATCACCACTTACACCTCTTTTTAGCATATCTAATACTTGTTGACTGTATCTCATAACAACTCCTCTTTCTAATTATAAGACAACACTTCACCTACACTGAATCATCATTTTTCAATCATCCTGATGATTTCTTTTAAGGTTGGCTTGGTCTTTCTAATTCTATCCCATGATCTCATTTTTAAAAAAGTTGGTAAAGGAATGCCATTTATTTTAGGCATTTCTTTAGATAATTTATATTTTTGTCTAATTTTATCTTTATTATCCATTACATACTGATTACGAGGTAAACAATAAAAAATACCCTCGCCAAAATAACTTAGCTCTTCATCGGATATTTCAATAAGTTCTTCCGGTTTTACAAAAATAGCTCTATTCACTCTATCTTTTCCGTCAGAAAAAACCTTTTCTATAAAATCTTTATCAAATCCCATTTTTAAACCATGTTTCATTTTTCTTCATTATAGCCCTTTTAGTTCCTTCTCGCAAGTTAGTTTCCCTTTTTTAAAAGGCAAAAGAGAGCTGGCAAAGTATAAACTTCACCAACTCTCTTCATTTCTAATTATTTAAGCCCAACTCCGCTAAAATCTGGCGTTTATAGGCAATTTTTTGAACTTCCTTGTCTTCGCCTTCAGACCAATCAAGTTTGACTTCAGAAACAATCTGCCCAGGGCGATTTTTCAAGATATAGATGCGGTCACTGAGATTGAGGGCCTCCTCGATACTATGCGTGATGATGAGTGTCGTCAACTCCAGCTGTTTGTGAATATCTAGATACCAAGCATGAAGTTCCATTTTGGTCATCTCATCCAAGGCGCTAAAGGCCTCATCTAGAAGAAAGAGCTTATGCCCGAAAAGGTAGGTACGGAGTAAAGCAACACGCTGACGCATCCCGCCACTGAGCTCATGAGGATACTTGTCTCGTACAGCCGTTAACTGAAAAGTCGCAAGGATTTCATCTGCGCGAGCAATAGCTTCTGCCTTATCCACCTTTTGAATCAAGAGGGGCAGGATGATATTCCCAAGGACCGTCTTATGCTCCAAGAGCAAGTCTTTTTGTAGCATATAGCTCACGCGCCCCTTGGGATTTTCCTCTCCATCAAGAATGATTCGCCCAGACTGGACTTCCAAAATCCCTGCAATCAAGTTAAAGAGGGTGGTCTTACCTACACCACTAGGTCCTAGGATAGAGACCACTTCACCTGAAGTCACCTGCAGATTAATATCCTTTAAAATCTTTTCATTGTCGTAGGCATAGCTTACGTGTTCTAATCTAATTTCTGTCATTATTTTACAAATTCATTAGTGAAGCCTTTATCAGTCAAGTCTTCCTTGAGGATCCCATTTTCTTTATCCCATTTGTAGAAGGCATTCCAGCGATCAGCGTCAAATTGTCCCCATTTATCCTTGTCGCTAGCATATTCTTTTGACAAGTATTTTTGAGATTCGATGACAAAGTCACGTTTATCTTTGAGTTCTGGGGCATTTTTGATTAGGATATCTGCAGCTTCTTCTGGGTGCTCCATAGCGTATTGGTAACCTTTTTTGATGGCTTGGATGACTTTACGAGCTTCTTCTTTGTTGTCTTTTAGATAGTCGTTGTTTGCGATGATCACTGGTGAGTAGTAGTCAAACTCTTTTACATAGTCTTTCAAATACATGAAGTTAGCATCGACACCTTGCGATTTAGCAAGAATTCCATCCCAACCGTAGTAAATCCATGCAGCGTCAAAAACACCATTGGCAATTGGTGTGATCGAGTTTGAATCGTTGTTTGGTACTTTTTCAACCTTCTCAAAGTCTCCACCTTGAGATTCTACCAAGGTTTTCAACATCGCAAGCTCAGTTGGGTCATTCCAGGTTCCGTATTTCTTACCAACCAAGTCTTTTGGACTGTTGATATTGTCAGACTTACGAGAGATGATCCCTGATGTATTGTGTTCAACGATAGCTGCAACGGCAGTAATGCCTGCCCCTTTTTCTAATTTCTTAGCCATGTAGTCTTGGAAATAGATAGCAAACGGGGCCTTGCCATTAATCACTAAGTCTGATGAGCTTTCTTCTGGTGGCAATTTCAAGTCAACATCCACTCCAGCTTCCTTGAAATATCCTTTTTCTTTGGCTACATAAAGTCCAGTGTGGTTTGTATTTGGTGTCCAGTCTAAGATAAAGTCAATTTTTTTGAGTTCTGCCTCTTTGTTGTCCTTAGAAGCAGTTCCTTGACCACAAGCCACAAGCACGACAGCTAGAAGAGCTGTCACAAGCGTTAAAAACACTTTCCATGTTTTCTTCATTTTTATTTCCTCTTTTCTTTTTCAAAACGCTCTATTTTAAGTACGTTTCCATTTAATCACATATTTTTCACTGATATCGACCAGCTTCATACCTAGAAGACTGATCAGCGATACCAGAATAATAATCGCGAACATGGTGTCATACTGAAACAGTTTCTTGGATTGAATCATGTAGACACCTAGTCCTTCAAAGCCTCCCAACCACTCAGATACCACTGTTGTGATAAAGGCGTAGGAGACACTGACCCTAAGTCCTGCATAAAAGTAAGGCAGGCTGACAGGGATTTTAAAATGCCACAGGATTTGCCAAGGATTGGCTCGCATCAGACTAAACAAGGTCAGCATATCCTTATCACAATGCCTAAAACCATCTAAAATACTAACGATAATAGGGAAGGTTGTCGTCAAGATAATCAAAACAATCTTGGGCAAGATTCCATAACCCAACCATAAAACTAGGATAGGAGCTATGGCAATGGTCGGGATAGTCTGAACAACCACCATCATGGGGTAAATCAAGTCATTGAGCCAACTCAGACTATCCATAAGGACGGCCATAATACAAGCTATCAAGACACCCAAGGCCAAACCTAGTAAGGCTACTCTCAAGGTTGCCCAACTATGGTACCAAAGAAATTCTCTGTCACGAACAAAAGACTGGAGAATCTCAAGTGGAGTTGGAAGGATAAATTTAGGCAATAGATTAAAAATGCCTGCCAACTGCCAAATGGACAAGACACCCAAAAATCCTAGTAGGCTAATATGCCGTCTCATTATACTTTTCAAGTTTCTCATCAATGCTTAAAATCTCTCCTACATTTATTTTCACATTGGCAAAGACATTGTCTGCTCCTTGGCCTGCCACTTCTATCGCTTCTTTGAGAATACGCATGAGCTCATCAAATTCACCCTCTAAAACTGTTTCAAAGGGTGTCACCACCATGGTTACTCCTTGAGCTTGCAGATAGGCAATGACTTGATCGATAAGAGCTATGCGGTCAATCCCTTGTGATAGGGGCAAGACTTGTAAAGCAATGCTTGCTTTCATTAAAACCTCCTTCTAAGTTACAGTTTTTCTTTGTAAAAAAAGAAAAACCTCTTTCATATATGAAAAAGGTGCAAAATTAGGCCAAGTATTCGTTCCCTACGCTGGCATTACCCAGATCAGGTGCGGTCGAAGTTTAACACTTCCTCTCAGACTGTACACAGACTCCCATATATTATATGGACATATGATAACGAAAAATAAATAAGATGTCAAGGAAACTGCTTACAGAAAAAGAGAGTGGGACAGAAATCGGTAATTCGTTAGAATTCGATTTCGTCGTCCCACCTCCGCACAGTTGAGTAGGGCTGTAAAAGCTGATGAAATCAGCGTAGTAGAGCCCACTCAACCACTGCGTCTTGCTCGACAATCCAAAGAAAATTGAGAGGCTAGGACTTTTGTCCCAACCTCTCCTCTAATCAACTATTCTCAGTTAATTCTTTCAATTAAAGCATCGGTGCAAATAACTGCGTGACTTCTTTAATTATCATTTGATACCAAGTAGGATTTATGGTATCCGAGAAAATTTCTTGTGACACTTCAAAAATATCTTCAAAATCTTGGCGAATATCTGCTATTGACTCTGTTTTGTACAGTAGTACTGCATTTTCATAGTGGTGAACCAAACTACGATAATCTAGATTGATAGTCCCAACAGCCGCAAAACGATCATCAACAATCATCTGCTTACTATGGATAAAACCAGGTGTGTATTCAAAAATACGAACACCAGCAGATAAAAGATCTGGATAAGCTCCCCGTGTTATCAGTTGAATGATCTTCTTGTCTGGCACAAAAGGGGTGACTATTCTCACATCTACGCCTCGCATAGCCGCATTCTTTATATCCTCTGTCAAATCATAATCGATAATGAGATAAGGCGTTGTAATATAGACAAAATCCTCCGCTTGATTAATCAGATTTTGATAGACATTTTTACCCACCTTCATCTGGTAAATCGGTTTTGGTCCACTACCATATGGGATACAAAGACCGCTACCAGATCGTGTCTGATTTTCCAAATGATACTGATCAAAGTCACTGATTTCTCCACGGTTGATATACCAGTTCATGAGAAATAGTCTGGTAAAAGCTTGAGTCGCCGGACCATCTATCCGAATCCCACTATCTTTCCAGTGGCCAAAACGTTCAATCTGGTTGATATATTCGTCTGCAAGGTTGATGCCGCCAGTATAAGAAATCTGCCCATCAATGACTAAGATTTTACGGTGGTCACGGTTGTTATAGGCCACTGTCATACGAGGAATTACCTTATTAAACTTATGAGCATCGATCCCCTTAGAACGCAAATGAACGGTATAATCTCCAGGCAAAGTCACCATACAACCAATATCGTCATAGAGCATCTTGACTTCAACTCCCTGAGCTGCCTTTTCTTCCAGAATTTCGAGTATGCTATCCCACATCAAACCTTCGTCGACAATGTAGTATTCTAGAAAAATAAATTTTTTAGCCCCTTTTAGATCCTCCAGCATCTGCTTCCACATTTCTTCTCCATCAGCAAAAAATTGTGAATCTGTATGCTCATAGACTTCCGCATTGCTATCCATATGTAGCAAGGCATTGATAATCCCGTAGGCAGATTTATCTGTTTCCTGTAACTGCAGATGAAGTTGTTGCCCATGATTCTCATGAAAGGCAATAGAATTCAACTCCTGGAGTTGTTTATGTTCTTTTTTTGATAGCCTTCTCTCACCGAACATGAGATAAAGCAGTGGACCAAATACCGGTACAAAGGTCACAATCAACCAAGTTACTTTGCTTTCAGGTGTCATCGAACGATTGACAATCGCTATAACCGTTGCGACGCTGATCAAAAATACAAGAGTCACCCAAATAATCGGAGCAATCTGGCTCATGTAAAGAATAATTCCGAAAATAAGAACTAATTCTATAAGTATAATCGCAATACTAAAGCCATACTTGGACATTAATAAGCGAAATTTTCTGATTCCCATATCTCCCTCTCAATTTCTAAGTATACTCCCTAATATACTGTCTGAAAACGCTTGTTACCTTCTAGTATACTTAGTTTCATAAAACTTATCAAGCTTTTACTGTATAGGCCGATAGTTCTATCTATAAAATTAATTAAAAGAGCAGGCCTCTTATCTGAGCCTGCTCTCAGTTTATAATTTCAAAGCCAACATATTGACCGTCATACCAGCTGCAGTTCCCATCAAGAAGATGGTATCTCCTTCTTTTACATAACCATGATCAAGTGCATAAACTAAACCAAAAGGTACAGCAACGGAGACCATATTTCCATAATCAGTAACAAGATTCAGGTACTTATCTTCATCTACTCCCAGTTTTCCCATAACCAAAGGAAGAGCACGACTAGCTTGGTGAGGAATAATATAGTCTACAGCATCTTTAGAAATACCTGATTTCTCTTGGAATTCTTGGAACATTTCTGGAATGACACGGGCAGAAAGCAAGAGGATTTTCTTGCCTTTCATATCAAACATAAAATTTGTCTTGGTCTCTTCAGAGTACTCTTTTGGTTGATAAGAAGTCAAGCCTCCACGAATCTCTGTATCGTGAGCCCCCTCTGACCAAGTACGTTGAAGACTAGCGATAACTCCCTTATCCTTATCACTTGATTGGAAAATAAAGGCTGCTGCCCCATCACTAAAGAGTTCAAAACTTTCTTTTTGCTTTGGATTAAGCCCCAGGCTACCAACTTCACTAGATACAATTAAAACGCGACCATATTCTCCTGCTTCAATCAAATGTGACATGGTCGATAGAGCAGAGATAAAACTTGTACAAGTCGTATTGATATCCATAGCTGGGATAGAGAGCCCTTTTGCCACACGTTCATGAATCAAAGCTGCTGTACAAGGAATAGGCTGAACACCAACCGCACTAGCTGATACAAGGCAATCAATGTCTTTCATACTCAAATTTGCGTTTTTAAGTGCAGCTTGGATAGCCGCTTCCGCCAAATCGAGTTGCGTTTCTTCATTTTCAACCACACGATGACGAGTCTGATCTTTAAATTGCACTGTATTTTTTGGAAGGCAAACTCCATAGCCTGCGATTTCTACATGTCTTTTTACTTCTGTCATAACTTTTTGTCCTTTCATAAACGTTGGATACGTTTGAGTTTACGACTTGTATCCCAGTGATAATCTGAAAATTTTATTTCAGGTGTTTTAAACTCTTTTTGTTGCGCCAAGAGTCGAAACTGCTCTGTAATCGCTGTTTCAACTTGCTCGTCCCTCCGACTCAGACAAACTTCCACTAACTTCTCAGAATGTTGTTTGACTTGGTAATCTCCGACATTCTCCACAAAGAGAATACAACGTCTGATAAAGTCAGGAAAAATCGTGACTTGACCTCCATCTAGCCCTTCAAAGTAGAAAATATCATCAGATCGACCTTCGACCTTGTCAATCCTTGTGTAATGAGATCCACATGGGCAAGGTTCAGGATTTTCAACTAAGATATCGTTGAGCTGATAGCGATAAACAGGCTGACTGCTTCGTTTAAAGTCTGTAATCACTGGATAAAAACGTCGATCATCCAGATAGTGTTTTTCTACAAATATGATATCTTCATTGAGATGAAGATTTCCAGCAGGGCAAGTACAAGCTAGAAAACCTTCGGTTGCCTGGTAGACTTGGTCAATAATGGATAGAGAAAAAGCATCAGCAATCCGTTCTTTATCACTATCTTCCAATATTTCTGCCACCGATACGATTTTTTGCGGATGAATCTTTAGCTCTCCGGCTTTTAGGCGCTTGCTCAATTCAATCAACATAGAAGCAGGTGCCACTACAATAGTCGGTTGATAACTATTGAGACGCTCTATATGCTCATCTGTATTCTTGAAAATATCAAAGTATTCTAAACGAATGAGTGCCGTATTGATTGTCTGATAGAGTTCATTATCCGCTCTCAGGAAAAAGGCGATGCGGTGTCCAAAAAGTTGACCTTTAGGCAACATCTTGGCTAGGATTGCCGCCGCCCACATACTTCGCTCTTTTTCGGTTGTAATAAAGATTCCCCGATGCCCGGATGTCCCTGAAGAAAGACCGACAGCTATTTCTCCTTTAAGTTCTGTGAAATTTCGAGTCTTTTCACTTTCGATAGCCAAAGCCAAGGCCTCGTCTCGATCCACTTCTTGGGTGTTGAGCTCATTAAAATGAGCCATCATAAAAGCTTTGTCCATATGGTCAAAGTCGCTAGGTACCCCATTTTTAAAATAAGGCGACTCACGTTTAAGAAAGGCCATATAGGCAGCTAGTTGCTTTTTCTGATAGTTTTCTAAAGCGTCTCGAGATTTAAAATGATGAAGCCACCGAGTTTGGATAAACGTTTTAAGAAAGGTTATTTTTTTCATACAAAATCCGCTCAATCCTTTCTACAGGGTCATGGCTGACAACTACCTCAATGCCGTCTCTCAAGACTTCTTCCAGTAACTCTGTTCCCTTGATATAGTCAGTCTTGCTATCTTGAACCAAGGAAGGAATCAGATGCATCTGCTTGGTATAAGGCAAGAGGTCTATTCCCCAACAAAGATCTGCCGCGATAAAGAGATGATAGTCTGGAATAAAGAGACAAGCTTGCCCTTTGGCATGACCATCTATCGAAGCTACAAGGATACTTCCGTCTCCAAAAAGATCCTTGGTAGGCC
>CABPWC010000038.1 GCA_902461025.1 uncultured Streptococcus sp.
CCTTTTTTCTTACCAATCAATGCTTGACCAATTGGGCTTTCATTTGACACTTTTCCTGCAAAAGCATCTGCTCCAGCTGAACCAACGATAATGTATACTTCCTTTTCGTCTTCTCCAACTTCTTGGATTGTTACAGTTTTTCCGATAGCAACTTCATTTTTTGCAACGGCATCGCTGTTAACGATTTCTGCGTAACGAATCTTAGTTTCTAGACTTGAGATTTGTCCCTCAACGAAGGCTTGCTCATCTTTCGCTGCTTCATACTCACTGTTTTCTGACAAATCACCATATGAACGAGCAATCTTGATACGTTCTACAACTTCTGGACGACGTACTAGTTTCAATTCTTCTAATTCTTTTTCGAGTTTTTCCTTTTCTTCCAAGGTCATTGGATATGTTTTTTCTACCATTTTTCTCAACTTTCTTTTGATTTAATTAATAAATATATGCTTTAAAGCAAAATTATGTGGAAAACCACATAATTTTAGTTTGTGCTATTTGATTGGTTTAATTTACTATTGATATGTTCTTGAACATTGCGTTCATGTTCTTCTAGTGTTGTTGCATAGTAAACTTTACCATCTTGAACATTGGCCACAAAGTAGAGATAGTCACTCTTTGTCTGATTGATACTTGATTCGATCGCATCCAAGCTTGGGCTATCAACCGGCCCAGGCATTAGACCTACTTTTGTATAGTCATTGTATGGTGAATCAATAGATGTATCAATAGCTGCATCATCAGAAAGACTGATGTTTTGACCAAGTTTTCCTTCAGCATAAAGGATAGCGATATTACTTTGAAGTGGCATACCGAGGTTCAAACGATTATAGAATACACCAGCAATCAGCTTACGATCCTCTGTCTTAGCCCCTTCTTTCTCAACAAGTGATGCAATTGTCAAGAGCTCATTTACGGTTAGGTTCTTTTCCTTAATAGCAGCATAATGTGAAGAAAGGTTCTTATCCATAGCTGCAAGCATTGAATCAATTAAACTTTCAACAGTTGTATTTTCTTTAATCGTATAAGTCGCAGGGAAAAGATATCCTTCTAAGCGATAACGAACACCACTATCTTTTGTAGGTAAGCTTTCAAGAAGATTTGGATATTTGGCAACCTCTTGAGCAATAAAGTTCTCATCCTGAACTTTGGCCAAGAATGCTTCCGCTGTCAAAGGTTCTTTAAAGTCCCCTTGAAGTTGGCCAACAGTTTGAGCAATTTGCTCTAATGTATATCCCTCTGGAATAGTCAAGTTTGCAAGTGTAACCTCTTGAGGTTCAGGTGTCCCACCTTTTTGCAACTCTTTAATGACATCCTCAACACTCATACTCTTTTGTAGATTATAATAGCCAGACTTCAATCCAGTGTAGTTTTTATACTTGGCATAAAGTGTAAAGACCAAACCATTTTTAATGACACCTGATTTTTCCAAAGTTGAACCAATTTCTTGAACATTAGATCCGTCTGGAATCTGAACAGTCATATATTGTTTAGAATTTGGATCCACTGGTTGCAAAGCTGATTCAGCATAGCGAAGACCAAAGAAACCGCCAGCACCAAATAGAATGAGTAATACCAAAACTGTCACTAAAAATCCTTTTAAGCGGGATTTCTTCTTTTTCTTGGCTGGTTTCACAGTTTCTCTCCGACTTCTTCTAGGAAGTTCTGCTTCTTCAGTAGCTTCGTGATTTGTCAATTCTTCCTTGTGAGGCGCTAGGTTTACTGCTTCTTTGTCTTCGGAAGCAGTATCAAATGTTCGGTAAGAAACTGAAACCTTAGTTGGTATTGAATTCATTTCATCTTTATCTGAGACTGATTGAGGTAACTCAACTGATGCTTCTTTTGCAATTTCCTCTGTAACCTCTTCTTTTAGATCTGGACGAGGTGGAACAGCAGGTGCGTTCTCAATCAATTGTTCAACATTTGAAACAGAATTAGCAATCAGCTCTTCTTCTGGAGTTATTACTCGTTCTTCTGTTTTTGTATCAGAAGAGTTCATCAAATTTGAAAAGAGGTCATCTGTTTGTTCTGTTAAACTTTCCTCTTTCTTTAATCGTTCTAAGTCTCGCAAAATTTGCTCTTTAAAACTCAACTTTTCTTCATTTGAATTTTCGCTCAAAGGTATTTACCTCCTTGTTGATAATCCTTAATATTATATCTTAAAAACTTGAGAAAAGCAACCTTAGAAGCCTTTCCAATCACTAATTCTTGTTTTCCCAGACCATATCATACCATTCTTCGCCTGCAAATTGGGATTTAGACTTTCCTTCATTGACAAAACCGTGCTTCTCATAGTATTCAATCAGGTAGTCATGGCAAGTTAGATTGATTCCCTCTCGTTCATGCTTAAGAGCCACTTCTTTAAGAGCAGTCAGTAGTTTTCTTCCTAGCCCTAGAGATTGAGCTTCTTTAGCTATAGACAGACAAGTTACAGAAATATAACCACCTTTCTTATGACTGTGGTCTTTTATTTCCTCAGTGAAAGACTGATCTTGCAAATAACGGTGAGGGACTACTGGTCCTTCAATATAACCGAGTATCTCCCCTTCTTTTTCAGCCACTAAAAAACTAGTCTGAATCTCTTTTAGGTGGGCTTCAAAAACAGAACGAGGAATGGCTTCTTCGATTGAAAAATTTTCTAGTTCAATCTCTAAAATACGGTCTAAATCACTAAGTCTAGCTTGTCGAATAATCATAGCTCCTCCTTATGAAAGGGATTCTTCCACCACATGAGAAAATTAACTTCATTGCTGACTCCCACGTCTACTATTCCTTGCTCCATAAATTTATTCATCTCAAAATAAGACAGCAATTCATCCTTGCAAAGAAGATAAATACCGAGACAATTTTGTTGAAGAGCAACTTGTTTCAAGGCCGCCAGCAACAAGGTTCCAAATCCTTGTCCCTGATACTCCGGATGAACAGATAAAGCGTCAATCACAAAATTTCTATCACTGATAACTTCTCCATTTGCTATCTTTTTTATCCATCTACTTTGTGAGGAATTAGCAAAGTCTGTCCCTGAAATATAGGCAACCACCTGATCATCAAGACAAGCTAATAGAAACGTATCCGCATGATTGCGGATACGTTCTTCTATTATTTCTCTATTCATGTTTTCTAGGAAGTTTGAATTACTTTCTTGTATCAAGCAAATCTGATCAATATCTGATCGCTGAGCTTCCCGAATTTTAATTGGAAATTCCATAATCTTCCTTATTGAACATTGCTTGTCAAATTAGACAAGAGACGCTCGAATGAGTATTCGTAAGTTTGAATATCTCCAGCTCCCATGAAGACATAGACAGCATTATCATGGTCTAGAAGAGGAGAAACATTTTCAACAGTGATGACTTGGTGTTTTTTATGAATCTTGGCTGCTAAATCTTCAACCTTAACATCACCATGGTCAACTTCACGAGCTGATCCGTAGATTTGTGCTAGGTAGACTGCATCAGCTTGATTCAAGGCTTGGGCAAAATCATCCAATAAGGCAATTGTTCGAGTAAAGGTATGTGGTTGGAAGATAGCAACAATTTCCTTGCTTGGGTATTTCTGACGAGCTGCATCCAAGGTCGCAATGATCTCAGTTGGATGGTGAGCAAAGTCATCGATAATAACTGTATCATTGACAATCTTTTCTGTAAAGCGACGTTTTACTCCACCAAAAGTCTTCAAGTGTTCACGCACCAAATTCAAATCAAAACCAGCAGTATAAAGCAAACCAATGACTGCTGTGGCATTCATGATGTTATGACGACCAAAGGTTGGAATGTGGAATTGACCTAACTCTTGTCCACGGAAATGAACTGTAAAGGTTGAACCAGTTGTTGAACGAAGCAAATCGCTGGCTACAAAGTCATTTCCTTCAGCTTCAAAACCATAATAGTAGATTGGTGCATTTGCCGTAATCTTACGCAACTCAGCATCCTCACCGTAGACAAACAAACCTTTAGTAATTTGTTTAGCATAATCATTGAAGGCGTTGAAGACATCCTCTAAGCTTGTGAAATAGTCAGGATGGTCAAAGTCGATATTAGTAATAATAGAGTACTCTGGGTGATATGGCATGAAATGACGCTCGTACTCGTCTGATTCGAAGACAAAATACTTGGCATTTTCAGAACCACGACCTGTACCATCTCCAATTAGATAGCTTGTATCAGTGATGTGTGACAAAACGTGAGAAAGCATACCTGTTGTTGAAGTCTTACCATGTGCTCCGGCAACACCCATGCTGATAAAGTCACGCATAAAGCCACCAAGAAACTCATGATAACGTTTATAGCTTAGTCCATTCTTGTCTGCATAAGCAATTTCAACATTGTTATCTGGACGAAAGGCATTCCCAGCGATAATTTCTATATCCCCTTGAAGATTTTTCTCATCAAAAGGCAAAATCTTGATCCCTGCTTGCTCTAATCCTCGTTGTGTAAAATAGTATTTCTCTACGTCAGACCCTTGCACCTTATGCCCCATTTGGTGCAACATCAAGGCCAAGGCACTCATTCCTGATCCTTTAATTCCGATAAAATGATAGGTTTTTGCCATCTTTTTCCCCTTTACTCTGTCATATTTGTCAAGTTTAACTCTTGAGCAATTTTACGTTCTTTTTCTGATTGATGTTCTTTTTTGTTATAAATTTGGCTTTTCTTTAAAAAATCATAATTATTTTTCTTAGGTCCAAGTTGCTCTTCTTTAGTCGTTTGTTGCATCTGAGGAGCAGTTTCAGCTAAAATATAATGGCTTTGAGTTAATTTTTCACTATATTTGGTAAGCTCACCAGGATTTTCCTTTTGGAAAGGAGCTGTTGGCTGATTTGCCTGCCTTACAACATTATTTGAAGGTTTATAACGTTTGGTAAAACTAACATCTTGGGTCAAATACTTTGCTGAACGTTTCCGTTTCAAATCAGCTCTTGCTTCCTCACGAGCCAGTTCAGCGTAGGATTTTTCCTTTTTTTCAATCCGTTTATCTGATGCTTGAATCGGCGACTTTTTTTCTGTCGTAATTGGTGACCATTCCAAGTAGTTTTTGTCCTGGTAGTCTCCCTTGATATTACTAATCAAATCCGACTCATCATATAAGTTCATAAATGGCATCTCTGTCAGCATAATTTCATCATCTGACACTATTGGAAATCTTTCTTGTTTCATTTTTATTCCCTTTCAATACTCCATTATAGCGTAAAGTCTTGATTTTTCAAGTCTTGGCTTCAGAAATTCCTAATATTTCTTGAATTTCAGTAAGCGTGAGACTTCCACGAGACTCTGTTCCATCTAATACTTCTGAGACCAGATTTCTTTTCTGCTCTTGTAACTCTTGAATCTTTTCTTCAATTGTTCCTCGAGTTACTAGTCGATAAACCTCAACAGCTTGTTCTTGTCCCATACGATGAGCCCTACCAATAGCCTGCGATTCAACTGCTGGATTCCACCATAAGTCGACCAGAACAACAGTGTCCGCACCAGTAAGATTGAGACCAACTCCACCAGCTTTTAGAGAAATCAAAAATACATCGCATTCCCCTTGGTTAAAAGCTTTGGTCATTTCTTGGCGTTCCTGTGAGGGAGTTGAACCTGTAATCTTAAAGGAAGTTAAACCAAGCTGTGGCAACTCCTCTTCGATGCGGTCCAACATCCCCCTAAATTGAGAGAAGATGAGTACACGATGATTTCCCTCAGCAATTTGACTTAGCAGATCTCGTAAACTATCAAGCTTCCCGCTATCTCCCTTATAATCTTCTATAAATAGAGCTGGAGTATCACAAATCTGGCGAAGACGCATGAGTCCTGTTAAAATTTCAACTCGATTTCGTTGAAATTCTGCATCGGTCACTTGTCCCAAACGCTCTTGCATCTGTTGAAGTTGAGCTAGATAGATAGCTTTTTGCTGGTCCTCCAGTTCATTTTTATAAACGACTTCTATCAGATCAGGTAACTCTGTAAGAACGTCCTCTTTTTTTCGACGCATCACAAACGGTTTAATAAACTGAGCAACTCTATCGGCTGGTAATTTCATAAAGTCTTTTTTTGCTGGTAGAAGCCCTGGCAAGACAATTTGAAAGATAGACCATAATTCCCCTAGATTATTTTCAATCGGTGTTCCGGAAAGAGCAAAAACTGATGGAACCACAAACTTTCTCAAAATCTTAGCAATTTTGGTTTGGGCATTTTTCATCACTTGGGCTTCATCCAAAAATAGAAAGTCAAAAGACATCCGCTTGTAACTGTCACTATCCTGACGGAAAGTAGCATAACTCGTCAGATAAATCTGATGATTTTCTGCTAAAACAGTCTCACGATAAGGTTTCAATCCATGTACAACAGCTACATCTATATCTGGTGCAAATTTTTCAAATTCATCAGCCCAGTTATAAATCAAACCAGATGGAGCAAGAATTAAGACACGGGTATTGTCTTGAAGCTGGCTACTTAGAAAAGCGATAGCTTGCAGGGTCTTGCCAAGCCCCATATCATCTGCTAAAACTCCACCAAATCCATAATGGTGAAGCATTTGAAGCCATTGAATTCCCTTTTTCTGATAGTCTCTGAGTTCTGCTTTGATATTCAGAGGTTTCATTGGAAAATCTTCTGGATGCGTTAAATCATGTGCCAAATGTCGGAATTCTTCAGTAAATGTAACTTGATTCTGGTCCTTAAATAGATAGGAAAGTGTATAAGCTAAAGATTTACGAGCATGGAAAGAATCACTCTCCATCTCTTCAATTCCTAAATCCTCTAGATCCTGACGAATACGCTTGGTCTGTTCATCGAAATAATAGACCTGATTAGAGGAACTGATATAATAATCTTGCTTTGCGACTAAGGCTTTCATCGCGCGATTGATTTCTTCTTGATCGATATCTTGAAAATCAAATTGAATTTCTAAAAGACTTCCCTTCGAAGATATCTGAACTTGAGGCTTCTGAACCTGATAAAGTTCTTGTAAGCTCTCAGAAATTTTTAATTCTCCAAGGGCTGCAAAGGCTGGTAAAACTTCCTGAAAGAAAGCATGGACACCTTCTGCTTTTAGACTTTGACGCCACGATTGAAATTCCGCTTCAAATCCTGCTGATAGAGCCAACTGAAAAATCTGTTTCTCTAGTTGAATATCACTAGCAAAAGGGAGGTTCTCCAGTTCATTACGGTTCCTAACTAAGCAAGTTTCATACTGAAATTGCATATCCAAACGAATAGAACCATCCTCTTCACGATCCATGTAAAATGAAGGGCGAAAAGTCTGAATTTGAAGAGACTCAGGAGCTTCTACTTTTCCGAGCTCTTTAAACTGTGACAAGGTCGAAGCTAAAAGATCTCGATCGCTAGTGTCAAATTGTAAAATCTTTTTGCCGCTACTGTCCAAAGGCACTTTTCTTAATGTATCTAACAAGCTGGCCTGTTCTTTTGACAAGAGATAAAAAGTTTCTTTTGAGAATAGTACTTGTCCTCTATAAAAGAAATTGATTCCTGCCCGTTCAAAGATTTCCATCTCAAAATAGTTGGATTTTTCTTCAATCCCAAAAGAAAACAAACCTGCTTGACCATCAAAATCTTGGAAAAGGAGTTCATGATAATTTGAAATCTGATGATCAAATTGAAACACATCTAAGCCCATCAAGAGACTAACCCCTTGCTCAAAAAGAGACTTAGGGAAATAGAGATGTCGTCCTTGATTTGGGAAAAAAATAGTGTACTCAACTTTCTCGTCAACCAAACCTAGTAAGAAATTCAAGACTTCCTGGCTGCCTTTATCAAAGTGCTCAAATCTTAAAGAAGACTCGTAACTTTTTCCTATCATGTAAGGTTTGTTAGCCTCTATAACTTTTAAGAAAAGAGGGATATCTCTAATCACATAAAACTTTTCTTGCTGAGAAAGACCAACCCTTAAAGTCCAGACAACGCGATTGGTCCCTGCTTCCACCTGTCCTTGAGCAGAAAGCTGATATTTGTCAGTCTGACTTGGAAGTTGGATTGATTCTAAAAAATTCCCTCCAATAGTTACCTGTGACTCAACAGTCTCTTTCTCTTCCTGATTAGCCTCCAAGTTAAGCAAGATTTTCTGTCCTAGCTGGTCATTTTTAAAGTAAGTTTCCAGTGCTGCCAAATGAACACAGTAACCTCTTTTTTTGAAAAAATCACATGCACAAAAAATTAAATCATCATCCAAACTATAGCGAATTTCTTCATTTGCTACACGCGCATAGATATAATGGTCTTGTTCTTTAACGATTTCAATCTTACCAGTTTCGTAGAGTGCTACTCCCTCCATTCGAAGTTTCCCTGGAATCAATTTAGCCATAGTTTCCCCTTTACTTTATCTCTTAATTATACCACATTTCTGTCTATGAAAATAGCCTTCTAGGAGTACTTTCTCCTAAAAGGCTAGTTTTTTAATAATTTGAAAAAGTGGCAATGATTCGTTGGCAAACTTCTTCCAAGACAGATGTCGGCATAGCTACATTTAAGCGAGCATGGAGAGCTCCTTCTTCACCAAAGTCCAAGCCCCTATTCAGGATAACCTTGGCTTCGTCTCTCAAGAGTTTTCTTAGCTCTTCATCGCTAATATCATAGGCTGAAAAATCAAGCCAAATGAGATAGGTCCCTTGAGGTTTCATGACCTTGATTTTGGTTTCTCTACCAAATACATCCACTACATAATCAATGTGTTTCTCAATCAGTTCTTTGAGTTCTGTCAACCAATCTTCACCATATAGATAGGCAGTTTCTGTTGCCAAATATCCCAGACCTGAGATTTCATGTTGATTATTAGCCAGCTGGCGTTTTTGGAAAGCAAGTCTCAACTTAGGATTTTCGATAATAGCGTAAGAATTTTTCGTCCCAGCAATGTTGAAGGTCTTAGTTGCACTACTTAAAATCAGTGAAAATTCTTTAAAATCTTCATTTACAGTGTTGAATGACTGGTGCTTGTTTCCAAATAGAGCTAAATCTTGGTGAATCTCATCAGATACTAGCAAAACTCCATGTTTTTGACACAGTTGTCCAATCTTCTCTAAGACTTCCTTTTCCCAAACGCGTCCACCAGGATTATGAGGATTGCAGAGAACGTAGAGTTTCACATCTTCTTCGACAAAGTCTTTCTCCAATTGATCAAAGTCAATCTCAAAAAGTCCGTCTTTTTCTACTAGAGAGTTGGTGATTAGTCGACGATTGTTGAGCTTAATGCTTCGAGCAAAAGGAGGATAAACCGGTGTGTTAATCAGAACCGCTTCACCTTCTTTGGTAAAGGCTTGAATGGCTGTTGAAATAGCTGGCACTACTCCTTCGATAAAGACTAGAGCATCCTTTTCAAAGCGATAACTATGGTGTTTTTCCTCCCAGTTTTGAACGGCTTCAATCAAGCCATCACTAGCATAGGTATAGCCATAGACTAATTGCTCAGCATAGTCATGGACAGTCTGACGAATCTCAGGTAAGACTTCAAAGTCCATATCAGCAATCCAGGCCGGCAATACTTGACGGTCAGTCTCTGCTTCTTTCCATTTGTAGGTATGATGTCCAAAACGATTGGGCAAAGTCGTAAAATCATATTTTCCCATAGTCTTATCCTTCCAAGGCTTGACGCAAATCTTCAATCAAATCCCTAGCATCCTCAATACCAATAGACAAGCGCAAGAGGTCATCTGTTAATCCATAAGAATGACGAACCTCTGCAGGAATGTCTGCATGGGTTTGAGTGGTTGGGTAGGTAATCAGACTTTCAACACCACCCAGGCTTTCAGCAAAAGAGAATACTTTTAAGGTATTCAAAATATGAGGGATTCGTTTTTCATCCGCCACTTTAAAGGAAATCATTCCCCCACGACCTGTATACAAAACTTCTTTGACTGCAGGTGATTGTTCCAAAAAGGCTACGATTTCTTGAGCATTAGCTGTTGAGCGCTCCATACGAAGTGACAATGTTTTAAGACCACGAATCAATTGATAACTATCAAATGGTGACAAAACAGCCCCTGTCGTGTTGAGATTGTAAAAGAGTTTTTCGTACAAATCAGCATTATCTGTCACAACTACACCAGCTAGAACATCATTATGGCCTGCAAGGTATTTTGTCGCTGAATGAAGGACAATATCTGCTCCATCTTCAATTGGACGTTGGTAAATCGGGCTATAGAAGGTATTATCGACGACAACTTTAGCACCCTTAGCATGAGCTAACTTTGATAATTTTTCAATATCAAATTCCAACATCAAAGGGTTGGTTGGTGTTTCGATATAAAGTACATCCACATCCTTTTCTATCTCAGCAATCAGCTCTTCTTCTGTGTTGGCATAGGTAAAGTGGAAACGTCCTTCTTGCTCAACTTGATTGAACCAGCGGAAAGAACCACCGTAAAGGTCACGGACAGCCAAAACCTTGCTTCCTACTGGAAAAACGCTAAAGGCTAACACAATCGCAGACATACCTGAACTAGTCGCCAAAGCATACTTGGCGGATTCAATAGCTGCCAAAACTTCCTCTGCCTTGCTACGAGTTGGGTTTTTGGTGCGGGTATAGTCAAATCCAGTTGATTGACCAAATTCTGGGTGCTGATAAGTCGTTGAAAAGTGAATAGGTGTAACCAAAGCACCTGTTGCCTCATCAGACTTGATCCCTGCTTGTGCTAAAATTGTGTTGATGTGAAATGATTTACTCATACAATACCTCCAAATCTATAGTAACTATTGTACCACTTATTTTGTATCCTTCGTTTTCTTGTTTTCAAGAGCTAGTTATAGTTTCAAACTATATAAAAACGATAACCTCATCAAAGGTTACCGTTTTTAAATTAGAGTCATTACTTAACGTGTTTAGCAAAATCTTCTTGGGCTTTTTTATTAGATTCTTCTTTTTCTTTTAGCCATTTTTGTCTAGCTTCTTCATACTCAGCTGTTGTGACAATCTTATCTTGCAGTTTAACGTATTTGTATGATTCAACACCCTTGTTACCAGCTTGAGAGAAAGCAGCAGAGAACGGAACTGTTTTTCTGATTCCTGGTGTTCCACCAAGAGAAACGCTTGGAAGCGTGAGAGAGCTATCTACCAACCATGCTTGAGCTTCAGCGTATTTGTCATAACGTTTGGTCAAATCTTGTTCAGCATTGGCTTCTTCTAGCATCTTAGTGTAGGTATCCAATCCAACCGCAGTTGCTTTAGCATTACTTTCACCAGGTTCTAAACCAAGGTTTTGCAATGAACCACCACTTGTTAGGTTAAGTGTATCAAGATAAGTTGATGGATCCTGGTAGTCAGGGCTCCAACCACCATTGTAGATGTCATAATCTTTTTGGGCAGCTGTGTTAGCAAGATAACCAATGCTATCCATTTCTTCTGTAGTCAGCATTTGAATATCGATGACGACATTATCTGCACCCAAGACAGACTCGATAGATTGTTTGAAGGAACTTGCCTCTTGGACACCCTTCTTATATGATTGGTCTACTGGCAAGTCTAGGTGAATAGGGAATTGTACGCCCTTGGCTTCCAATTCTTTCTTGGCTTGTGCAAAAGCTTCTTTTGCCTTATCAGCATTATAGTAGGCATCTTGTGCATCCGCAAAGTTCACATTTTGCCATACTTGGCCGTAGTTAACCATCTTAGAAGCTACGACATCACCAAAATCTTTACCATCAAGTGTTACAAATGAAGGTGGAACGAGCAAGTTTCTGATAATCTTAGTTGCTCCCTCTTCCCCTTGTGACTGAGCACCATAAGCTCTACGGTCATAGGCAAAGTTGATAGCCTGACGGAATGATTTATTCAAAACGGCTTCTTGTTGGGCTGTCTTTTCAGCGTCTGTCGTTTTTGATGTGTGGTTATAAGATTTTCTATCTAAGTTAAAGTTAAAGTAGAAAGAAGTCGCAGTTTGCATACTGTAGATAATATTATCCTTGTATTTCTCTTGCACACCTGCAAAACTTGAACTATTTGGATAGAGACGTGCGAAACTATAGACACCTTCACTAAAGTTACGAACGAGCGCATCTTGGTCACTTCCATCATAGTAAGTTAACTTGACATCATCTACAAATACATTCTTTGCATCCCAATAATTTGGATTTTTCTTGTATTCAAGGACAGATTTAGATGTGAATGATTTTAGGATGAATGGACCATTATACAAGATATTTGCTGGATCCACTTTACCGAAATCATCCCCTTTTGAGTTCAAGAAGTCTGCATTTACTGGGAACAAAATAGTTGTAGTTGTTTTTGAATTCCAATAAGGTTCTGGTTGAGTCAAAGTGTATTGAACAGTCTGGTCATCAATAGCCTTAACTCCAACTGTTGAAAAGTCTGTTGTTTTTCCGTTAACGTAGTCAGCCAAACCAGCAACAGAATCTTGTACTAGATACAAGGCTTCTGATTTTTTATCCGCAGCATACTTCAATCCTGTCACAAAATCTTGTGCTGTCACTGGTGCATACTCTTCACCATCTGCTGTGTACCATTTGGCGTCCTTACGAAGTTTGTAAGTATAAGTCAAACCATCTTTGGAAACAGTCCAATCTTCTGCCAATGAAGGAATGTAGTTCCCGTATTGATCATTTTCCATCAAACCATCAACCAAGTTTGTCACAACATCACCTGTTGTTGCACGGTTTTCTAGGAGATAGTTAAGACTTGAGGGGTCATTACCATATACATAATTATATGTCTTTGTAGAACTAGCTGAGTTGCTACAAGCCGCCAATAGCAGACCGGCACTTAGGGCAACGCCTGCTAGCGTCAGATATTTTGCCTTAGACTTTTTCATAAACAGAACCTCCAAATTTAAATTTTTGTATCATTATACAGCTATTGTTTTTTTTAGTCAAGTCTTATGCTCTAAAAATTTATTTTTTTCTACATTTTTTATATTTTTTTGTATTTTTTCAAGAAAAAAAGAACAATTTAGACCTTTTTACGTAAAAAGTTCAAATCGTTCGTTTTATTTATTAAATATTATGATAATTTTAAGCGCGCTCGTAACTGGTCCGCTTTTGCCTTTCCAATAACCTTATCTAAGAGACGAGTATAGAGACTCATGAATCCATAGATCCCACCACCTATTACACCGATTAGAGCGACATAGATGAAGCTCCAGAAACGTCCAGTTGGATGGAAGACAAGTCCAAAAATCCATTGCAAGAATCCAACAAGGATAAACATGACTAAAGTTAAAATAGTGACTAAGATTGTTCTCTTCAAGATAATCTTTCGGCGAGCACCTGTAATCTGACAGATTTCACGGTACATTAAAACAATTGGGATGATGAGACCGATGGTCGTTGAAATTAATGGTCCATAACTGTGGAAAATCGCTATTGATGGTAGTTGTAAAACGATCTTAGCAAGCGAACCATAGATAAAATATAGAACTGCCTTACGGTTACGGAACATAGCCTGAAGCATTGGAGACAAGACCATGTACAAACCTAGGATTGTTGACTGCAAGACTGCAAAGACAAACAAGCCCAAAGCCAAACTATCAGGTTTACCGTAAAAGACTGTATAGAGGGGTTC
>CABPWC010000039.1 GCA_902461025.1 uncultured Streptococcus sp.
AAAGAGCAAACTAGGAAGCTAGCCGCAAGCTGTACTTGAGTACGGTAAGGCGACGCTGACGTAGTTTGAATTTGATTTTCGAAGAGTATTAAAAGAGTTTTTTTGACATAGACTTTGGGCTCTACTAGGTAAAGTAGAGCTTTTTGTTATGCACTATCGACATTCTAGAAAGGGCAACAATATGATAAAAATCAACCATCTGACCATCACACAAAACAAAGATTTAAGAGACCTTATTTCCGATTTAAATATGACTATCCAAGACGGAGAAAAGGTCGCTATTATCGGTGAAGAAGGAAATGGAAAATCAACCTTACTTAAAACTTTAATGGGAGAAAAATTAGCTGATTTCTCTATCAAGGGAGACATTCAGTCTGACCTTCAGTCTCTGGTCTACATTCCCCAGCATCTCCCTGAAGAACTGAAGAAAAAATCTTTACAGGACTACTTCTTTTTAGAGTCTACAGATTTGGACTACAGCATTCTCTATCGCTTGTCTGATGAATTACACTTTGACAGCAGTCGTTTTGCAAGTGATCAAGAAATTGGTAGTCTCTCGGGTGGTGAAGCTTTGAAAATTCAGCTCATCCATGAATTGGCTAAACCCTTTGACATTCTATTTTTAGATGAACCTTCAAATGACCTAGATCTTGAGACGATTGATTGGCTAAAAGGTCAAATTCAGAAGATGAGGCAAACCGTTATTTTCATTTCTCATGATGAAGACTTCCTCTCTCGAACGGCAGACACCATTATCCACTTGCGACTAGTCAAGCACCGAAAGGAAGCTGAAACCCTAGTCGAACATCTAGACTATGATCGCTATAGTGAACAGAGAAAGGCTCATTTTGCCAGACAAAGCCAGCAAGCTGCCAACGACCAGAGAGCCTATGACAAAACCATGGAAAAGCATCGTCGCGTCAAGCAAAATGTAGAAACTGCACTTCGAGCTACCAAAGACAGTACTGCCGGTCGCCTATTAGCTAAAAAGATGAAAAATGTTCTTTCTCAAGAAAAACGTTACGAAAAAGCAGCTCAGTCCATGACCCAAAAGCCACTTGAAGAGGAACAAATCCAACTTTTCTTTTCAGATATAGAGCCATTAGCGGCTTCAAAAGTCTTAGTTCGACTAGAAAATGAGACTTTATCCATTGGCCAACGAATTCTGTCTCAAGGGCTACAATTAACTGTCCGTAGTCAAGATAAAATCGGCATTATCGGTCCCAATGGCGTTGGCAAATCCACTCTTTTAGCAAAGGTACATCAACTACTAAGCGGCAAAAGAGAGATTTCGCTTGGTTTTATGCCACAAGATTACCAAGAAAATCTGCAATTAGATCTATCCCCAGTAGAATTTCTCAGCCAAACTGGACACAAAGAGGAAATACAGAAAATCCAATCTCACTTAGCCAGTCTTAATTTCAGCTATCCAGAGATGCACCACCAAATCCACTCTTTATCTGGAGGTCAACAAGGGAAACTCCTTCTTTTGAATTTAGTTATGCGAAAACCAAACTTTCTCCTTCTGGATGAACCCACACGAAATTTTTCTCCAACTTCTCAACCAGAAATAAGAAAACTCTTTGCCAATTATTCTGGTGGTCTGGTCACTGTTTCGCATGATCGACGTTTCTTAAAAGAAGTTTGTACGAGTATCTATAGTCTGACAGAGCATGGTTTAGAAGTAGTTGATTTACAAGACCTTTAACTTTTGGAAATAAAACATCCAGAGAAAACCTCTGGATGTTTTTTACATATGTTTCAAACGCTCAATCCGTTCTGAAATAGGTGGATGCGTATAAAATAGTTTTTTCAAGAAACCTGGTTTTTGAGGATCATTGATATAAAGCGCACTACTAGCATCATCCACATGATGACTCATGGGTTGACTATTGTCTAATTTTTGTAAAGCATTAATCATCCCTTGGGGATTACGAGTCAATTCTACACTTGAGGCATCTGCTAGAAATTCTCGTTGGCGAGAAATGGCTAACTGTACCAAAGTTGCTGCAAGAGGTGCCAAAACTATGGCTAGGAGAGAAATGACTAACATAATCACTTCAAGTCCTCCACTGTCACGGTCACTATTTCTTCTACTACGTGATGCTCCACCCCACCACATCATACGACCAGCCATACTCGATAAAAGGGTAATGGCACTGGCAAGAGCAACAGCAATGGTAGAGATTCGAATATCTAAGTTGCGAATATGACTAACTTCATGCCCGATTACAGCTTCTAATTCCTCACGATTCATGATCTCTAGAAGTCCTGATGTCGCTGCAACAGCAGCATTTTGAGGATTCGAACCTGTGGCGAAAGCATTTAAGCCAGCATCATCAATGACATAAACACGTGGCATAGGAATTTGCGCCACCATAGCCATATCCTCAACAACATGATAGAGAACAGGTTCTTCATTCCTATCAACTTCACGCGCACCATTCATGCTCATGACAATCTCTGTAGATTGAAAAATCATGGTCAAGGCATAGATAAAGCCAAGAATCATGGCTATAGTCACGCCCCCAAATCCTGAGTTCATGAAAAGATATCCAACTGCATAACCTACAATAGCTAACAAAAGAAAGAAAATAATTAATAAAACCCAAGTTTTGCGTTTATTACTAGCGATTTGTTCGTACAGCATCTTAGTCACCTAAACCACTAAAATCAACTCTAGGAACAGCCTTTTCTTCTTCTGGAGTCTGAAGGAAATCCGCTGCCTTGAAGCCAAAGATAGCCGCAACCAGATTACTAGGGAAGGTTTCTAATTTAACATTGTAGTTGCTAACGACACTATTATAGAGCTGTCGTGCATAAGAAATTTTATTTTCTGTGTTAGTCAATTCTTCTTGTAATTGTGCAAAGTTACTGCTAGCCTTCAAATCCGGGTAGTTCTCTGCAACCGCGAAGATACCTGATACTTGACGAGTAAGGGCATCACTAGCCTTCATAGCTTCTGCAGGTGTGGTTGCTACTGCCACTTGTCTACGAAGTTCCGTTACCTTTTCAAGTGTAGAAGCTTCATATTTTGCGTAGCCTTTTACCGTTTCAATCAAGTTTGGCAAAAGGTCATTTCGACGCTTCAACTGAACATCAATTTGACTCCAAGCCTCCTTGGTTTGCATACGATTTTTTACCAAGCCATTGTAGCTAACGATCACCAAAAAAATAATGAGAGCAAGAACTCCAAAAAACATCCATTGCATCATAAAGCTCCTTTCTGCTTTTAGATTAGTACAAGTATATCAAATTTCCATGTTTTTGTGGTAAAATAAGATGATATACAAGAAGGATACAACTATGAAACCAGAAACTTTTTACAGATTACTCGCTGAACAAAATATTATTCTTACTGACAAGCAAAAAGCACAATTTGATCGTTATTTCCAACTCTTAGTTGAATGGAATGAAAAGATCAACCTAACCGCTATTACCGAAAAAGAAGAAGTCTATCTTAAACACTTTTATGATTCTATCGCTCCTATCCTACATGGGTTGATTGCAAATCAAGAAATTAAGTTACTCGATATTGGAGCAGGGGCAGGCTTCCCAAGTCTCCCTATGAAGATTCTCTACCCTCAGCTAGATGTGACCATCATTGATTCACTGAATAAGCGGATTAACTTCCTTCAGCTTCTGGCTGAAGAGCTAGGATTAGAAGGGGTTCACTTCTACCATGGTCGTGCTGAAGACTTTGCTCAAGACAAGAAGTTCCGTGCCCAATTTGACATTGTAACAGCACGCGCGGTTGCCCGCATGCAGGTTCTCTCTGAGTTAACCATTCCCTATCTTAAAGTTGGTGGAAAACTTTTGGCCCTTAAGGCCAGTAATGCCCCTGAGGAATTGACAGAATCCAAAAATGCTCTCAACCTTCTCTTTAGTAAAGTTGAAGACAACATCAGCTACACACTTCCTAATGGTGACCCTCGCTACATCACTGTGGTTGAAAAGAAAAAGGAAACTCCAAACAAATATCCCCGTAAGGCGGGCATGCCAAATAAACGCCCACTTTAAAAATTTTAAAAATATACCACAAAATCTTGCCTCGCTTTCTCATTTCAAGGCTCGGGAAAAAATGATTTACAAAATCATACCTCGCGTCTTTGTTTCTTGGCTCGGGAAAAAATGATTTACAAAATCTCACCTCGCTTTCTCATTTCAAGGCTCAGGAAAAATTCGTTTACAAAACGAATTTTTTCTGCTATACTATCCTAAGCAAAGGTTTTTAATGTCATCCCGTGAGGTGACGAAGACGCAGATATATATGAAATTCTTTAAATATTGGGCTAACCATGTTTTAAAGATGTCTTACTCTGAGAGCCTATTGCTGTAAAATAATGGGCTCTTTTTTGATGCCCAAAAAGTGAGGTATTTATGAAACAAGAATCAACTGTTGATTTGTTACTCGACGTTGACCAACGTCCTTCTTTTGGTAAGGGAATTCTACTCAGTTTCCAACACGTTTTCGCCATGTTTGGTGCGACCATCTTGGTGCCACTGATTTTGGGAATGCCTGTATCTGTTGCCCTTTTTGCATCAGGTGTCGGAACACTGATTTACATGATTTCCACCGGCTTTAAAGTTCCAGTCTATCTCGGTTCTTCTTTTGCCTTCATCACTGCAATGGCTCTTGCTATGAAGGAATTGGGTGGAGATGTTTCTGCTGCTCAAACAGGGGTTATCTTGACTGGTTTAATTTACGTTCTTGTTTCAACTAGCATCCGCTTTGCTGGTACAAAATGGATTGATACGCTCTTGCCTCCAATCGTTATCGGACCTATGATTATCGTTATCGGTCTTGGTCTTGCAGGCTCAGCTGTAACAAATGCTGGTCTTGTTGCTGATGGCAACTGGAAAAATGCTCTTGTAGCAGTAGTTACCTTCCTCATCGCTGCTTTTATTAATACAAAAGGAAAAGGATTCCTTCGTATCATTCCTTTCCTCTTTGCCATTATCGGTGGATATATCTTTGCAGTCTTTCTTGGTCTAGTAGACTTCACACCTGTTCTTCAAGCTAACTGGTTTGAAGTTCCTGGTTTCTACCTACCATTTAGCACAGGTGGTGCCTTCAAAGAATATAACCTATACTTCGGTCCTGAAACAATTGCAATCCTACCAATTGCTATTGTAACAATTTCTGAACATATCGGAGACCACACGGTCTTGAGTCAAATCTGTGGCCGCCAATTCTTGAAAGATCCTGGTCTTCACCGTACCCTTCTTGGTGACGGAATCGCAACATCTGTATCTGCCTTCCTCGGTGGACCAGCCAATACTACTTACGGTGAAAACACAGGGGTTATCGGTATGACTCGTATCGCTTCTGTCTCAGTTATCCGTAACGCTGCCTTTATCGCAATTGCCCTAAGCTTCCTTGGAAAATTCACAGCCTTGATTTCTACAATCCCTAACGCCGTACTTGGTGGGATGTCAATCCTTCTTTACGGGGTTATCGCCAGCAACGGTTTAAAAGTTTTGATTAAGGAGCGCGTTGACTTTGGACAAATGCGTAACTTGATCATCGCAAGTGCCATGTTAGTACTTGGACTTGGTGGAGCGATCCTTAAACTCGGTCCAGTTACACTTTCTGGTACTGCCCTCTCAGCTATGACAGGTATTATCCTAAACTTGATCTTGCCATACGAGAACAAAGACTAAAATGTATTCATAAAAAATCCACTCATTCGAGTGGATTTTTTTCTTAAGTCCTCCAAGCAATCAAGAGATATAAAAGACTGGATCCGAACATATCTGCAAGAGCATGCATGAGAAAGAATGGCAGTAAGTTCTTGACTAGATACTTGTACAAGAAATAATAGAATAGTCCATAAACAAGACCAATAACCAAGGCCCAGAGTAATCCTTGATAGGTATGGAATGAAATCCGTATGATGACCGAATATACTAAAACCAGCCACTGATGCTTTTCTTTTACTGAAGTCAGTAATCCTAAGAAGAAAAATTCTTCGTAAAAACCATTTAGCAGAGCATAGCCAATAGCCATTGGAGTTAAGGCCATGAATTTTCTAATGATTTCCATAGGGTCTATAAAAGGGAGCAGTTGAGGATTAAAATAATTGTACTCGCCACTGAGAGTTGTAATAATATCACCGAAGATCCCAACTACAGCAAAAATAAGGGGAACCCAAATCAAAACCGACCATGACAAGCGGATGGAGAGCTGTTTAAAATCGTAGTTTCGAATCAAGAGATAGAGTAAAGTAATCCCTAGCATGATCAATTGAAAAGTAAAATTACTCGAATAAGCTGCCCCATCACTTGCTACATTTGTTGTAGTTTCTGCAACGCTAGTCACAGTCGAAGGTGATAGACTCTCCATAAATTGCTGGGTGGATCGAATGATAAACTCTCCAAACATTAAAACAGTGATGATTAAGATATCAAACCATTTTAAGTATCTTAAAGGTTTAGTAGGATGAATACTCTGGATAAAATTCATATTTCCTCCATAAAACTTTGTATTTGATAAAGTCATTATAAACTTTCAATCTTAAAATTAATTTAATTGATGCTAGAACATAAAAAACAACCTTTTTATCAGGTTGTTCTGTCTTTAAACGGATTTGTGTTTCTTTTCTAGCATTAAATCCTTTAAAGAGATAATAGTCACAGCCAATAAAATCATTGCCATTCCAAGAAAATCTACAGGATAAAAAATATCTCCCATAATCATAAAAGCAAAAAAGACTGCAGAGATAGGCTCAATCGAAGCCAAAAGACTTGACTTGACTGGTCCGATCATACTGGCTCCCTTAAGAAAGGCTGTGTAGGCAAATACTGTTCCAATAAGAATGATTCCCGAAAAGGCTAGAAAAATATCAAATGACATAGGAATACTGGCGCCGATAATCCCTGTAAATGGCACTGCTACCAACCCAGATATGGTCATACCGACACCAATAACCAGAATGCTCCCCCACTTTTGAATGAGCTTAATGGGTACAATGATATAAAGAGCATAGGTTAAAGCAGAAAACAATCCCCAAAAGAGACCTGCTGGTGTCATAGAGAGCTGATCCAACTGACCATGAGTCGCAATTAAAAAGGTTCCACCTATTGCTAAAATCATAGAAAGGATTTCGGCTATAGTAGGTGCTACCCTATCCTTTATACATGTGTAAGCCAAGATTCCAACAGGACAGACATATTGAAGCACCGTCGCTGTACCTGCATTTGTCTCCTGAATAGCCGATAAATAAGCCAATTGATTCAGAAAGAGGCCAAATAAAGAAAATAAGAAGAGAGAAAAGAGACTTGATTTATCTTTTAAAAAAGCTAGAAATTGCTCTTTGGACTTCATATACGATAAAAGAACTAAGAGGAGACCTGCGATTATTAAACGGATATTAGTTAGGACTAGAGCCGATATCCCATGAACCATTAGGTACTGACCACTGGTCCCAGACAAGCCCCAAGCAATACCAGCAATCACTGTAAAAAGAGTTCCTTTAAGAGCTTTTGACATACTTCCTCCCTAGTCTGCTTCACGGATCAAATCCATAATCTGATTACGGTCAATGATCCACTGGGCACGCTGGTCTTTTTCGTAGGTTCTATTGGACAAGAAAATCACAGCTTCCTGCTTCTTACGATTCCACATGATAAAGGTTCCAGTATAGCCTGTATGGTCTAGCCAATCACCTTCAAGATTCCAGGCCAAGGATCGTTCCTTATCACTCAAATCTGAAAAATTCTGGCTTAATCCTGCAGCAAAATCATCCTGTAAATAATGCTCTAGGAAGATTTTCAAATCCTTCACAGTTGAAAACAAGCCTGCACTCCCGGCATGTCTACCTAGTAAACGAGCCTTGGGATCATGCACCACTCCTGCCTTCTGTCCACGAACTGTAGGGACAGCACTGCTAACTGGTCCAAATTGAGTTCCCTTCATCTTCCATGGATCTAAAACTTGCTCTTGTAAAATCTGGTCTAAGTCCTTCTCAAAGTAGTTCTCTAAGAGAAAACCGAGTAAGAGAAAGTGCACATCCGAGTATAAAAAAGCTCTCTTCTCTCGGCGATTCAAATGAAACATGGCTTCTCTTAGTTGGTCCGCTGAGAGCTGATCTCTGTTAGGAATATAAGGATCCAAATCTGTCGCATGCGTTAGCAATTGTCGAATGGTGATGTCTGGATAATCCGCCTCTGGAAGATAGGTCTTTATGGATTGATCGAGCTCTATCTTGTCTTGCTTCCACATGAAGGTTAAGACGGTTCCTACGCCAACAACCTTACTCACACTTGCCAAATCATAGACTAAACCTTGACAAGTCTGCTCTCCAATTTCTGGATTTGCTTCTCCGAGGTAGCAATCAGACCATTCACCATCCCGATAATACGCAAAAGAGGCACCAGGATAAATCCCTGCCTCAATTTGTTGCTCTATTTTTTGAATGATTTCTTGTTTCATACTTCTTCAAACCACAATTCAATATTGTTGGCATCCTTGGTTAGGAAAAACTTTTCAGACTTTGGTACAAAGTAGCCTACAGTTTCAAAACGTTGACGAAGATTAGCTAAGTCAAGTGTTTGTACTTGGAATTTCAACATAGACAAGTCCCAAGTTACATTATTGTCAACCAGCAAATCACTACCTTGGGCTTGTTTAAAAGCTAGCCCATTTTCGATTTCCTCTTTTTCAAGGAGGCTTGTCGTCTCTTCAGGCAAGTTAATTTCTGCTGAAATATCAAATGCTGTCAAATATTGCAGTTTCTCATCTGTTGAAAAAGTGACTGTTTCATAAACCTTTTTCAAGTCTTTGATATCATCTTCTGCATGGATAAGGACTAGGTCCCCTTCTGGTGAAAGGACTTCAAAAGCATACCCTTTGGTCCCTTTGTATAATTGAGGGATTTTATCCATTCTAGCAAGTAGTGCTTCAATCTCAGATGGATTCTCTACTTTTACAATCAATCTAGCTAATTTTTTGGTCCCTTCAACCTTACGGCTTCTCATACTCGGTGATTCTTCTAAAACCATTTTTTCAATGCCTGACTGGTCTCCTAGAGATAGAAAAGCAGACTCCTCAAGCAGGGGTTTCATACCCAAGGTTTCGATATAAAACAATTCATTTAATCTTCTATTATTTATCTTTAGCGTCGGGATCATACGCACAATTTGATTTACATTCATAAATTCCTCCAACACTTTTTATTTTAAAGGATTTTATTCTATTTTACAAGTTATTCAACTAAAAACTTTAACTATATTAACCCTTTGAATCAGTAACCCCCCTTCGTTATCAAAAGGGGGGCTTGTTTTATTTTAGTAAAATTCTTTGTTAGTTCTTCCAAGAAAGTTCTGCTTGAAGACCGTAGTGATCACTGACCTGCGGACTTGCTTGGCCATCAAAAACTACCTGTAACTTTTCTACCTGAAGATCTTTTGTCGTAAAGACGTAATCAATTCGAAGCGGTTCTGCATTTCCCTTCCAACCATCAATTTCTGGAGGAACAGTGTAGCTTCCACTTCTCTCTTTTGCAACTTCATAGGCATCCTGTAAGCCTAGCGGACTAGTTAGGATAGCTTGATAGCCTTCCTGACCTGCAGGGTTGTTAAAATCTCCAGCTAGTAATAGAGGTTTATTCAACTCTTTCAGAACTGCTTCAAAGCGTGCCCACTCCTCTTGGAAACCTTTATTCCACCAAGAAAGATGCACACTCGCAACTGCAAGCTCTTTGCCTTCCACTACTGTTTCAGCTAATGCAACTCGACGAGTGTGATAATCAGTTGGATCATCTACATCAGAAACCAAAATTTCACGAGCCTCAATTGGTGTTTTAGATAGAATGGACACACCCTCATGATAACGATCATAACCGATATGGTTGTAGGCCCAGGTCCAATAATATTTGTGACCTTTTTCAGCTAGTTTCTCTACCAAAAGACGCACATAATGGTCTTGGTGAATGGGTTCTGCTGAAGGTAACGGATGATATAGCGGGCCCGCTTCTACTTGCTCTGAAGTAATTTCTTGGTTGATTTCCTGAAAACAAATCAAATCATAGCTGTTTTCAAGGATATCTTGTAACAAGAGCTGAAATTTTTCTTCAGGATTTTTTTCCATCCAACTATGAGTATTGAGTGTTAAAAACTTCATACTTTTCTCCTATAAACAAGAGGTTGGAAATAGATTCCAACCCCTAATCGATTACAATTCTACTTTCGCAACTGCTGTGTTAGCTGCAAGAGTTCCTGTTTGTTCTAATGTTACTGATTTAATAGCATCACCATTTGTAAAGACAACTACAGTTGTAGTTTCACGACCTGCTGCTTGAATAGCACCAAGGTCAGCTTTAACTAAGAGATCACCTGCAGCTACTGCTTGCCCTTCTGAAACCTTCACATCGAATGGTTTTCCTTCAAGACTTACTGTGTCCAAACCAATGTGAACAAGAACTTCAAGACCAACTGCAGTCACAAGACCAAGAGCATGTTTAGTTGGGAAGATACTTGATACCGTACCTGAAACTGGAGATACAATGTTTCCATTTGATGGTTCCACTGCAAATCCATCACCCATCATTTTTTGTGAGAAGACAGGGTCCTTAACTTGTTCCAATTCAATGACTTGACCGTCAGCAACTGAATAAACTTCTTCAGTTACACCTTTGTAGACAACAGTATCTTTTTGAGCTGCTGCCATTTGACTTGGAAGAGTTTCAGGAATCACTTCTCCAGAATCAAGGATATCTTGGATATCTGATTTCAAAACGTCAGCTTTAGGTCCGTAGATAGCTTGGACACCTTGTCCTTTCATGACAAGTCCCATAGCTCCTTCAGATTTCCATTGTTCTTCTGTTCCAACTTTTTCTGCATCTTTTACAGTAACGCGAAGACGAGTCATACATGCGTCGACATCAACGATGTTCGCACGTCCACCGAGAAGGTTGATGATGTTAACTGCTTGAGAAGCTTCTGCAACTTTAGTTTCACCGGCAGCTGAAGATTCAGAAGAACCATCTGCATTTTCGTAGTTACCGTTACGTCCTGGAGTTGCATAGTTGAATTTCTTAATCATGAAGTTAGCGATAAAGTACATGATAAATCCAAAGAGTACTGTAACCCAGATAAAGTTAATGATATCCATACCAAGACCAGCATTGATAGCTAGTGGAGTACGAGTCAAGAATTCGATTGAACCGAATGAGTGCACACGAAGGTTCACAATATCAGCCATTGCAAATGCAGCACCTTGAACAAGAGCGTAAACAAGGTAAAGAGGTGTTGCGATGAACATGAACATATACTCAATTGGTTCAGTTACCCCTGTCAAGAATGTTGCAAGAGCAGTTGCAATCATCATACCTTTGTATTGGTGTTTCTTATCTGGATCAACGTTACGGTAGATAGCCACAATTACACCCATCAAGATACCAAACGAACCAATCATTTGTCCAACTTTGAAACGAGCTGGATGTACTGTATCTAACAAGTGTTGGTATTGAGCTGCGTCAGTACCTTTAAGGTTTACAAGGTCAGTTACCCATGCAAGCCAAAGTGGATCTTGACCAAATACTTGAGTACCTTTTGCTGCACCAGTCATGACATCATAAGTACCACCAAGAGCTGTATAGTTCATTGGGATAGTCAACATATGGTGAAGTCCGAATGGCAAGAGCAAACGTTCCAAAGTACCATACAAGAATGGTGCTAGAACTGGAGCTGTTTCTTGTGAGTTGGCAATCCAGATACCAAAGTTGTTGATACCTGTTTGAACAAGAGGCCAAAAGATTGAAAGAAGGATTGCAGCGATTGCTGAGCGAAGGATAACTACAAACGGTACAAAACGTTTTCCGTTAAAGAATGAAAGTGCATCAGGAAGCTTACGGAAATTGTAGTATTTGTTAAAGGCAGTTGCCCCTACAAAACCAGAAATAATCCCTACAAACACACCCATGTTCAATGCTGGAGCTTCAAACACACTGATGAAATAATCAGAAACCTTGATAGAGTTACCAAAGATTGTTGAAACCATAGCATTAGGATCTTTCAACATATCACTGCTTACACTAAAGATTGTACCAGTGATACGGTTGATTAAGATAAAGGCAAGTCCTGCTGCAAAAGCACCACCTGCACGTTCTTTAGCCCAGCTACCACCGATAGCAAGAGCAAATAAGATATGTAGGTTACCGATAACTCCCCAACCGATTTGCTCAAGAATTCCACCTGTAATAACAAGTGGGGCAAGATTTGGGTCAATCAATGCAAGCGACTTACCGATTGAAATCATCAATCCAGCCGCTGGCATAACAGCGATAACCACCATTAGAGCCTTACCGAATTTTTGCCAAAACTCGAAAGACAAAACATTTTTGAATGTAGCTTTCATCATTCAAATCTCCTTATTTTATTTTAATGCAAACGATTTACGAAAACGTTTGCACCAATCACACCTCTATTATACCACTTTAAATTTTTTTGTAAAGTATTTATATAAGATTTTTTGATATTCAAAGTTCCTTACTTTTTTTCCATCGTTTACTGACTTTGAGTTTACTAGTGTTTTCTGATATAATATTACCTATGAAATCCTATAATACCTTGAACGATTATTATCGAAATTTATTTGGAGAAAAAACCTTTAAAGTTCCTATCGATGCTGGATTTGATTGTCCCAATCGTGATGGTACAGTGGCTCATGGGGGCTGTACATTCTGTACGGTTTCTGGCTCTGGAGATGCTATCGTCGCTCCTGACGCACCAATCCGCGAGCAATTTTATAAGGAAATTGACTTTATGCACCGAAAATGGCCAGATGTCAGAAAATATCTGGTTTATTTCCAAAATTTTACCAATACTCACGAGAAACTTGAAGTGATTCGCGAACGCTATGAACAGGCTATCAACGAGCCTGGTGTCGTTGGCATCAATATCGGTACACGACCAGACTGTCTACCCGATGAGACTATCCAGTATTTGGCAGAACTATCTGAACGAATGCACGTCACTGTAGAGTTAGGTTTACAAACAACCTATGAGGAAACTTCTGAATTGATTAACCGTGCTCACTCCTATGAACTTTATGTGGAGACGGTTAAGCGCTTGAGAAAATACCCAAAGATTGAGATTGTTGCCCATTTGATTAACGGCTTGCCAGGTGAAACTCATGACATGATGGTGGAAAATGTTCGTCGCTGTGTGACTGATA
>CABPWC010000040.1 GCA_902461025.1 uncultured Streptococcus sp.
AATGACTGGAAGAAAGACCAGATATGACTGTCTTGAATCAGTCCCTTCTTAACATTATATCAAAAATTTTACAGTCTTTCTCTGAAGAAATCAATTAATTTAAAAGATAGAGAAAGGAAGAAATTTTTGTATCCTTATCCGAAGAAGAAAAACGATATCTCCTCTGAAAGTAGATACCTTTTTAATGTTTAAAGATGATGAGTTTGTAGCAGCAATCCTAGCTGATATCGCCAACAAATCACGTGTTGAGAAATAAGAGATAAAACCTAGGACAAAATCCCAGCTACTAAAAAAGAGTCTGGGACAAAAGTCCTAGCCTCTCAATTGTCTTTGGATTGTTGAGCAAGACGCAGTGGTTGAGTGGGCTCTACTACGCTGATTTCATCAGCTTTTACAGCCCTACTCAACTGTGCGGAGGTGGGACGACGAAATCGAATTCTAACGAATTAACGATTTCTGTCCCACTCTCTTTTTTGATGTTTCTGTTTTTACATTTGAACAATTCTACGATAACTTCTTGAAGTAATTATAAAGATTAGTACATAGACTAAAGCAAAGATACCACAAATAGAAAGTGTTACACTTAACATCATAGCTGTATCTACTACCCCAATGACCTTAAGAATCAAGCTTAACATATGGTACGCAAATGCCAAGTGTAGGAAAGCAAAGATTACAGGGAGGAAGAAAACAGTCAAGACCTGCTTGTTGATGGTTTGCTTGATTTGTTTTTGATCCAACCCAACTTTTTGCAGGATGACAAAGCGTTCACGGTCTTCATAACCTTCTGAAATTTGTTTATAGTAGATAACGAGTACAGTTCCTATCATAAAGATGATAGAGAGGAAAATACCAATAAAGAGAATTCCACCAAAGAGAGCGTTCATTTCAGCAATTGCATCAGTTTTAGTAGTTCCATTATAAACCATAGCATCTTCACTCTTGAGATTATGACTAAAATTGTTCACATACGCATCAAAATCATCAGATAGCTTTAACTGTTCCTCTTGACTAGCAGTTACATCCATACCACCGTAGAACTGAGTGTAGATAGCGGAATCTTGGTACTGTTCCAAAAAGTTTTGAAGATTTGGTACAACTAGATAGTTATAATCCGATACCAAGAGAACATATTGATTTGAAACATGATTCATAACAAAATCTTGCTGGATTGCTTCCTTGATCGTATAGTCCTGATTGTTCAGACTGAATGCTTTTTGACCTTTAAGTTGATCATTTCGAGCCCAAAGTCCTACTTCATTACCAGTAAGGTTTAGCTTTTGTCCAGTCATTTTTTCATAATCTTTTTGATCAAAAACCAGGAAGACTGTCTTAGGCATGACATTGTTTTGCCCTTTTTCAAAGGTGGTTAATTTGGTCCCCTCTTGACTCGAAAGACCGAAACTTGCATAATTGAGGACGTCCTTATTGCTGATCGTTAGGTTCTTTTCGCTAGCGTATTGAGTCAAAAGCTTGTCTAAATCCTCAACTTCTACATGTTGTCCCTTAACATCAAAATCATGAGGATACATGAGTTTTTTCATATTCTCAGATCCGTTGTAGATACTAGTAGCTGCAGACATGGTGACCAAAACCATGGTTGAAAGGATGGCAATGGTTGCTAATCCGACAGCATTTTTCTTCATACGAAAGATGAGGTTAGAAACAGAGATGAGGTTGTTGGGTTGGTAGTAATATCGCTTGTTTTTCTTGAGCAACTGCAAGAAAACTGTAATACCTGCATTGAATAGGAGGTAGGTTGCAAAAATGACCAACATAACGGCTATGAAGAAAGTTAAGACCGCTGAAACTGGATCTTTTACGCTTTGTGCTAGGTAGTAGCCACCACCTAGAGTAATTAGTCCTACAAGTGTCTGAAGAACTAGGAAACGCCCCTTCTTCTCACCCTTTGCTTTTTCTCTAGAAAGCTGGAGAGCATCCATACGGATAATGCGTACAGCGTTCAGGAAAACGATGACTAAAAAGATAAAACCGAATACTAGAAGGATTGAAAGCACTACGGACCATTGGAAGGTTGCGACTAACTCTACCTTCATCTTTGCAAGTTTTAGTAGTAAAGCGAAAATCAGATTATCAAAGAGGGCACCAATTCCAATTCCGGCAGTGACTGTTACTAGCCCAAATATCAAGAGTTCCTTAAAAGTCATACCAATCAAATGGCGTTTTTCTAAGCCCAACATGCCATATACACCCAGTTCTTTTGAGCGATTTTTCATGACAAAACTATTGGCATAAAGAACGATAATGGCAGATGCAAATGTTACAACGACAAGCCCTAGTTGTAGGGTAAATTGAATAGCAGATGCACCACGTAAATCCACAATTTTAGGATTAAAGGCTAGAGAGTAAAAGAGATAGCTGATAGTGACTGCCAAAATGACAGACAAAGCAAACGGATAATAGAGTTTGCGGTTTTTAATTAAGTTGGATATGGCCAACTTATTGGTTAATCGAAACATACTAGTTCACCTCACTTGCCATAACAGTCAAGGTGTCAGAGATTTCTTGGAACATCTGACGATCCGTCTTTTCACCACGGTAGATTTGATTATAGAGAATACCGTCCTTGATGAAAAGAACACGTTTTGCACGGCTGGCCGCAGCTGTTGAGTGGGTCACCATGAGAATGGTTTGCCCTTGCTCGTTGATCTGATCAAAGATATCAAGGAGGGCTGCAGATGATTTAGAGTCTAGGGCACCTGTTGGCTCGTCCGCAAGAAGAATTTCTGGTTCTGTGATGATAGCCCGTGCAACTGCTACCCGTTGTTTTTGCCCTCCAGAGATTTCATAAGGGTACTTCTCCTGCAATTGATTGATGCCAAGATTTTCAGCCGTTACGACCAATTTTTTCATCATTTCTGTAATAGGCTTTCTAGACAATACCAAAGGGAGTAAGATATTGTCTTTAACAGAAAGCGTATCTAACAAATTGAAGTCTTGGAAGACAAAGCCTAACTTTTCACGACGGAAGCTTGATGCTTCAGAATTTTTAATGGTAGCTGTGTCAGTTCCATTTAGGTAGACCTGCCCACGCGTTGGCTTGTCAAGCATAGCAAGAATATTCAGTAGAGTCGATTTACCAGATCCAGACTCACCCATGATAGCAACGTAGTCGCCTTTTTCAACGGTAAAGTGAATATCTTTCAGGGCCTCTACTTGGTTGCCTTGAAAGCGAGTTTTATAAATCTTTTGAACGTGTTTTACATCTAATAGTGTCATTTTAACTTCTCCTTTTTAATATCCCATTAATTGAAACTGAGCTTGCATCATTTCGATGCCGATTTGAACTCGCTCGATATCCTTTGGACTCGGCTTACTTGTATGTTTCTTTTGTAAAATTGTTTTCATGGTTCCTCTCCTTTTTCTTTATGCTCTAAGTTTACTCCAAAAAAAGAGGACTTGCCATAACATAACCTTACAAAAGAGGCCTTTAATCTTACATTTTTGTAAGATTACATTTTTTATCTAATTGAAGCCTTTTTTCTCACTATATCAAGGTCTAAAGAAGAGCTTGAAAGGTTTCTTCCAAGCTCTTCACAATTCTTTTCATTCAATCAGTAAATTCACTTCAGAGAACTTAATCCTCACAGTTGTTCCTTGCCCAAGTTCGGATTCTATTTGAATCAGATGTCCTAATTCTTGGCTGATTTTCTGGGTTAGATAGAGCCCAAGTCCAGATGACTGTTGGGTCATTCGACCATTATATCCAGAAAATCCACGTTCAAAGACTCGCAACCGATCACTGTTTTTGATACCAATCCCAGTATCTTTGATGCAAAGGTCTGAACCTTCCATGTAGATTTCAACCCCGCCTTCATTTGTGTACTTGAGGCTATTTGACAGGATTTGTTCAATGACTACCAACAGCCATTTTTTATCCGTCACAATGCTTCTATCCAAGTCATGCAGATTGATACTAAGACCTTTCTGGATAAAGAAAATGGCATATTTGCGAATGACTTCCTTGACCAGATCTTCTATATTTTCTTTCTTCAAAACCAAATCATCATGGAAGCTTTCTAAGCGTAGATATTGGAGAACGAGGTTGGTATATGAATCAATCTTAAAAATTTCCTGTTCCAACTGTTGCTTCAGTTGGCGATCTGCCACCTCACTCACTAGGAGTTTACTGGCTGCAATTGGTGTTTTTATCTGATGAACCCAGAGTGTATAGTAGTCCACCAAATCATTATAGCGGTTTTCAGCATCTGATTTCTTTTGATAGAGTTCAGATTCGCTTTTCTCTAATTTTTCAGTTAGAAGGACTTCCATTGGTGACTTAGCTTCTCTTTCGCCATAGAGCAATTCCTTACGATAACGTTGCAATTCCATCCAAAAATCCCATATCAAGAATATAAAGGAAAAAACTGATGATAGAAGGAAAAAATAGTTAAAGTAAGGTCCTTGACTAACAAATAGGACATCAAAAAGAAAGATCAGACCCGTCAATAACAAAATAAAAGCAAAAAAACGACTACGCGAACGGATATAAGCTAGAAAAAAACTTTTGAGTTCAACCATGTTTCAATCCGTACCCTATTCCTTTCTTGGTTTCGATAAAACCAATCAAACCTTCTTCCTCTAGTTTCTTGCGCAAACGAGCGACATTAACGGACAAGGTATTATCATCGATAAAAAAGTCACTGCTCCAAAGTTCTCGCATCAAATCATCACGCGCCACGATATTGCCTGCATGTTCAAATAAGACACGTAAAATCTGAAATTCATTCTTGGTTAGATTGATAACTTTTCCATTGACATGCACATCCATAGACTTGGTATTGAGGATAACTCCTGCATACTCTAGAAGACTCTCGTCCCGTCCAAATTCATAGGAACGACGCAATAACCCTTGTACCTTGGCTAAAAGGACCTGCTGGTCAAAAGGCTTGGTCACAAAATCGTCTGCTCCCATATTAATAGCCATCACGATGTCCATAGCCTGGTCTCTTGAAGACAGAAACATAATAGGAACTTTGGAAATCTTGCGAATTTCCTGACACCAATGATAACCATTAAAGAGAGGCAAGCCGATATCCATGAGAACCAGATGAGGCTCAGACTGAACAAATAGCGTCAGAACTTCCATAAAGTCTTCTACCATGACTACTTCAAAACCCCATTCGGAGAGCATTTTCCCAACTTGTTGACGGATTACTGGATCATCTTCTACTAGTAAAATCTTATGCATCTGCTCCTCCTTTTTTTATATTATAGCAAAATTCTTCTGACTACTAGCGAAATTGATGCAAATCTGATATGATAAAAGCTAAGAAAGGAATTCTCATGGCCAATATTTTTGACTATCTAACTGACGTTCAATACGATTCTTTTTATGATCTTCCTTTAAATGAACTGGATGTACTTGCTTTGACAGAGCTGACTTATCTTCCTTTTGATAACCTATTGGACCAGCCTGTCAATCGTTTAAGCGATGTCGCAACACGTGTTCCTCGTGACAGTAACATGTTGACTAGTAAAGAACGTCTGCAACTTTTAGACCAGCTTGCCCAACACAAACGTTTTAGAAATTGCAAGCTATCAAACTTTATTAACGAGATTGACACTGAGCAACAGAAACAGTTCGCTGCTATGACCTATCGTCTGAACCTAGATACTTATCTGATTGTCTTTCGTGGCACAGACGACAGTATTATTGGCTGGAAGGAAGATTTCCATCTGACCTATATGAAGGAAATCCCTGCCCAAAAGCATGCTCTTGAATACTTGGAAGATTTCTTTAAACAATATCCAAAACAAAAAGTACTTCTTGCTGGGCATTCTAAAGGTGGGAATCTAGCCGTCTTTGCTGCTAGTCAAATCCAGCCTGAATTGCAGGAAAAGATATCAGCAGTTTATACCTACGATGCTCCTGGTTTGCAGGCTCATCTGACAGAAACGACTGGTTATCAAGATGTTATCCCTAAATTTCACCGTTATGTCCCACAAGGTTCTGTCATCGGCATGATGCTTGAAGTGCCTGATACTCCTATTGTCGTCAAATCTACGGCTCTCGGTGGAATCGCTCAACACAATACTTTCAGCTGGCTAACTGAAGGACACCACTTTGTCCAACTAGAGGAAATTAGTAGCGAAAGTCTGCAAATCAAAGACGCTCTTAAAGAATGGGTGGACAGTGTGCCCGATGAAGAACTAGAGCTCTACTTTGATCTCTTCTTTGGAACCATCCTAGAATCTGGAATCACTTCCATCAATGATTTATCTTCTAGAAATGCTATCGACCATGTTCGACAACTTGTTTCTCAAGCCCAGACACTGGAGCCCGAGCAAGTCGAAATCTTAAAAAATCTGACACAACTCCTACTGGATGCACGCTTCCAAGCCTGGAAAAATCATTTTTAAAAAGTTAAAAGTCCCTTCCTTTATGGAGGGACTCTTTTGTTGATTCCTTATTTTCTGCTTCTGTGTTATACTAGAAACTGTAAATCTATGAAAGAGGAAATCCTATGAAAATCCATAAAACTGTGAATCCTGTCGCCTATGAAAATACTTATTATCTTGAAGGGGAGCAACACCTGATTGTAGTCGATCCTGGTAGCCATTGGGAGGCCATTCGGAAGACTATTGAAACCATCAACAAACCGGTCTGTGCAATTCTTCTGACCCACACTCACTACGACCATATTATGAGTCTTGATTTGGTCAGAGATACTTATGGAAATCCTCCAGTCTATGTGGCAGAAAGTGAAGCTTCTTGGCTCTATACTCCTGTTGACAACCTTTCAGGTCTCCCTCGACATGACGATATGGCAGATGTCATCTGCAAACCAGCTGAACACACTTATGTCTTTCATGAAGAATACCAGATTGAAGAATTCCGCTTCACAGTCTTACCAACGCCAGGCCACTCTATCGGTGGAGTTTCATTGGTTTTCCCAGATGGACACTTGGTCTTAACGGGAGATGCCCTTTTCCGAGAAACCATTGGTCGGACAGACTTGCCAACTGGTAGTATGGAACAACTCCTTCATAGTGTCCAAACCCAGCTCTTCACCCTTCCAAACTACGATGTCTATCCAGGGCACGGACCTGCTACGACTATCGCGCACGAAAAAACCTTCAATCCATTTTTCTAAAACATAAAAACCAAGGACAATCATCCTTGGTTTTTTGATTACCAAATAATCACACGGTCTTCTGGTGAACGCCACATGCCGTCGCCTTCTTTGACATCATAGGTTGTAAAGAAGTCATCAAAGTTTGGCACTTGGATGTTAACACGGAGTTTAGCTGGGGCGTGCACATCAACGCTGGCCATGAGTTTCATTAACTCTGGGCGACCTTTCATACGCCAGATACGAGCAAAGTTATGGAAGAACTCTTCAGCTGAAAAGTCTGGTTCTCTCTTAGCAGCTTCTAGCGCTGCAGCAATTCCTCCAAGGTCCGCAACGTTTTCGGATACAGTTAATTTGCCATTGATTTTTGCACCATAAGATTCTTGACCATCAAACTGGTCGATAACCTTCTGAGTTTTTTCTTTAAAGGCTGCATAGTCACTCTCTGTCCACCAATCCTTGAGGCTTCCATTTTCATCAAAGGAAGCTCCATTAGTATCAAAGGCGTGAGAGATTTCATGGGCAATAACCGCACCGATACCACCATAGTTGGCAGAAGATGACTGATGCAAGTCATAGAATGGTGCCTGTAAAATCGCAGCTGGGAAGACAATCAAGTTCTTTTGTGGATTGTAGTAGGCATTGACCATATGAGCTGGCATTCCCCACTCCTTGTAGTCAACCGGCTGATCCCACTTGCTCCAACTATGCTTGATTTCAACACGCGCAAAGGTAAGAGCATTCTCAAAGAGGCTAGCAGATTCATCCACTACCTTGTCCTTATAGCGAGCTGGCAGTTCTTCTGGATAACCGATATAAGGCTTGATAACATTGAGTTTGACGATAGCTTTTTCTCGTGTTTCAGGTGTCAGCCAGTCGTTCTTAGCCAAACGTTCCTTATAAACATCAATCATGGTTGCCACTTTTTTCTCTACATCAGCTTTCGCTTCTGGAGAGAATTTTTCATGTGCATACCAAAGACCGAGCGCTTGTTTGAATGGTCCTTGGGCTAAGTGGTAAGCAGCCTTGCGCTTGTCTTGGGCTTCTGGAACTCCTGAAAGGGCACGGCCATAAGCACCTGACAAAATGCGAATCTCATCTGTTAAATAGCTCGTTGAAAGATTGACTACACCTAAGATCAAGGTTGCTTTGAGTAGAGGCCAAGCTTCTTCACTATAAAATTGCTCTGCTGCTTGCCAGAAACGTTCTTCATCTACAATGACCTTATCAGGTACTTGACCAAGAACAGCCTGGAAAAAGTCATCTAAAGGCAGAGCAGGGGCAAACTTTTTGAAATCTTCATAAGAATAAGGATGGTAAAGTTTGGCGTATTCTGAACTCTCTTCGTTTGAAAGTACGACTGCTGCGATACGACGGTCCAATTCCAATCGTTTCTCTAAAAGATCTTCAATTTCTTCATCTGAGAAGTCATAGGCTTTGAGGAGATTAGCAGTACTTTCTTTCCAAAGGTTCAATAATTCCTCACGCTGTGGATGGTCTTCCGCATAGTAGGTTGTATCAGGCAAGATAGTTCCTGGAGCACTAGCCCAGAGAACATTGGTTCTAGCATCCATAAAGTCTGGTGATACTCCAAATGGAAGGAAGTTTGGTTTACCAGCTAATTCAAACTCTGCTAGCTTTCTTGTAAAGTCCGCGAAGCTCTCCAAATCTTGGTATTCCTTAAGCATAGGAAGGACTGGCTTGATGCCATCAGCTTCTCGCTTGTCGAAATCTCTGACCATACGATGGTATTTGACAAAGTTTGCTAGGATGGGATCTTCAGGAACATCTTCTCCAGCCAACCACTTGTCAGTTGTTGTTAGCATCAAGTCTTCGATTTCTTCATCAAGGTCGATAAAACCACCTGTTCGCGATTTGTCAGCTGGAATGACCGCAGTCTTTTCCCACTCACCATTTATAGCATCATAAAAATCATCTTGATATCGTGTCATCTTGTTCTCGCTTTCATTTTTCACTTATTCTTAGCTTAGCAAAAATCCCTGGGGAATGCAATTAAAAATGCCGTCTCTTACTGATCGATTTCATCATTAATATTTTAAATTTTTACCAAAATTAACTTGACTTAAAAATAAAATTAAGGTATATTAAAATCCAGGAGGAATACAACTGTATGATACGTATCGAAAACCTCAGTGTCTCCTACAAAGAAACGTTGGCACTTAAGGATATTTCACTAGTGCTCCAAGGACCAACGATTACCGGAATTATTGGTCCAAACGGCGCCGGGAAATCAACATTATTAAAAGGTATGCTGGGCATTATCCCACATGAAGGACATGCTTTTATCGAAGATAAAGAAATGAAAAAATCTCTTAAGAAAGTTGCCTATGTCGAGCAAAAAATTCATATCGACTACAACTTCCCTATCAAGGTAAAAGAATGTGTCTCTCTGGGACTCTATCCATCCATTCCACTCTTTCACACTTTAAAAGCAAACCACTGGCAAAAGGTGGCTGAAGCACTAGAAATTGTTGGACTTTCTGACTACGCAGATCGTCAGATTAGTCAACTCTCTGGTGGCCAATTCCAGCGTGTCTTGATTGCCCGTTGTCTAGTTCAAGATGCTGATTATATTCTCTTAGACGAGCCCTTTGTGGGGATTGACTCTGTCAGTGAAGAGATCATCATGAACACGCTGAGAGAACTTAAAAAAGCTGACAAGACTGTCCTTATCGTTCACCATGACCTCGGCAAGGTTGCCCATTATTTTGACCAGGTACTCCTTCTCAACAAGGAGCTAATTGCCTTTGGTCCAACAAAGGAGACCTTCACCCAAGCCAATCTCAAACAAGCTTATGGTGACCGACTCTTTTTCAATGGAGGTGACCTATGATTGCAGAATTTATAGATGGATTGCAGAACTTCCACTTTCTCCAAAATGCCTTGATTACAGCTGTTGTGATTGGTATTGTTGCTGGAGCGGTCGGATGCTTTATCATTCTCCGTGGTATGTCCCTTATGGGAGATGCTATCTCGCACGCTGTCTTACCTGGTGTAGCTCTTTCTTTTATTTTAGGAATTGACTTCTTTATTGGTGCTATCATCTTTGGACTGCTTGCCTCTGTCATCATCACCTACATCAAGGGGAACTCTATTATCAAGAGTGACACTGCCATTGGGATTACCTTTTCATCTTTATTGGCTCTGGGCATTATCTTGATTAGTGTGGCTAAAAGCTCGACTGACCTCTTCCATATTCTCTTTGGGAATATCTTAGCTGTGCAAGACATAGACATGTATATTACCATCGGTATGGGAGCTCTCATTCTATTGATTATCGGGATTTTCTTCAAGCAACTCTTGATTACATCCTTTGATGAACTCCTAGCCAAAGCTATGGGCATGCCAGTTAATTTCTACCACTATCTACTCATGATACTCTTGACTTTGGTGTCAGTGACTGCTATGCAAAGTGTCGGAACCATCCTTATCGTAGCCATGCTGATTACTCCAGCCGCGACAGCTTATCTTTACGCCAATAGTCTAAAGACCATGATTTTTCTTTCATCAGGCTTGGGAGCTCTAGCTTCTGTCTTGGGACTTTTTATCGGTTATAGCTTTAACCTGGCTGCAGGTTCAAGTATCGTGCTGACATCTGCAAGTTTCTTTCTCATCAGTTTCTTTATCGCACCAAAACAACGTTATCTGAAGCTGAAAAATAAAAAAATCAAACAATAATGAGGGAGCCCCTCTGGAGGAATATAATGAAAAAATTAGGTACATTGCTTGTTCTTTTTCTTGCTATCATTGGATTAGCTGCCTGTGCTAGCGGAAAAAAAGACACAGCATCTACAAACCAAAAACTAAAGGTTGTAGCAACTAACTCTATCATCGCTGATATTACTAAAAATATCGCAGGAGACAAGATTGATCTTCATAGTATCGTGCCTGTAGGACAAGATCCACACGAGTACGAGCCACTACCAGAAGACGTCAAGAAAACTTCGCAAGCCGACTTAATTTTCTACAATGGTATCAACCTTGAAACAGGTGGAAATGCCTGGTTTACAAAATTAGTTGAGAATGCTAAGAAAACTGAAAACAAAGACTACTTTGCAGTTAGTGAAGGCGTTGATGTCATCTACCTAGAAGGGGAAAATGAAAAAGGGAAAGAAGACCCACACGCTTGGCTCAATCTTGAAAATGGGATCATCTATGCTCAAAATATTGCTAAGCAACTCATCGCCAAAGACCCTAGCAACAAGGAATTCTACGAAAAGAATCTCAAAGAATACACTGAAAAACTAGACAAGCTTGACAAGGAAGCCAAAGAGAAATTTAACGCTATTGATGCGGACAAGAAACTCATCGTAACCAGCGAAGGATGCTTCAAATACTTCTCTAAAGCTTACGGTGTCCCAAGTGCTTACATCTGGGAAATCAATACTGAAGAAGAAGGAACACCTGACCAAATCAAGACTTTGGTTGAAAAACTTCGCCAAATGAAAGTTCCATCACTATTTGTTGAATCCAGTGTCGATGATCGTCCAATGAAGACTGTTTCTAAAGACACAAATATTCCAATTTACGCACAAATCTTTACTGACTCAATTGCTGAAGAAGGTAAAGAAGGTGACAGCTACTACAACATGATGAAATACAACCTTGACAAGATTGCTGAAGGTTTGTCAAAATAATCCATTAAAAAACGTCAGTCACCATGAATTGGCGTTTTTTGCCTATTTAAATTTCAGTCAAATTATTGGAAGAGTCTGAACATTTAATGTAAAATGAAAGAAAAAAGATTGGAGTAGCTTATGACTACATTCCTTGGAAACCCTGTTACGTTTACAGGAAAACAACTACAAGTAGGAGACAAAGCACTTGATTTCTCTCTCACAACGACTGACCTCTCTAAAAAAACACTGGCTGACTTTGAAGGCAAGAAAAAGATCTTGAGTGTCATCCCTTCTATCGATACAGGCATCTGCTCGCTTCAGACTCGTCGCTTTAACCAAGAATTGGCTAGCTTAGACAACACTGTTGTCCTAACGGTATCTATGGACCTTCCATTTGCACAAAAACGCTGGTGTGGCGCAGAGGGAATTGAGAATGCCATCATGCTTTCAGACTACTTCGACCACTCCTTTGGACGCGATTACGCCCTCTTAATCAATGAATGGCATCTGCTTGCACGCGCAGTTTTTGTTCTCGATGTCGATAATACCATTCGCTACGTCGAATACGTGGATAATATCAATAGCGAGCCAGACTTTGAAGCCGCTATTGCAGCTGCAAAAGAACTCAACTAAGTCCAGCTCTTGTAGCAATAGAGAGTGGGACAGAAATCGGTAATTCGTTAGAATTCGATTTCGTCGTCCCACCT
>CABPWC010000041.1 GCA_902461025.1 uncultured Streptococcus sp.
TCTGTATCCAAATAAGGGGTGGCGTTCGTCAAAATACTCTTTAGTCCCGTCTAGAATATTTGCTTCTGTATTCGTTAATTCAGAAAAACGATACCATACCTCTTCATCTGAGTACAAGGAGCAAATAGTGTCTAGATAATCTCTTACAAATTGCTGACAACTTGGTAACAGTATGTTTTGATTAAGCTCTCTTAGCAAGTATTCCCCACGAATCAAGCCGACGTGGTGCAATAAATGGGGATAAACTTTTTCAATAATTTTTTCTCCACTAAGAGCTAGTTGATTTCTCATCTTTCACCTTCCAATTACTATAGCTTGTCAGTTCTAATTCCGGAAATCCTAATAACTCTGCCTTCACCTTTAATACTAAGGGAGAGACATTGTCTGCAGTAATTTCTTCCAAATTCAACCAAAGTGCATTTGCTGAATCATTGCTTCCATCAAGAAGCTCCTGAGGAAGGGATCTTTGAGAGCGTTCGAAATCAAGTACTACATCATAAAAGGCCATGATATGATGTACTGCGAAGTCTTTCCCGTCTTCTTGAACTAGCACATCATAAATTCTAGGGTTTGAATAATGTCTAAGCGTATAGCCTGTCTCTTCCAGAACTTCTCTCTGGAGAGTTTCTGTCAACCCCTCACCGATTTCCTGACTACCACCCGGTAGATCAAATCGATGCTGATAAGGTCCTCTCGTTTTCTCAATACAGAGAAGTTTCCCGTCTTGAAAACAGACTCCATATACACCAAAGTGTTTTTTGATTTCCATATTCCACTCTTTCTAATACTCAATGAAAATCAAAGAGCAAACTAGGAAGCTAGCCGCAGGCTGTACTTGAGTACGGCAAGGCGAAGCTGACATGGTTTGAATTTGATTTTCGAAGAGTATAAAAATCCAAGATTGCTAGCTCACCTTATCCCTTAAAAGGAAAGAGGCTATAGATTTCATGCTCCTTGATATACTTCTTTAGTATCTCCATATTCTCTTCGATTTTTGTCTGGATATCTGTCTCTTCACAAGTTGACTCAGTAATAAATAGGTGAATCTTCAATAAATCTGTCAGGTACAGCAGACGACGTTCCATTTCTGATTCAGGGCTTGGAGCCTGCTCGATTTTTGCAAGCTTTTGCTCCAGGCTATCACCATTCAAAAATCTCTGATGAACTCTCTTTCTTATTTTTTGAGTAGATTCCTCCCCTTGTTCTAATGGAGATAAAAGAAGTTTTTTATAGACCAATACCTGATTTTCTTTTTCTCTTTCCAGATAGGCCAATAAAACCAGAGAGCTGTCAACAAAGGTCCAGGTATTATAATTCCCTTCAAATGGAACTTGTATAATACTCTCTAATAATTTCTTAGCCATTTCCTCTTGATCATCCAGATAAAGTAAATAGGCCAGACGATTCAGTGATTCGAGATAGCTAGCTTGGGTCTTCTTATTCTTTTTTAATATTTTATCTAAATAGAGATGTAGATCTGGATGATTTTCCTCTAGCTCAACTACTTCTGGTAGCTTCATCTGAATTCCTTTCTATTCTCTTTCCAAAAATTTAAAACTATTTTAGTCAACTAATCCAACTCTGCTCGACTGAACAAGTCTTTCATAGCTTCAATATCATCGCAAAATTCTTTAAATTCTAAAGCGAATTTAGCCAAGGTGTCCACCTTGGAAGAATAGGCGCAAAACATACTTCCTTCAGGATCAAAGTCGATAGTATCGCTTAATTCAGGCATTTTTTCCTCCAAAAATACCAAAGCCAAGGATGCCCAATCGTAGCCATTTCCTTCAAATCCCTCCTCTTCTCGAGTGTCAAACACTTCCTGTCTGTATTCTCCATCAGGGTAATAAATGAGCGACCCTCGAACATTTTGAGGATCCTCATCATATACAAGCAGGTTAAAAGGGGCAATTTTTTCATTTATGTTTTCGTAATCTATCATTTCTTAACTCCTTGTTGTATTTGTTAATTATCAATGAAACTGCATAAATCTAGTATGCTTACTAGCTTTCAAAGTTCATAAAGATATCGTGCTCATTATAATAATTTAAAGCATCAACCAAGTCTTGGTGACTTGCATTTGGTTTTTCCTCAAGTGCAACCGAGAGAACATCAAACAACTGCTCTCCATAGTAGACTAGCTGGAGATCTTGCTCCGCTACATCAGCCGAGTAGACATCACGGTCTTCCACGGCATCCGGATAATCTGATACCCAATAGAGCCTTTCTAGTGCCAGTTCTCCATCCTCCTTACCATAGAGGCAAAAATCATCTGAAGAAGACTCGTCCACGCGCATCTGCTCAATTATCTGCTCTAGTGAAAGTTCTTGGTATTTCCGCATCCCATCTCCTTTTTCGTCTCACTCTTCAACAAAGGAATCCAAAAAATCCTCAAAAGATGGCCATTGACCATACAACTCAGCTTTTTCTTCTAAAACATAGAAGTAAACCTTGCCATAATCCTCTGCCCTTAGCGAAAGAGCATAGTGACCCGATCCAGGATCATAAGCAAAATGGAGAAGATCTGTGCCCTTAAATCCCGCGGGCACAGCATCATCGTCAAACCATTTCATAGACTTCCTCATCTCATCAAGTGAATCAAAGGAATTAAAAGGAAAGAGATGATGTTCATCGTGGACACCCCTTACTTGGGGCTGGCCACCGTTGTGCTTGAGATAAAAGTCCAACATAGTTTTTGGCAATTTCTTTCCAAGAATCTCCTCAAATTGTAAAAGGTCTTCTTTTGAAATCGGTGAATCTTCATCAAGCATCCTAAACATGATTACTCCCTTCAGTTTTCTACAATTTTTCTTCCAATACCTTATCAATAAAGTCATAGACGTTTGCAGCTACTTTTTGCATTTCCAAGGAACCTAAAACTCCTAAGTCATTTTCATAAATGCAATCATCAGAATTTTTCTTAATAAAGTAAGCCAAGTCTCCTTCCTGTCCAATCATAAAGTAATCTGGCTCTACTTCCTCAATCTGATAAGTCTCATTACGCTCTTGAAGATCCTCCCTGGCATACAAACAGATACCAGTATCTCCAATTTCATAAGGGTCAATCTCTTTACACTCCGTTAAAAACTGATAGTAGAGATTGGGTAAGACGAATCCAAACTCATCTCTTTTCATAGTTCACCTCCACATATTCATTGAGTATCAACTATATTACTTCAAAGACCAACCACCATCAATAGTCAGAATCTGTCCCTGCATAGCACTCGCTTTCCCACTTGCTAGGAAGAGGCTAACTTCAGCTATTTCACTTGGCTCAATCCAGCGTTTGATAGGTGTTTCACTTGCTACCCAGTCTGCCAGACCACCTGGTTCAAAGTCGGCAGCGGTCATACCTGTCTTAACTGCACCAGGAGCAATGCCAAAAACCTGAAGCCCAGCTTCAGCATAGTCTAAAGCTAATTGCTTGGTAAATCCTGCTAAGGCATGTTTAGAAGAGGTATAGGCGTGCCCACCTCCGCCTGCTAGACTTGAAGCAATGGAACACATATTGATGATGATCCCTCGCTTCTTCTCCAACATTTTAGTCAGATAATGCCGTGTCAGCTCTACCGGAGTCACATAGTTGATCTCAAAGATTTCCTGAATCTCCTGAGCGCTTTGCTCAAGAAGCGGTTTGTAATCATCCAATACTCCCGCTGTATTGCACAAGACATCTACCTCAGGACACCAGTCAAAAATTGGTTCCAAGTCAAACGTTAAATCACGTTGTAAAAAGTAAAAGTCACCCTGTAAATCAGGATTTTCACCCTGATCCACTCCAAAAACCTGATAACCTTTTTCTAAAAAGAGTCGAGCTTGAGCCAGACCAATTCCTGAGCTAACTCCTGTCACCAAAACTCGTCTAGTCATGTACTTCCACCCAGTCTGTCGCTAGAACATCACAGGGAGTTGGACTCCACATGGAAAAGCCTTCGCCTTCACCAGACACGTTAATGAGGAAATAAGGTGTCACTTCCAGAGCCACTCCATTTTGCTCGATGGTATCAAAAAGCTGCACATAGTTTTCTGCTCCACCCCATCCAGTACGTACATATTTCTTTTTTGACTTTAGTCCAGGCAGGATTTCTTCGAATGTCATGTTTTTCTCCTTTGTTATCTATAAATCTTAATTTCATTATAACAAAAAACCGTTTTTCAACGGCTTTTTGACTGTGATTTCTTAAAATGCATTTTTTTCTATGGCAAATCATTCCCTGCTGCTAGGTAAATCTCATACCATTCTTTTCGAGTCAGGTTGACATTACTTGCTTGGCTTGCTTCTATCAAATGTTTAGGGTTAGTTGTTCCTACTACTGCCTGCATCTTAGCTGGATAGCGTAACACCCAAGCGATAGCAATAGCTGATGGGCTCACAGCGTATTTTAAGGCTAGTCGATTTAGGACTTGGTTTAGTTGTTGAAACTTCTCATTGCCGACAAAATTCCCTTTGAAATATCCGAACTGCAAGACTGACCAGGCCTGAATAACCATGTCATTTAATTTGCAGTATTCAAAGACGCTACCATCACGCAAAGCTGCCTTGTCACCTTCCATATTGACATGGAAACCTGATTCAAATCCTGGCGTGAAAGCTGCGCTTAGTTGTAATTGATTGATAGATAAAGGTTGTTTGACCTCTTTCTTCAGTAATTCCATCATCATAGGATTTTGATTGGACACACCGAAGTCTCGAACTTTACCTGATTTGTGCAGAATTTCAAAGGCTTGAGCCACTTGATCAGCTTCCATCAAAGCATCTGGACGATGGAGAAGCAAGCTATCTAGGTAATCAACCTGCAATCGTTGTAGAATTCCGTCTACTGATTCTAAAATATAATCTTTTGAAAAATCAAAATAGGTAAATTCTTCTATGCGAATGCCACACTTGGACTGGATCCACATCTTTTCTCGCAGGTCAGGACGATGCTTTAACACTTGTCCCAGTAATTCTTCGCAACGACCTCCACCATAGATATCTGCCAAGTCAAAGGCATTGATTCCTACAGATAGGGCTGTTTCAACCAACTCCTCAACCTCTTTAACCGACTTGTCACTGATTCGCATCATGCCTAGAATGATTTCGGACAATTCTCTTTTCTCTTGACCAAATTGAATGTATTTCATGGCAACTTCCTCCGTTTTTCTTCATTATAGAGCAGATTGCCACTTTTATCAACTGATACCTTATAAAAGAAAGAGAGTGGGACAGAAATCGGTCATTCGTTAGAATTCGATTTCCTCGTCCCACCTCCGCACAGTTGAGTAGGGCTGTAAAAGCTGATGAAATCAGCATAGTAGAGCCCACTCAACCACTGCGTCTTACTCGACAATCCAAAGACAATTGAGAGGCTAGGACTTTTGTCCCAGCCTCTTTAAATCTTAGCCAATCACACTTCCGTTTGGTACAGCTGGATCAACTGTGAGAAGGGTTAATTTGCCATCATGTTCAGCTGAGAGAATCATCCCTTGGCTGACATATTTTTTCATCATTTTACGTGGTTTAAGGTTGGCAACGATTTGTACTTTCTTGCCGACTAATTCTTGTTCGTTTGGATAGAATTTCGCAATACCAGAAAGGATTTGACGATCTTCACCATCACCAGCATCTAAGCGGAATTGAAGCAACTTGTCAGAACCTTCTACTTTAGACACTTCTTTGACTTCTGCGACACGGATTTCAACTTTGTCAAAGTCTTCAAACTTAATTTCTTCCTTGTTGAGTTTGAGTTCAACTTCATCTGGATTCCATTCTTTTTCGACGGCTGGCTTGTTGCCTTCCATTTGTTCCTTGATATAGGCGATTTCTTCTTCCATATCCAGACGTGGGAAGATTGGTGTTCCTTTGGCAACTACAGTCACACCTGCAGGGAAATCAGCCAAGCTCAAGTTTTCAAGGCTAGAAACTTCTGCTAGACCAAGTTGAGTCAATACTGCACGACTAGTCTCCATCATAAACGGCTCAATCAAGTGAGCAACGACACGAAGGCTAGCTGCCAAGTGGCTCATCACACTTGCCAATTGGTCACGAAGAGCTTCGTCCTTAGCCAGTACCCATGGAGCTGTCTCATCGATGTATTTGTTGGTACGTGAAATAAGTGTCCAAACTGCTTCAAGTGCACGTGGATAGTCAACTGCTTCCATGTAGGTATGATAGTCAGCGATTGATTGTTCTGCCACTTGCGCAAGTTCATTGTCAAAGTCTGTTACACCTTCTACATAGGCAGGGATTTGACCATCAAAGTACTTGTTAATCATTGAAACCGTACGGTTGAGGAGGTTTCCGAGGTCATTCGCTAATTCATAGTTGATACGCCCTACATAGTCCTCTGGAGTAAAGGTGCCGTCTGAACCAACTGGAAGGCTACGCATGAGGTAGTAACGAAGTGGATCGAGACCATAGCGCTCTACCAACATTTCAGGATAAACGACATTCCCTTTAGACTTAGACATCTTGCCGTCTTTCATGACAAACCAACCGTGGGCAATCAAACGGTCAGGCAACTTCATATCCAACATCATGAGAAGGATTGGCCAGTAGATTGAGTGGAAACGAAGGATGTCTTTTCCGACCATATGGAAGACTGTTCCATTCCAGAATTTATCATAGTTAGCATGATCCTCTTGACCGTAACCAAGAGCAGTCGCATAGTTAAGAAGGGCATCGATCCAAACGTAGACAACGTGTTTTGGATTTGATGGGACTGGTACACCCCAGGTAAAGGTTGTACGAGAAACTGCCAAGTCTTCCAAGCCAGGCTCGATAAAGTTACGTAGCATTTCATTGAGACGGCCATCAGGAGTGATAAAGTCAGGATGTGATTTGAAAAATTCGACTAAACGGTCTTGGTATTTGCTGAGGCGAAGGAAGTAAGATTCTTCTGAAACCCACTCCACTTCGTGACCTGATGGAGCGATACCACCAGTTACATTTCCAGCTTCGTCACGGAAGACTTCTGCAAGCTGGCTTTCTGTAAAGAATTCCTCATCTGAGACTGAGTACCAACCAGAATATTCACCTAGGTAGATGTCATCTTGAGCAAGCAAGCGTTCAAAGACTTGAGCCACCACTTTTTCATGGTAGTCATCAGTTGTACGGATAAATTTATCATATGAGATATCCAGTAATTTCCAGAGTTCTTTAACACCAACTGCCATGCCATCAACATAGGTTTGAGGCGTGATGCCAGCTTCTTCTGCTTTTTGTTGAATCTTTTGACCATGCTCATCAAGACCAGTCAGATAAAAGACATCGTAGCCCATCAGGCGTTTGTAACGTGCTAGGACATCACATGCGATAGTTGTGTAGGCAGAACCGATATGAAGTTTACCAGATGGATAGTAAATCGGTGTTGTAATATAAAAATTCTTTTCAGACATAATATTTCCTTTCCAGGCTAATGAAACCTGTTTTTCTAACACTTCATTATACCACATTTTTAGTGATTTTCGATAGAGAAATCCATACAAAAAACAAGATAGACAAGTGTCCATCTTGTTTTTCCTGTTGATTATCTTATTCATAGCGAAGTGCTTCGATAGGATCCAGCTTAGAGGCTTTATTGGCTGGTAAAACACCAAATATCATACCGATACCAGCTGAGACCGCTAGACTAAAGAGGGCGATTGGGATGGATACACCTACTTCGATTCCTGCAATCATGTTTTGAAGAAGAACACCTGCAAGCATAGTCACCCCTGCAGCGAGCAGAAGACCAATGAAGCCACCTAACATGGTTAAAATCATAGATTCAATCAAGAACTGAACTAGAATATTCCCACGTGTTGCTCCTAGCGCTTTACGTAGACCAATCTCACGGGTACGCTCTGTCACTGAGACGAGCATAATGTTCATAACACCAGTACCACCGACAAAAAGGGAAATCCCCGCAATAGCACTAATAATCGTTGTTATGAAGCCAAAGAGTTGTTGAACTTCGTTGAAGGCTTCCGTTGCATCGGCAACCTGATACTCCCCTTGTTGGAGGCCTGCAATCTCTGTCATTTTTCTAGCCAGCTCTGGTCCTAAAGTCTGGGTCAAGCTAGTATCATTGACACGAAAGACAATATTTGAAATCTCATCTGTGTTAAAATTGACCGCTAGAGATGTATTAGTCGTAATCGGGAGCCCTCCAACGCCAAAGGTTTTTGCAGCCTTAGCTTCTTTACTTGCATAAACACCAATAACACGGTAACTGATTTCATTTACTTCAACAATCTGGTTGAGGGCATCTTTTGCTGAACCAAAAAGGCTATTGGCTAGTTCTTCATCTAGGATAATCACACTTGCGAAATCCTTATAATCTTGCGCTCTAAGTCCACGACCTGCAATAATTTCATTTTCGACCGCATCCATATAAGTGACATTCCCACCGGTCATGTTAGCGTGTTCGACCTTTTTATCCTTATAAGTCAAGGTCACATTGGCTGAGTTGGTCACATAGTAGCTATCCACTCCCTTGAGCTTAGCAGCTTCCTTGACCCAAGCTTCTTGAGGTTTTGGTGGTTCAACAATATCTTCTTCTTGTCCGCCAGACAAGGTCAGGGCAGATTGTTTTTGGGTGAAGGAACCATCTGTACTCTTGGTAGGTGAGAAAAAGACATGAATATTTTTCTGGGATTTGGTCAAATTTTTATTGACCTGACGAGACATGGAATCTCCCAAGGCCATGATAACGACAACTGAGGAAACACCGATGATGATACCAATCATGGTCAGGAAGGACCGCATCTTGTGAGCCATGATAGATGAAAAGGCAAATTTCAGATTCTGCATCTTAGTTTTCCTCCTTTTCTACGATACCACTATCAGACGAAATGACACCATCTCGGATGACGATTTGACGTTTCGCATAGGCAGCAATTTCAGGCTCATGCGTAACCATAATGATGGTTTTTCCTTCTTTGTTTAATTCAACCAAGAGTTGCATGATTTGATTTCCAGTTTTAGTATCAAGAGCTCCAGTTGGTTCGTCTGCCAAGATGATAGAAGGATTATTGACCAATGCACGCGCAATGGCAACCCTCTGCTTCTGACCACCCGATAATTCTGATGGTAAGTGATGGCTACGCTCGGTCAGTTCAACCTTTTCCAGATACTCTTCTGCTAATTTACGACGTTTTGATGCAGCAACTCCTGCATAAATCAAAGGGAGTTCTACATTTTGTAGAGCATTCATTTTGGACAAGAGAAAGAATTGTTGAAAGACAAAGCCGATTTCTTGATTTCGAACCTTGGCTAATTGTTTTTCACCCAAACCGGCCACTTCTTTTCCGTCTAGAAAATACTGACCACTTGTAGGTGTATCTAACATACCAATGGTATTCATGAGGGTAGACTTACCAGAACCAGACGGTCCCATGATAGCCACGAATTCTCCCTCGTGAACTTCAAGGTTAATGTTTTTGAGAACTTGAAGCTCTTGATCACCATTTCGATAGCTACGGCAGATATTTTTGAGGCTAATTAGTTGCTTCATCAGTCTTCACCTCTTTTCCTTCTTGCAAGGAAGCTGTCGGATTACTGATGACTTTTGCTCCATCTGTCAGACCAGATGTGATTTCTTGGTTTTCTGCATCTGCATTGCCCAATCCAACTTCAACCTTTTTGGCCTTTTGATTTTCATCAAGAATCCAAACATAGTTTTTATCTTCTTCCATGACGATACTTGTAATAGGAACAAGCAATGCTTTACTCATACTTTTCACTTCGACACTGACAGAAAAACCTTGTTTCAAATCGCCAATTTCACTAGTTACATCGACCGTATATGGGTATTTAGAACCTGTGTTTGAACCAGCTAAGCTACTACTTGCTTCGCTACTGTTCTTTGGATAATTTGAAATATAGCTAATCTTACCATTCCAAGTTTTATCTGGGTAAACCTTTGAAGTAAAGGTAACTTCTTGGCCTACAGATAGATTGGCAAGGTTGTACTCAGAAAGTTCTCCCTTGACCTGCAAGTTGTCGTTACTAACGATATGTACCAATACTTGGCTATTTCCTGTTGGAGATTTTGAAACATTGCGATTGACTTCGACAACTGTACCTTCTACTGTACTCAAAACTGTAGCTGCATCCAACTGTGCCTGGGCTTTTTCAAGTTGCGCTGCCGCGTCTGCACGAACATCACGTGCATCACTGATTTGTGAATCGATAGAAGCTGTAGCTGATGTAGAAGATTGTGCTTGGGTTTGGTCCGTAGCGCCTTCAATCCCAGCTTGAGGGAGCACAGGTGTTGCTGCAGCAGTATTTCGAGCCTCATTCAATTCATTGATATGACGGTCAGCTTTAGCAACTGCACGACTGGCAGCATCATAGGCAGCCTGAGCTTCAGTACTACTATACTTAACAAGAGCTTGGCCTTCACTTACCTTATCTCCGACAGAGACCGAAACCTCATCCAAGTCACCTTTACTAGCGTCATAATAAACATATTGCTCATTTTGAGCTGTTACGGTACCAGATAAGAGAACCGATGAAGCCACTGACCCCTCTTTGGCAAGAACGATTTTTGCAGTTTCGTCTTGTGTTGCAGCTTGATTTGGTTGTCTCAATAGAAGGACAGCAGCTGCTCCTACTACAAGAACTGACGTAACTCCTATAGCTGTAAATAGGGGCCATTTTTTAGCTTTTGACTTCTTTTTCATATCCATACCTCATTTATAAACATATATTAAGATTATAGCACAAGTTATAAAAATGGACAATTGCTTTCTGACTATCCAAAAACAATCGCCAAATCTTTTATTGTTGTGTTAGTTATATAATACAACTTCTTTTTTATTTTTGCAAGCATTTTCTTAAGAAATTTAAGCGTAGCAGATTTTTGCATTGACTTTCAAAAAAAGATAGAATATGACTAGAAAACAACTAAAGGAGCTTTCTTATGAGAGAATATGATATTATCGCCATCGGAGGAGGTAGCGGGGGAATTGCTACCATGAATCGTGCTGGTGAACATGGTGCTAAGGCGGCAGTTATTGAGGAAAAGAAATTAGGTGGAACTTGTGTCAACCTCGGCTGTGTCCCTAAAAAAATCATGTGGTATGGAGCCCAAATTGCAGAGAGTATCCACAAATATGGACCTGACTATGGATTCACAAATACTGGGAACGAATTTGATTATGCAACTCTTCGTAAGAATCGTGAAGCCTATATTGATCGTGCCCGCTCGTCTTACGATGGAAGCTTCAAGCGCAACGGAGTTGATTTGATTGAAGGACGTGCCGAGTTTGTCGATGCTCATACTGTCAGCGTTAATGGCGAATTGATCCACGCTAAACATATTGTGATTGCGACTGGAGCTCATCCTCATATCCCTGCTATTCCTGGTGCTGAACTAGGTGGTAGCTCAGATGATGTCTTCGCCTGGGAAGAGTTGCCTGAATCGGTAGCTATTCTAGGTGCTGGTTACATTGCTGTCGAATTGGCTGGTGTACTCCATACACTTGGTGTTCAGACAGATTTATTTGTCCGTCGTGAACGTCCACTACGTGGATTTGATAGCTATATCGTTGAGAGTCTAGTTCAAGAAATGGAAAATACAGGACTAAACCTCCACACACATAAGGTTCCTGCTAAACTTGAAGAAACTGAAGAAGGCATTACCATTCATTTCGAAGATGGCAGCACTCATACTGCCAGTCAAGTTATCTGGGCAACTGGTCGCCGTCCAAATGTTGAAGGACTTCAACTCGAAAAAGCTGGTGTCACCCTCAATGAACGCGGCTTTATCCAGGTTGATGAATACCAGAACACAGTCGTTGACGGAATCTACGCTCTTGGAGATGTCACAGGTGAAAAGGAACTAACTCCTGTTGCTATCAAGGCTGGTCGTACCCTTTCCGAAAGACTTTTCAACGGTAAAACCAATGCAAAAATGGACTACACGACTATTCCAACTGTAGTTTTCTCACACCCAGCAATCGGAGCAGTCGGTCTGACTGAGGAAGAAGCTATCAAAGAGTACGGCCAAGAAAACGTTAAAGTCTATACTTCAAAATTTGCATCTATGTATTCTGCCGTTACTAGTCACCGTCAAGAAGCTCGCTTCAAGCTCGTAACAGCTGGTGCAGACGAAAAGGTAGTAGGACTTCATGGAATCGGCTACGGAGTTGACGAAATGATTCAAGGTTTCGCAGTTGCTGTCAAGATGGGAGCTACAAAAGCTGACTTTGATGCTACTGTCGCTATCCACCCAACTGGCTCAGAAGAATTTGTAACCATGCGTTAAAAGAAAAGAGAGACCCCTTGGTCTCTTTTTTACTCTAAATCGGCCGTTACAGATTTGTAACCTTTTATTTTAAAAAAGGTTGACATTTATATCTCATTCAGTATAATAGTTACTATAATTTATAGAAGAGGTTAACTATTTTGAAAAAAGCACACATTTACGCTATTCCTGCTA
>CABPWC010000042.1 GCA_902461025.1 uncultured Streptococcus sp.
AATGCTTTCACTCAGATTGAAGCAGCAAAAGCTTACTTATTTGCCAATTCTGAGTTTTCGGGAGCAGACTGGGATACTCGGATTTCACGAGATATCTTTTGGGAAGAATCCATGCATGGAATTTATCCAGAGAATGTCGGTGTCAATGCAAAACTCTTCAAAGATGAGGATGATTTCTTTGATTATCTAGACTGCTCTGCGATTTTTACAGCAGAACGAGATGGGGAAACCTACTATTTTTCTCCAATTCGGGCTAGAGATTACCTGGCTACTGATGAAATTCCTGCCTATACTCTAAATGGAAAAGAAACTCTTCTGGTTCCTCAAGAGAAGGACTTCCAGACGCACCGTAGTTACCAATATCAAGACTTAACAACTCGAGGGACGATTGAATTCCGTAGTGTTTGTACGCAACCGCTAGACCGTACCTTTGCTTCAGCAGCCTTTCATCTAGGTTTGTTGGTAAATCTAGACAAGCTTGAAACTTATCTCGAAACCGCTCCTTTCTTTGAGAACTTTGGTCGTGACTACAATTCTTTGAGACGACAGTTTTCTAAGAAACAACTCACAAATGAGGAAAAAACTGGTGTTGTCCTGTTCTCCAAAGACTTGCTGGCTATAGCAGAGCAAGGACTTGAGAGTAGAGGTCTGAGAGAAATGACTTATTTAGAGCCTTTAAAAGAAGAAATGACTCTATAATTTTCTTATAAAGGGAGAATTTTCTGAAAAATCATGTTATAATGGATGAGACTATAGATAAAGGATAGAGATTTATGACATTAGTTTATCAATCAACGCGTGATGCGAAAAATACCGTAACAGCCAGCCAAGCGATTTTGCAAGGTTTGGCAACAGATGGAGGTTTGTTTACTCCGGTTAGTTATCCAAAGGTAGATTTGGATTTTGACACATTAAAAGATGCTTCTTACCAAGAAGTGGCCAAACTTGTCTTGTCAGCCTTCTTGGATGACTTTACAGCAGAAGAGTTGGACTACTGTATCAACAATGCCTACGATAGCAAGTTTGATACTCCAGCTATTGCTCCTCTTGTCAAACTTGATGGTCAATACAACTTGGAACTCTTCCATGGATCAACCATTGCCTTTAAAGACATGGCCTTGTCTATCTTGCCATACTTTATGACAACAGCTGCTAAGAAACATGGCTTGGAAAACAAGATTGTCATCTTGACAGCAACATCTGGAGACACTGGAAAAGCTGCCATGGCTGGATTTGCGGATGTACCTGGAACTGAAATTATCGTCTTTTATCCAAAAGACGGTGTCAGCAAGGTGCAAGAATTGCAAATGACCACTCAGACTGGTGATAATACTCATGTCATCGCCATTGATGGAAACTTTGATGATGCACAAACCAACGTGAAGCATATGTTCAATGATGTTGAGCTACGTGAAAAATTGTCAGCTAATAAGCTCCAGTTTTCATCAGCTAACTCTATGAATATCGGCCGTTTGGTACCACAGATTGTCTATTATGTTTATGCTTACGCTCAGCTTGTTAAAACTGGTGAGATTAAGGCTGGTGACAAGGTTAACTTCACCGTTCCGACAGGGAACTTTGGAAATATCTTAGCAGCTTTCTATGCTAAACAAATCGGTCTACCAGTTGGCAAGTTAATCTGTGCTTCAAATGACAACAATGTCTTAACAGACTTCTTCAAAACTCGTGTTTACGACAAGAAGCGTGAGTTTAAGGTGACTACTAGCCCATCGATGGATATCTTGGTGTCTTCAAACTTGGAGCGCTTGATTTTCCATCTTTTGGGAAATGATGCGGTTAAGACAGCTGAACTTATGAATGCTTTGAACACTCAAGGTCAGTATGAGTTGACTAATTTTGATGCAGAGATTCTGGATCTCTTTGCAGCTGAGTATGCGACGGAAGCAGAAACCGTAGCAGAAATTAAGCGTGTTTATGAGTCAGATGCTTATATTGAGGACCCTCATACAGCAGTTGCTTCGGCCGTATATAAAAAATACCAAGCGGCGACAGGCGATGTGGCTAAGACCGTGATTGCTTCAACAGCTAGTCCATATAAATTCCCAGTAGTTGCAGTAGAAGCTGTAACAGGGAAATCAGGTTTGAGCGACTTTGAGGCTTTGGCTCAGTTGCACGAAATTTCAGGAGTGGCAGTGCCACCAGCAGTTGATGGCCTTGAAACAGCTCCAGTTCGTCACAAGACAACTGTTGCAGCGGCAGATATGCAGGCGGCAGTAGAATCTTATTTAGGACTTTAAAACAGAGGAAGTAAACTCGGTTGGGAAACTAACTGAGTTTCTTTTCATCAGGAGGAAGGATTGTTTAAGAAAAATAAGGATATTCTCAACATAGCTTTACCTGCCATGGGTGAAAATTTCTTGCAGATGCTCATGGGGATGGTAGATAGCTACTTGGTAGCTAATCTGGGGTTGATCGCCATTTCGGGTGTGTCTGTAGCTGGAAATATTATCACCATTTATCAGGCTATTTTTATTGCCTTGGGAGCAGCAATTTCGAGTGTCATATCAAAAAGTGTGGGGCAGAAGGACCAGTCTAGACTAGCCTACCATGTGACAGAAGCTCTCAAGATAACCTTGCTATTGAGTTTAATTTTAGGTGGCTTGTCCATCTTTGCAGGTCAAGAGATGATTGGTCTTTTGGGTACTGAACAGGCTGTGGCTGAAAGTGGTGGCTTATACCTATCATTGGTGGGTGGATCAATTGTTCTCTTGGGCTTGATGACTAGTTTAGGAGCCTTGATTCGCGCTACCCAAAATCCTCGACTGCCGCTTTATGTTAGTTTTTTATCCAATGCTTTAAATATCCTTTTTTCAAGTGTCGCCATTTTTATCCTTGATATGGGGATAGCTGGTGTAGCTTGGGGGACTATTTTGTCTCGTTTGATCGGGGTTGTAATTTTGTGGTCACAATTAAAACTTCCATATATGAGACCGACGTTTGGACTGGATAAAGACCTGCTGACTTTGGCTTTACCTGCAGCGGGAGAACGTCTCATGATGAGGGCTGGAGATGTAGTCATTATTGCCTTGGTTGTTTCCTTTGGGACGGAGGCAGTCGCGGGAAATGCTATCGGTGAAGTTTTAACTCAGTTCAACTATATGCCTGCTTTTGGTGTTGCGACAGCAACAGTCATGCAGGTGGCTCGAGCAGTAGGCGAGAATGATTGGGCAAGGGTGGGCAGACTAAGTAAGCAAACTTTTTGGTTGTCTTTCTTTCTCATGTTGCCCTTAACACTTAGTATCTATGCTCTCGGGACACCACTAAGCTATCTCTACACCAGCGATCCTGTGGCTATCAAAGCCAGTGTTTTAGTGACTCTTTTTTCACTTTTAGGGACTCCTATGACAACGGGGACGGTCATTTATACAGCTGTCTGGCAAGGTTTGGGAAATGCCCGACTTCCCTTTTATGCGACAAGTATTGGAATGTGGTGCATCCGTATTGGAACTGGTTACCTGATGGGAATTGTTCTTGGATGGGGTTTGCCTGGTATTTGGGCTGGAACGCTTTTGGATAATGGTTTCCGTTGGATTTTTCTACGCTATCGTTACAAATCTTATATGACATTGAAAGGATAAGAAATGCAAGAAACGGCTTTTATTTGGGATTTAGACGGGACCTTATTGGACTCCTATGAAGCTATTTTGTCAGGGATTGAGGAAACCTATGCACTGTTCTCCATTCCTTTTGACAAGGAAAAAGTTCGAGCTTTTATCTTGAAATACTCTGTCCAGGATTTACTAATGCAAGTGGCAGAGGAAAGAGGCTTGGATGTTGATAGGCTCAATCAAGTCCGTGCTCAGAGCTTGGCTGAAAAGAATGCCCAGGTCATCTTGATGCCGGGGGCGCGCGAGGTTTTAGCCTGGGCAAATCAGCAAGGAATTCAGCAATTTGTCTACACTCACAAAGGTGATAATGCCTTGACTATTTTACGAGATTTGGGCTTGGATGTTTATTTCACAGAAATTTTGACAAGCCAGAGCGGTTTTGCTCGTAAACCAAGTCCAGAAGCAGCGACCTACCTTATCAGCAAATACCATTTAAAACCAGACCGCACCTATTATATAGGGGACCGGACTTTGGATATCGAGTTTGCTCAGAATAGTGGCATTCAGAGTATCAATTTCCTTGGAGCTCCGGTGGATTGTAATCATCAGATTTCTTGTTTAGCGGATATTCCTTCTCTCTCTTTATGAAAGAGAATATGTCAGCTTTGTGACAAAATTCATACGAACTATTTCAATTAATGTGCTTTGTTACAGAGACTAGACAGTTTTATTAAATAGCCCCCAAAGGGCTTTTTTTCTTTTTCCTTTGTGTTATGATAGAAAGGTACTACATTTGAAAAGGAGTTTGAATAGTATGAAGAAACGAATTATTTTAGCATCAACAGTGGCTCTATCACTTGCCCCTACCTTGGCGACTCAAGCAGAAGAAATTGTATGGTCACCACGTACAGTTGAGCAAATTCAAAACGATATTTCTAAAAGTGAAAACAAAACAAGTTATACCATTAAGTATGGAGATACCCTAAGCACAATCGCAGAGGCTTTGGGAATTGACTTAAATGTCCTTGCAAACTTGAACAAAATCACGAATATTGATTTGATTTTCCCAGAAACTGTACTGACTACAATTGTTAACGAAAATGAAGAAGTAACAGAGGTTGAGGTTTATACACCTCAAGAAGTAGGTTCTGATGTAGCAAGTGCAACAGCAGATTTAACAACGAATCAAGTAACGGTAGATGAGCAAACTGTTCAAGTCGACGATTTGACACAACCAGTTGAAGAAACAGAAGTTGTAACAGAAACAACAGAAGCCACTACTGAAGCAACAACAGAAGCTGTAGCAGAAACAACAGTATCTTCAGAAGCAATAACAGAGGCAGTAACAGAAGCACCTGCCACTGAGGAAACAACTACGGTCGCTGAACCAACAACTACAGTTGAGGAAACAACTACGGTCGCTGAACCAACTACAACAGTTGAAGAAACAACGACTACTGTTGAGGAGACAACTACAACAGAAGCAACAACAGAAGCTGTAACAGCAGCGCCTGTAGTGGAAGAAACCACTACAACAGAAGCAACAACTGAGGCTGTAACAGAAGCTCAATCAGCTCCAGCAACTTACCAAGCTGAACCAAGCCAAGGTGCATCAGCAACTTATACAGCACCAGCGGCTCCTGATTATGCAAGTATTGCAGCTTCAAAATCAGAAAATGCAGGTCTTCAACCACAAACAGCTGCATTTAAAGAAGAAGTAGCTAACTTGTTTGGTATCACATCATTTAGTGGTTACCGTCCAGGAGATCCAGGTGACCACGGAAAAGGTCTAGCGATTGACTTCATGGTCCCAGTTGGTTCAGCTCTCGGTGATCAAATTGCAGATTATGCTATCCAAAATATGGCTAGCCGTGGAATCAGCTACATCATCTGGAAACAACGTTTCTACGCACCATACGATAGCAAATACGGACCAGCCTACACTTGGAATCCAATGCCAGATCGTGGTAGCGTAACAGAAAACCACTATGACCACGTACACGTATCGATGAACTAAGAATAATAAGAAGTTGGGAACTTGAGTTTCCGCTTCTTTTTTTGTTATGACACACTTTATAAGTGAAATAAAATCTAAAACACGATATAATGTAAGCGGATACAAAATAATACTAGGGCATTAAAATCAGAGAGAAAGGATGATAAAGATGACAAACCGATTAAAAACTCCATTTGAGAAAACAAGAGATGATTTTGAAGAGGAATTTTGCGGAGAAATTGTTGAGCTCTTGATTTTTACCTTCCAAAATGTAAGTGGAGCAATCTCCTTAAAAGATGGATGCAAGGTACCGTCAGTAAATTTTAAAGCTAGTGTCAATGCCGCAACCCAGGAATTCTCTGAACGTGAAGGACGTTTGGAATGGCTCCTGACTCCAGAAGAATTTGAAGAAAAGCGATGGGGATTTAGTTTTGAACCCTACAAAATTCATCGGATCAAATGTCAAAAACGCCCCTTTATGGAGCTAGAGCCATATATGTCGGAAGTAGCTAACAACTGCTATCGTTTGCTGGAATATTTAGATGACCAATCCACAGATGCTAGATTAGAGACCTTGATTGAAGCTTACCAAAAACCAGTCATCATTCAAGACGATATTGGTGAATTCACCTTAAATAGAGCCTATTCTTGGTTTGAAGGCTTCATCACTTATGAGGGCGGTAAGATTCATGCTATCTTTGTTGCGGATGCAGATGAAAGTCTTCCTCCAAGTTCTTTCGATGATCTAAAGAAATTTATGGAAACCTTCCAAGTCCAAGATGCTCGGATTAAAGACTATATTGTCAAAGAACTGTGGGAAGCAGCTCAAGACTGGATAGATTCGGATGAAAATGATGTGGAGTTAACAGAAGAGTATTTCACCAACTCTCTTTCCTTGAGTGAACTATCGATCAACGAAGATGGGGAATTGACCCTCTACTATGATGATAGCGAGGAAATTTTTGCAGGCCATGCCATCGAAGTTGTCATTGATAAAGAGGGAGAAATCCTTCGAGCAGATTTGGTAGGTTAGTGCTGGATTTTATCTAGAATATAAAAAAACATAGCCTTTTGGGATTGAAACCAAGAGGCTATTTTTCGTGAGTAAGCAAAATAGTTGCGTTTTTAATCAGCTTGCATTATACTTGATAAGTCAATAGTTGATAAATCAAATGTTAACAAGGGAATAGAAATGCCAGAAATAAATGAATTACTCTACCAGCTCCATTTAGTAGATCAGACGATTACTCAACTTTTTGAGAAACAATTGGGAATTAGTTTGACCCGCTATCAAATTCTGCAGTTTTTATTGCAAAAGTCACCCTGTAACCAAACAGCTGTTCAAGAGAAGTTACAGATTGACCAGGCAGCCTTGACCCGTCATTTTAAGGTTTTAGAGTCAGAGGGCTATGTCAGTCGTAAGCGTAATCCAATCAATCAGCGAGAAGTCCTAGTTGAATTAACCCAAGAAGCCAAGAATCAACTCTTGGTCAATCCGCCTAAACATCACTTGAAAGTGAAGGAACGGATGGAGAACATCTTATCCTCTACTGAGCAGAAAGAGCTGACAGCTTTACTGACGAAACTAGTCTCAGGTTTAGAAAAAATAGAATTTTAAGGAGAAAACGATGTCAATCATGACCACAATTTTAGCAACCCTTGTTGCCCTCGAGCATTTTTATATCTTTTATTTGGAGAGTATGGCAACCCAATCAGATGCAACCAGCCGTGTCTTTAACATGAACAAGGAAGAATTAGCACGACCATCTGTCACCTCATTGTTTAAAAACCAAGGAATTTATAATGCCTTGATTGGGGTATTTCTTATCTATGGAATTTATTTCTCACATAGCTTAGAAATCGTAACAATCTTTGTATTGTTTGTCATAGGAGCAGCGACCTATGGTGCCTTAACTGCAGATAAAAAAATCATTCTCAAGCAAGGCGGTCCAGCAATATTAACTCTTTTGAGTATCCTCTTATTAAAATAAAAACAACCAGCACTTTCTATGAAGGTGCTGGTTTTTAATAACTGCTGTTAAACTTTTCTACGTTTGATTTCAAGTAGTCTCTGATAGAAGAAGATTTGGCTACTATAGATATAAGGGAAGATAGAGATACTTGCGATTCCAAAGCTAATCCAGATAAGGATATACCAAGGAAGTAGCTGTAAATCAAGGACAAAGCGTTGGAATTTATAGCCTTTCATGAGAAAGCGGCTGGTATGCAGCACGCGACTCGGTTTGGCAATTCCGATTGCAAGGGTATCGCATAGGAGTAGTTCAACTTGGGAATAGGCATAATATTGTGGCAGATAGATAATGGTTCCCAAAATCATGATTAGGATGCTACCAAAGAAGTAGAGTGCAAAAGTAAGTAGGAAGTGTTCGATATCTGGATTTGTCACGTCGACAGATGGAAATTCGGGATGAAGTTCCACAAATTTACGAGCCATTGCACTGCTATAAAAGAGCAAGTAGACTCCAAAAAGATTAGGGATGCTCCATAAAAAGAGATAGAAACGCTTGAGTAAGAGAGTTAGAAAAGTCTGGGTAAAGAAGCGATTATCAAGTAAGGACAAGCTATCTTTAAAGGAAAGCTCTATCTCAGAAATTCTGTAAAGATTAATCGTAGTAAAGAGAGCACCAGCTAGGATGATGGAACTTGTAAATCCAACAGCTATTGGAAAGAGAGCAGACTGAATCGTGGTCCCTAGAAAGTTCAAGAAGGACTGTTCAAGAATGCCTTCATCAAGTAGGGATAAAGGTCTAATAAAGCTAGAAAGAATCAAGAGGATACTTGGCAATAAGAAGACAAGCAACAAGCGAGGGTGCTCGGCTTGAAATTGTCTAGCCTGCAGGCGAACTTCTTTTAAATTAATTTTTGGGTACTTCATTCTTTCATTATACCATAGTTCGTGACAGTTCCTGTTTTTTTTGATAGAATCATACAGTATGCCCCTAGGCACAAAGTAAGAACTGGGACTGTCTTTCCCAGCTTCGGAGGTAAAAAATGTCAGATTCACCAATCAAATATCGATTGATTAAGAAAGAAAAACATACGGGAGCTCGTTTGGGTGAGATTATCACACCACATGGTACATTCCCAACACCTATGTTTATGCCAGTTGGGACTCAAGCAACGGTCAAAACACAATCACCAGAAGAATTGAAAGAGATGGGTTCAGGGATTATCCTATCTAATACCTATCATCTGTGGCTTCGCCCTGGAGATGAACTCATTGCTAGAGCTGGCGGTCTTCACAAGTTCATGAATTGGGACCAACCTATCTTGACGGATAGCGGTGGTTTTCAAGTGTATTCCCTAGCGGATAGTCGTAATATTACAGAAGAAGGGGTGACCTTCAAGAACCACCTCAACGGTTCTAAGATGTTTCTTTCACCTGAAAAGGCCATCTCTATCCAAAATAATCTAGGTTCAGACATCATGATGTCCTTTGATGAGTGCCCTCAATTTTATCAACCCTATGATTATGTAAAAAAATCAATCGAACGCACCAGCCGTTGGGCAGAGCGTGGCTTGAAAGCTCATCGTCGCCCACATGACCAAGGTTTGTTTGGGATTGTACAAGGGGCTGGATTTGAAGATCTTCGCCGCCAATCAGCTCATGACCTTGTAAGTATGGACTTCCCAGGATATTCTATCGGTGGTTTGGCAGTAGGTGAAACTCATGAAGAAATGAACGCAGTCTTGGACTTTACGACCCAGCTGCTTCCTGAAAATAAACCTCGTTACTTGATGGGAGTAGGAGCGCCAGATAGCTTGATTGATGGTGTTATCCGTGGTGTCGATATGTTTGACTGTGTCTTGCCGACTCGTATCGCTCGTAACGGGACTTGTATGACCAGTCAAGGTCGCTTGGTAGTCAAGAATGCTCAGTTTGCGGAGGACTTTACACCACTTGATCCAGAGTGTGATTGCTACACATGTAAGAACTATACTCGTGCTTACCTTCGCCACTTGCTCAAGGCAGATGAAACCTTTGGTATCCGCTTGACAAGTTACCATAATCTCTACTTCTTGCTCAATCTCATGAAGCAGGTTCGCCAGGCTATCATGGATGATAATCTCTTGGAATTTCGTGAACATTTTGTTGAAAAATATGGTTATAACAAGTCAGGGCGCAATTTCTAAAATTAGCTTGCTATCCACTATAAATCCTAAGTTTTATCTTAGGATTTTTCTGTTTTTTTTGATAAAATAAAGGTACTATGAATGAAAGTTAGATGGCTTTTCTCGCCAATCTAATGAATGGAGAATATACTCGTATGCGTATTAAATGGTTTTCCTTGATTAGGATTACAGGTTTGCTTTTGGTACTCTTGTACCATTTCTTTCAGACGCTTTTCCCAGGAGGTTTCTTTGGAGTTGATGTCTTCTTTACCTTCTCAGGTTTTCTGATCACATCACTTTTATTAGAAGAATTTGGACAAAAAGGGAAGATTGATATCTTAGGATTTTTTAGAAGACGTTTCTATCGGATTGTTCCACCGGTTGTTTTGATGATTCTTGTCATCATGCCATTCACCTTTTTGATTCGTCAAGATTATGTGGCAGGAATCGGTGGTCAGATTGCTGGTGTTCTAGGATTTATGACTAACTTCTATGAAATGCTGACAGGAGGAAGTTATGAATCTCAGTTTATCCCTCACCTCTTTGTTCACAACTGGAGCTTAGCTGTTGAAGTTCATTATTATATCTTGTGGGGTTTAGCAGTCTGGTTCTTGTCCAAACGTGCAAAGACAAGTGGACAACTACGAGGAATGATTTTCCTACTTTCCTCAGCAACCTTTATGATTAGCTTCCTTTCTATGTTTATTGGTAGCTTTATCGTTAGCTCCTACTCAACACTCTACTTCTCAACTTTGACTCATGTTTATCCATTCTTCTTAGGTAGTGTGCTTGCGACCGTAATAGGGGTTCGTCATACGACGCCACTTCTTAAACGTTTGAATAGAACCTTGGATTTGAAGCAGACCTTGCTAGTCTTTGGAGCCGGTCTCGGAGTCTTGCTCTTACTGACCTTCTTTGTGAAATTTACCTATCTCTTTGCCTATTTACTCGGCTTCTTGTTGGCAAGTTTAGCTGCGCTTCTGATGATTGTTGCAGCACGCATTTTGCATGATAAAACACCGACAATCGAAGAACCAAAGGTGATTAGCTTTTTAGCAGATACTAGCTATGCTGTTTATCTATTCCACTGGCCGTTTTATATTATCTTCTCTCAGCTGATGAGCAATCTACCGGCAGTGATTTTAACAATTATCTTCTCTTATCTCTTTGCTACCCTTTCTTTCTATGTGATCGAACCTTTGATTGCAGGAAAGTCCAGCAAATTGTTACGAATGGCAAAAGAAATTCCTCACATCAAACCAATCTTTGCTGGTAGTGCAGGAGTACTTGCTCTGATTACCCTTGTCGTGATACTGATTGCTCCTCAAGTAGGTGCATTTGAAACGGATTTGATGGTTACTGGCCTTAATCAAGCTCAAACTAATATCACTCGAACAAAAACGATGGCAGAACAAGCAGAAGCAAGTCGCTATAACATAGCTGATGGCGTGTCCATCATTGGAGATTCTGTCACCTTGCGTGCTTCCGAAGGACTGAAAGAAATCTTACCAGATGCTCAAATTGATGGTCAGGTCAGTCGAAATACTAAACAAGCAAATGCATTGATGCTGAATTACAGTCAGAATAAAGCCTTGCCTAAAATTGTAGTCATCGCGACTGGCGTTAATAATCCTGAAGATTATAAGGCTGATTTGGATCTACTGGTAACAAATCTTCCGAAAGGACATCAGCTTGTTCTAGTAACTCCATACGAGGGTGATACAACGCAGGAAACGCAACCTTATGTAGAACAGTACGCAAGCTATGCACGTGAACTGGCACAAAAATATCCATATATTGCACTTGCAGATTGGAACCAGGTAGCCAAAGATCATCCAGATATTTGGAAGGGAACAGACCAGGTTCACTTCGGTAGTGATACTACCAAGCAGGATGAAGGAGCTAAACTTTACGCAGAAACTATTAATGCTGCCGTCAAAGCTCTTGCAGATAAACCTGTCAAATCAAAATAAACACTAAAAAGTAGAGATACAATCTCTACTTTTTACTTTAAAGAGAATTGGGAAAAACTTGCCAAATTGTCAGAATTATGAGAAAATAGGAGCAATCAAAAAATGGAGGGAATGCAATGAGAGAAGACATCAAGATCAATGACCGTGCTCTAGCATTAGAAGATCAAATCATTGAAGTACTCGAAAAAGTTTATGATACAGATGTAGAGTTAGATGTATACAATCTTGGATTGATTTATGAGATTCATTTAGATGAGGCTGGCCTTTGTACAGTTGTTATGACCTTCACCGATACTGCCTGTGACTGTGCAGAAAGTCTGCCAATCGAGATTGTGGCAGGTTTGAAACAAATTGATGGAATTGAGGATGTCAAGGTTGAGGTTACCTGGTCTCCAGCATGGAAGATTACACGCATTAGTCGTTATGGGCGTATAGCCTTAGGGTTACCTCCACGATAGTTATCTATTTTGAAACAGACAAAAAAGCAAGCCAATTTTGGCTTGCTTTTTGATTTGCTTATTTTTTACCAGATTGTTCCATATTCCAGAAGTCTGTAACGGCTCCACGAGAAGCAGAGGATACGGTGTGGGCATATTTACCGAGGACACCACGGCTATAGAGTGGTGGCAAGGTTGTTTCTGCCTTACGTTTTTCAAGTTCTTCATCGGAAACGTCCATGGAAATTTCTTTGGTATCTTGGTCAACCGTAACGATATCGCCTGTACGAAG
>CABPWC010000043.1 GCA_902461025.1 uncultured Streptococcus sp.
CCTTCACGATCTTTTTCTGTTTTTACAAACTCATAACCATCAATAGTAGCTGGATCTTTCCAACCCTTATCCTGTGGTTTAAGATTTTCTTTTGTATCGATATCCTTGTACTCTGTCACAAGCGTATCAAGAACTAATTGTGCACCTGCAGAGTCATTAATGATACGGTAAATATAGATACCCTTTGAATCTTTCCCATCAATAGTTGCCGTAGCTACTTTCGAAACATCATATTGCATTTTTTCAAGATCAATCTTAGATTTATCGATGATATTAATACGGTTTTGACCAACACCGAAGAATACTCCTAATTCTTTTGGAACATCTCCTGAAATCATTTCCATTGTAATTTTCTTTTCAGAAATAGAAGTTACTTTGAATGTTGGCTCAACACCTGTCGGGAATACATATGCGCCATATTCATTGACTTCATATGTACTATATACAGGCAAGATAAATCTTGAAGTAAAAGTATCTCCAACTTTGAGTGCAGTATCACCACTTGTTTTCCACTCGATACCTGAAGCATCATTGAATTCTAACTCAACAGTTGAACCAACTTTCATACCTTCACTTCCACGAACTTGGAATTCTGTATATGTTTCATATGAGCCATCTGCATTGAACTTAATTGTATTTCCAGAAGGTGGCATGTTAATTGAGTTTGTATCGGTTGCAAATTGTTCTACTTTCGGAATATCTACTGTACTTGTCACAGAAGAAGACCCCACTTTAATCACTTGGTTTAAAGTGTAGTCTTTATTTGCGATTACAGCTCCATTATAAGCGTTATCTGATTTAATTTGGAACTTGACTTGTTTCAATACATCTGGTTTTTCAGCTTCAATAGCTTTCGTAAATGTAATTTTTAATGTCGCGCGTGTTGATTCCAATTGAGCTTGTCGCATTTGAGCTGTATCGTTTGAACCTTGACGTGCTTTATTGACGTTTTCAAACGAAACAATTGAAATTTTACCAATTGTCTTACCTTCGTAAGTGACATCCTTGCCATTTAATTGATTTAAGATAGCGACGTTTTCTAATGTAACTGTAACATAGTCGCCTTCTTTCACATCATCTTCTGTAATTGAAAAAGAAAGGTCTACATCTGTATAGTATTCATAATATTTAATGTCATGGTTTTTAATAGTACCAGTCACTTCTGCAGCTACTTCTCTAGCTTCACGTGCAGGAGTTTCTGTAGTTGTTACAGCTTCAGCACTTGTTGTTGCTTCAGCACTTGTTGTAGAAATTTGCTCAGCCGTCGTTGTTTCTTCGGCAGTGATAATTTCTTGACTTTGAAGCGCAGCCAAAAGCACTCCAGTAGACAACAAAGTGATCAATAATTTTCCAAACCTTTTCTGGTTTTTCATCCCTATTTACCTCCGTGTAAAATTACACTATTTTAACATGATTTTACTATATTTTTCAATTAATATCAACTAAAACGAATGATTGTTTTAAATGTCAAATGAAAGTAAATAGATTTATAATATTCAGTTATTACACCCTTAAGTTTGATTTTTATCCAATTCCTAAATAATCATTGAAACATGTAAAATTCTTGTGGTCTAGAATATACAAAAAAGACTAGACAAGTCTAGCCTTTTACTTCAATTAGAATTTTTTACGTTTACGAGCTGCTTCTGATTTACGTTTACGTTTTACAGAAGGTTTTTCATAGAATTCACGTTTGCGTGTTTCTTGAAGAGTACCAGCTTTAGTAACCGCACGTTTGAAACGACGAAGTGCATCGTCAAGAGATTCATTCTTACGTACTACTGTTTTAGACATTTTTTTCACTCCCTTCAAGTTCAAGATCTATTCTATTTTACATGGAATGATATGAATTGTCAAGAAAAAATAGCGTAATTCATTACTTTTCATTTATAAAAAAGAGGACTATATAGTCCTCTTTCAAAAATGATAGATGTTCTAACTTAATTATTTAGAATATTTCTTTTTCATAACTAGAGCACTTGCAAACATAACAATACCTGAAATAAGGAATACTAAACCAGTAGACTCCCCAGTATTTGGAAGATTTGGTTTTTCCTCTGTTGTAGATGTTCCAGGAACATCTGGTTTTGAAGTCGTTGTAGTTGTTGATGTTGTCGTTGACTCTTCAGTTGTGGTTGTTGTCGAAGTAGTCGTTGGCGCTTCAGTCGTTGTTGTTGTCGAAGTAGTCGTTGGCGCTTCGGTCGTTGTTGTTGTCAAAGTGGTCGTTGGCGCTTCGGTTGTGGTTGTCGAAGTAGTTGTCGGCGCTTCGGTTATAGTTGTTGTCGAAGTAGTCGTTGGCTCTTCGGTTGTGGTTGTTGTCGAAGTAGTCGTTGGCGCTTCAGTTGTGGTTGTTGTCGAAGTGGTTGTTGTCGTTGTTGTAGTTGTGGTTTGTTCTTTTGGATTGACAATTGTTTTGGTAACTGACTTATCTGCTCCAAAATCTGTTGCATTTACTACTGTATCTGGAGCATTCATAACATAACCTTTGGGCGCTTCAACCTCAGTAAGAATATACTTATCTTTTAAAAGACCAGTTACTGTAATTTTTCCTTCAGCATCTGTAATATATTCGCCAATAACTTGATTATTCGCTTGTCGTACAACTTTAAATTTAGCACCTGCTACTGGTTGATTAGCATCATCAACTTTATGAATATTAATCGTAAAGACGTACCCAATCCCTGAACCACCTGCTACTTGAACTACAGTGGATTGCTCAACATATTTAACAGTCTTTCCTTTACCTTTTAAGACAGCATCATTATTTAATATTTCTCCGTCTGCTGGTGAATAATTGGCTTGAACATTATATTCAATGCGGTACTGATCTGATTCAGATATATCGCCAAGTTTAATGACAAATGACTGCCCATCTTCGCTTACTGTAACAGTATGTTGGTCTGTTACATCTGTTCTATCTGTAAATTCCCAAAGACCATTTACATAGTCAAACTTACCTTTGATTACTCGGATGCTATCTTTGATATAAGATGCGTTAGAAAATTTCAGTGTATCTTCTACTGTAGCATCTTGAAGACTTTCTTTAGTACGGTTGATTGAAATGGTATACGAAATAGTCTTATGATCCTCACTACTCACCCATCCTGTTTTAGAAAACAACTCAGGATTTCCATCTCCAACACCAGTAAAGTTAACTTTTCCAACTACCTGTGTTTTTCCGTTAATGGTAACCTCGACAGGTATTTCTCCTTCTTCTGGATGCTTTTGGAAATCTACACGAGTATAGACATAGAAAGAACCTTTTGTATCAGAGTGCTTTTCTACGTAATCTGTATAAGTTAAAACGATATGTTTTTTTGTTTCATCAATTTTAGCATTTGCGATTACTTCGTTTGTATTTTCATCTCGAATTTCAAAGTTTTGGGATTCTATATATAATGAATCTGATAAATCTACAACTGTTGTGTCCCCAGCTTTAACATCTTTATCTGTTAAGTCATAATTTGCATTTAGCTTAAATGTAACCCATTGTTGCAAATCTTCATCAAGATTACCACCTTTATCATTCGTAATATTGAGAGAAGTAATTGTGTCAACAGTCTTCCCACTGCTTGTATTTTCTGCAAAGGCTTTGCTCAAACTAAGAGAAAATAGAACAGTAAATACGCAAATCATCAACGAAAAAAATGTAATTTTTTTCTTATTCACCTTAAATGTTCTCCTTAAATTTAATGGTTTTAACAGTAAACGAGTTCAGTATACCAGTATTTTTTACTAAAGTCTAGTTCTAATCATAAAATAATTTGAAATATAATGACAAAATAATAATTTTATATTTTCATTGTGTTCTAAAAACATTTTTTATATTATTTAAAGTATTTATACTATTTATTTCTTATCGTGTTCTGCATTTTTTAACTTAGTACTGTTTAGAAAAAAGCCATCCAAACGAATTGTTTGAATAGCTCAAATGATAGAATGACATTTTTTAATTCTTTAATAGGCTTAATGCTCCAGCATCCGCGATAATAGTTACATCTGGATGGTTCTGCAAACTACTTGCTGGAAGACTTTCAGTAACTGGACCTTCAACAGTTCCAGCGATAGCTTCTGCTTTTGACTCTCCATAAGCAAATAGAAGGATAGACTTAGCGTCTAAAATGTTCTTAATGCCCATTGAGATAGCCTGTGTTGGAACATCTTCAATCTTATCAAAGAAGCGAGCATTTGCTTCAATAGTAGACTGATCAAGATCCACAAGGTGTGTTTGACTATCAAATGGAGTTCCTGGCTCATTAAATCCAATATGTCCATTTCGGCCAATTCCCAAGATTTGTAAATCTACTGGATGATCTGCAAGAATTTGATTATATCGTTCTACTTCTTCTTCTGCATTATCTTTGACACCACGAGGTAAAAAGCTTTCTTTAAATGGCTTTTTATTGAAGAGATTTTCTTGCATAAAGTAACGATAAGATTGAGGGTTATCACCATCAAGTCCTACGTATTCATCCAAGTTTACACTAAAAAGATTTGAAAAATCAAGATCACTCTTAACGATTTCCCCGTAAAATTCAAGGGGACTGCTACCGGTCGCAAGCCCTAATGTTTGAGCACCGTTCGCTAACTTTTCTTTTAAAATTTCAAAAGCTACTTTTCCACCTTCTTCAGGATTTTTCACTTGAATAACTTTCATAATTGTTCCTCCATATTTCTTTATTTTATTATATGGTATAGACCAATTTTTGTCAAGTGTAAACGGTTTAATATTTTAAATTTTATAGGATAAAATTAAGAAAAAAAGAAGACTAAACTAGTCTTCTCTTTTTAAACTGTCAGAATGAATTAGTCTTCTTTTTTCTTTCTTGACAAAGCATAACCGGCAGTAGCTAAACCAATAAGTGCTGAATAAGTCATGAATGATTGTTCAACTGAACCAGTATTTGGCAATGATTTCTTAGATGGTTCTGGTTTTGGTTCTGGCTTAGGCTCTGGTTTTGGTTCTGGCTTAGGCTCTGGTTTTGGTTCTGGCTTAGGCTCTGGTTTTGGTTCTGGCTTAGGCTCTGGTTTTGGTTCTGGCTTAGGCTCTGGTTTTGGTTCTGGCTTAGGCTCTGGTTTTGGTTCTGGCTTAGGTTGTGGTTTTTCATTTTCCTTGATAAGCACAACATTTTTATTCCATTCAACAACTGGTTTTTCTGTTTCTTTCTTAACAGGATCCTTCACCAACTCAGGTGCTTCTGGTTTAACCGGTTCACTTGGTAAGACAGGTACAGTTTTATATTCTGGTTCTGTCGGTGGAACTGGTTTTTCTTTAACAGTTGGTACTTCTGTCAATTCTGGTTTTTCAGGTTTAACTGGAGGTGTTGGTTCTGTTGGTTTAACTGGCTCTTCACCTGGATCTTGAGGGAAGCCAACGTTTGAGTTGATAGAGAACCAATAGATAGTTGCTTCGCCTGTTGCGTTAGCACCTTTTGCTGTAAATTCAAGATGACCATCTTTCAAAATAACAGCAGCACCACCATAGTAAAGGTAAGGGCTCGTAGGATCATCCCAACCCTTAGTTTGACTTGAAGAGTCTGCATTAAATGTAGCACCTTGATCCATGTATTGGTTTTGTTCTTTAGCAGATACTTCTTTTGTAGATGAATCTTGGTCTACACTTGAATTTGGAAGTTTAATAAACTCTTTGTCACCAATGTTTACAGACTCAACGTGAGGAGTATCTTGGTGTTTCATTTTTGGTGTGTATCTCAAAACACCTGATGTAGCGTCTACAGTGTAAGAACCGATAACATCTGATTTATCACCAAATGTGTAATCTTCAGTACCAACTGAGTGACCATTTCCGCCACCAGATGCGTTCACTGTTGTAGCATCAACTGTTGTTTCTTCAGTTACTTTGAAGGCATCATCAACCCATGTTGCTTTTTGAGCAACAATTTTCAAAGGATTATCAGCATTGATATCAACTTCTGCACTACCGAAGTCAGCTTTACCGCTTTTCACAACAACGTTTGCACCATCGAGTTTTGGTTCAGTTCCATCTGAATATGGATCCCAAGTTCCACGAACTGTATTGCCTTCGCTATCTTTAGCTTCAACAACTAGAGGACGAGGTTTGTCATTTTCAACATAAGATGCACCATTCCAGTGGTTAAGTGAGTTAAGGGCAAGGATTGCATTGTGTTGTGACAAATCAATTAATTGGTCATTTTCATCGTAAAACTCAATGTCAACACCAACAGTTACTGGGTTTTCAGTATCTGTTGAGCTACCAATTGTCATTGTAACTGCTGGATCGTTATAAATTTGAACGATTCCTTTTCCATCTGATGATGGAAGGCTCTTCACTTCGTATTTATAAACAACTTTTGCAATACGTTTTTCTTCGCTACCTTTTACAATTTTAGCTTGAGTAAGTCCTGTGTATGTCACATCAAATTTGTCTCCGACTTTTACAACTCCCCACTCAATTTCATTGTTGGCATATGGATTTGTAGTTGTCAAATCAGAATCTTGAAGATTCTTTGTTTCATACATTTTTGTAGCTTTCCCATCGCCGTACATACGAGAATGACCTTCTTTTGTCAAGTAAGTTGTTAATCCAGTTGTTTGGTGTGTGATTTTAGTTGTTTCGCCATCAGCAAGTTCTTCAGAGAGGAATGTCAAATCTTGTTTGTATTTCTCAGGATTTCCACCACGCTCTGCAACCATCTTATTGAAGGCATCTTTAGCATCATCGTATTGTGCTTTTTTCTTGTTGTAAATTTCAAGTTCAATCAAGTAAGCAGCTTGCGCTTCTTCATAAACAGCTTTTTTAGTCTTGTATTCAGCTAATTTAGCTTCATAATCTGCTTGAGCTAATTTATTACTTTCAGTAGCTTCTTGATTTGCTTTTACAGATGCATTATATGCTGCAAGAGCTGTGTTATATTCTTCAAGCGCTTTTTCATAAGCAACACGTGCTTCTTCATTACTTTTTTCTACTGCTGTTTTTTCTGCTGTTTTTTCAGTCAATTCTTTTTCGTAAGCAGTAAGTTTTTCGTTGTAAGCTGCAAGCTCTTTATCGTAGTTTGCTTGTGTAGCAGCATTTTTAGCATCAACTTCAGCTTTTTCTTTTTCGTAAGCTTCTTGATTTGCTGCCACTTCAGCTTTATAATCAGCTACAGTTTTATTAATATCAGTAACTTGTTTTTCGTAATCTTTAGCAGCAGCTTCCTCAGAATCTTGCTTTTTAGTCTCAGTTTCTTTAACTTCAAGACCTTCATTTGTGGCAGCAGTTTTAGCTTCTTCCAACTTCTCTGGAGCCGCAACTTCTTTTGTTTCTTCTCCAGCTACTGTTGTAGTTGAAGTAACAGGTGTAGTTGCTGATGAAGTTTCATCGGCAGATACTGTAGCAATACCTGCAACAGCAATCACTGTTGCAACTGCAACAGAACCAAAGGCAACTGAGGTTTTTCTCAAGGCATATTTAATCGTTTTATTATTCTTTAACGATGACATGACAAACTCCTTTTTAAATGGTTTTTTTATGCTTCTCAAGCAAAAAGAATTTTTGTTCTTCGAAGTCAGAAAAATCGTAACAAAAATAATTTAAAAAGTCAAGTATTTTTATATATTTTTTTCAAACTTTTTTCACTTTATTTTTAGGGGTTTTTTTAGGGGTTTTTCATTTTGATTTCAAAAAATTTACGTTTTTGTTGACATTTTCCTATGATATGTCGTATAATTTCAACTAACAAAATTTAATGATTGGGGGATATAATGAAATCTTCAAATAACTTTTCTCAAGAAAAAGGTCACGGCTATTTCCGTAAGCGAAATAAAGTACTTGTATCTATGATTACGGTCTTTGGTTCTTTGATGTTAAGTTCTGTTGCTATGGCAGATGAAGTTGCTTCAACTACAACTACAACTACAACTTCAACAACAAACGTAACTACATCAAGTCAACCAGCCACTAGTACTGAGACCACTAGTGAGCAACCTACTACAACAACTAGTGAGGAAACCCCAAAGACTTCTTCAAGTGAAGAGACATCAACTTTGCCTCAAACTTCAAGTACAACTGAACCCACAACGGCTAGTACTTCATCTACAACAAGCACTTATAACACTCCAAAAATCCAAAACGATGTAACATTTAACAAAGCCACATATAAAAGTGGTGAGGATGTTAGCATCTCAATCAACAATCCTAACGTAACTTCATCTGATTTGACAGTATCTCATTTAGACAAAGTCATTTATGAGTTGAAGAATGCTCCAGGAAATTCACTTGTCATTCCAAACTCTGTTTTCTCTCCAAATTCTGGTTATCTCATTGACATCATCGGAAAGAATGCTGATGGAAAACAAGAACTTCACAAAGTAGCTGGTCTATCAGTCGAGGATGATTGGACTGTATATCCACGTTATGGTGTTGTTGCAGGTTCAAAAGACAATCACAATTCAATCACAAAAGATCAAGTAGAAGGATATAAAAATAGTATTGACCAATTGGCCAACATGCATATCAACAACTACTTCTTCTACGACGTTTACAATACTCCTGCTAATCCATTCCCAGCTAATGTCGAACGATTCACTCAAGATTGGGCTACTTTCTTGATTCCGAAAGATGAAACAGATCCCGAAAAACGTAAAACATACTTACCGGTTATTGACACAGAAGCTGTAAAAGAGTTGGTTTCTCATGTCCATTCAACTGGTGCTAAAGCTATGCTTTATAATATGATTTATGCTGTGTCTCTTGATGAAAAAATCCCAGACCAAGTAAAAAGTGCCATCGTACGCAACTTACAAGATCATTTCAACTTTGGAAAGACTGGTGATGTTACAGCGACTGACATCCAACAATTTCTAGATCCAGGAGATCCTAACTGGCAAAACTTTATCATCAATGTGATGTTAAAAGCCATGAAAGAAGGCGGCTTCGATGGTTGGCAAGGGGACACTATGGGGACTAACTTGGTTGAAAAAGTTAACGAACCTGGAAAAGCTTTCTCTTTAAGTGATAACTATCCAAAACTAGCCGCAGCTGCAACAGAGGCCCTCAAAAAAGAAGGATATGACTTTATGATCAACGATATCTCTACTGGAGATGCTGATCGATTAGGAAAAACAAATGTCTCTGCACCATACGCGGAAGTTTGGGGAGATAGCATCGCCCATGATTCTACCTACCAAGCCTTAACACGCTTGACTGAGCGTATGCGAGATTTATACAACGGAAAATCTCCAATTATCGCTGCTTATACACACCGTGAAAAAAATGCAACAAAACTCAGTAAAGATAATGAATTGCTAACAGATGCAATTATTGCAGCAAGTGGTGGTTATCATATGACAACAGCTGCTCTCAATACATCTCAAGACGAAAAAGGTTTTGGTGTTATTCAGGCTGAATGGTACCTCAATCAAAACTTACCAGTCAATGCTGATTTTGCTAATGCAGAATTCAACTACCAAGAATTTATCGTTGCCTACCAAGAACTCCTTCGTGGACGCGAAACTTTAGCACATGATACTCGCCGTATTGGAGACAATACAAATGTTCTTGTAAATGGTAAATTTATCGGTTCTAATCTTGATAATTCAGATGGTGTTCAACCTGGTACCGTTTATACCATCACAAAAGAAACTAAAACTGGTGACCGAATTGCTCATTTAATTAATCTTGTTGGAATTACTGAAAACAAATGGAATAGTGCTGTTAATTCCACTACCAAACTGACTAACATCCAAGCTTTTGTGCCACTTGGTAAAATTTCAAAAGATCAGGCCGAACATGCGAATATCTACTGGGCTACCCCAGATGCAGTAGATGGAAAGTATAATATTAAACTTCGCGAAACTACTGCTAATGTATATTATGATAGCGGGGCTGGTCAATGGATGGCTGCAATTGATGTTCCTAGCCTGGATGTATGGGATATGCTCTATGTCAAACTTAATGAAGTTGCCCGTGTTATTTATCAAGATGAAAATGGCAAGGAACTTGAACGTTCAAGCGACTTTGTTGGCCATACTGGTGAAAAGATTGACTACTCAACAAAAGATACGATTGCTAAATACCTGAAACAAGGTTATAAACTAGTTGAGAACGAATTTGATAAAAATGGACCAGCAAAATTTGACCGAGATGCTTCAAACATTAATGGTGATGGCGTACAGGAATTCATCGTTCGCTTTACACCAAAAATTGTAGATTTTTCTGAAACACAACCAATTCAAGTTGGCCGAGTTGTTCCAGGAGATACCGATGGTAGCATCTATCCAACTCCTAAAGCTCCAAACGGAAAATCTATTAGTGATCTCAATCATTTATCAGAAAAAGTAACTCGTACTATCACCTATGTTACTGAAGATAAGAATGGTAACAATCGCCAAGAAGCTGACATCGTTTCAAAAACAGATAGTTTAAACTTTAGCCGAAAAGGAACTATCAATTTGGTAACTGGAGAAACAACACTTGAAGATTGGGTGTCTAAAGACGGTACTACTTTCGCAGATTATGAAAATCCAGTCAAAAATGGATATGTTGTCGTATCTAAAGAATCAAATGTAACAATCTCTCCTGATCTTAATAAATCTGGAGGTCATACTGGAATCCTAGCTGAATCTGATGACATTTCTGATATTGTTGTCTACCGACCAGTCGGTGTTTATACAATTAGTTATGCATCAGGAAAAGAACCATCAAATGCTATTAAAGAGATTGCATATTTAAATGATTCTTCTAATCCAACTGCTATTTCAGCGCCAACTGCAACTCTACCATATATTGAAGGGTTAGAACCAAAAGATGCAACTGGAAAAGTCTTAACCTTCGTAGACCCACTTGATGAAACTAAGGGTTACCTTCTTCCGACTGCAACTTCTGCCACTATTGATACACCAATTACTTATACCATTTCTCAAGGAACAGTGACTGTACTCTTCCTCATTACAGGTAGTGATACCGAATTACAAGACTCTCAAACAGTTTCTGAAAACGCAGACTTTGGTACGAACTATACTACAGATGCACCAAAAGTCATTACCAAAGACGGTCTAGTCTATAATTTAGTTGGTCATCGTGAGGGTTCTGCTGATGTTTCAGGAACAGTATCTAAGGGAAGTAAAACAGTCATTTATGACTACAAACTTGCTACAGGAAATGTAATAGCACGATTTGTCCTTCAAAACACCACAACTGAATTGCAACCAGCTATCGTTATTGCTTCAAATGCAGATAACGGTTCTGCCTACATTGCTGTTGCACCGGACGAAATTTCTTATAATGGTCAAACATACGAACGTATTAGCAGTGCACAACAATCAGGCCAAGTCGGAGTAGGAACTACAGATCTGATTTTTGAATACAAAGTCAAAGAATTACCAACTCCTCAACCTCAGCCTAAACCTCAACCTCAACCTCAACCTCAGCCTAAACCTCAGCCTAAACCTCAGCCTAAACCTCAGCCTAAACCTCAACCTCAGCCTAAACCTCAAACTCAAACTCAAACTCAAACTCAAACTCAAACTCAAGTTCAACCTCAAACTCAAGTTCAAGTTCAAGTTCAAGGTTCTGAACGCCAAAAAGAGTCAATACAATCAGAAAGAACTTTGATTAAACCTGGTAGTCAGCTACCTGCAACAGGAGAGCAAAATTCCCAATTAGCATTTCTTGGTTTTGCTTTTCTCACTGGATTTGCAGGTCTTGTCGGTTATAAAAAGAAACAAGATTAAACTACTATAATTTTAAAAACCCAAGGAAAAATTCCTCGGGTTTTTTTAAGAAAATATCAAAGAGGCCTTGCTCTTACGAGCAAAGCCTCTTCATTTTAGAGCTAAAATTGCTATTTCAATACCAAAATATTGATATCATCTCAATCTTAGTCTTCACGTTTTTTTGGTTTTGCAATTAAACCAAGACCTACTAGACCAAGTGCTACACCTAGGACAACTAATCCAACTTTAGATTGCTCACCAGTATTTGGCAACTCACGACCTTTAGGTTTTTCAGGAGTTGGTGGCGTTACTGGTGGTGTTGGCGGTGTCGGTGGTGTTGGCGGTGTTGGCGGTGTTGGCGGTGTTGGTGGTGTTGGCGGTGTTGGTGGTGTTGGTGGTGTTGGCGGTGTTGGTGGTGTTGGCGGTGTTGGCGGTGTTGGTGGTGTTACCTTGTTGTTAAACTCAG
>CABPWC010000044.1 GCA_902461025.1 uncultured Streptococcus sp.
CTGAAGAACTTGCTTCAGTGCTTTCTTTTTTTAATGATGTTGAAGCTGCCTATGAGACACAGGTAGATGCTAAGAAACTATTAGATTCCTACAAGGTATTCAAGTCAGTTGTGCCTAGCAAGAGCGAAGAAAAACGTTTGGGACGTGAGTTTGAATCAGTTAGTGGATACTCTTTCTACCGTGCAGTCCAGTTGGCCAAAGAAAAAGGAGAAGGGAAGATTTCACTTGGAAAATAAATTTACATTTGCCAAAGAAATTGTCAGGGAAGCTGGGGAATACATTCTCCAGCATATGAAAGAAGATCTCCATGTTGAGAGAAAGTCTTCCCCTACAGATTTGGTAACTAAGTTAGATAAAGAAGTTCAAGACTTACTTATTAAAAAAATCCGTTCTCGCTATCCAGATGATCTATTTTGTGCAGAAGAAGGCTGCATGCGTGCAGCAGTAGGACAAGGTTCGGTATGGATTATTGATCCCATTGATGGTACCAACAACTTCGTCGCTCAAGGTGAAGATTTTGCTGTTATGCTGGCCTATTTTGAGGATGGTATTGGCAAGTTTGGTATTATCTATGATGTTATGAAGGGTGATTGTTACCATGGTGGAGGAGACTTCCCGCCCTGTCGCAATGATGAACCTTTACCACCATTTAAAAAGAAACCCTTGAGAGAATTTTTGGTAGCTGGTAATTCTGGAATGCTAGCGACTAACGAATGGGGCTTAGCTGATTTGGGAAACGCTGCACTTGGTACACGAGTTTATGGCAGTGCCGCTATTAGTTTTGCCAAGGTGCTATCAGGTCGACTTTTAACCTATATCACTTATTTACAACCTTGGGATTATGCAGCTGCAAGTATTTTAGGTGAAAGTTTGGGTTATAAGGTTCTTACAATTACGGGTGAGGAAGTTGATTTTCAAACACGACAGGCCGTTATGATGGTGCCAGTCGAAATGAAAGATGAGATTCAATCCTATATCTATGAAAGGAAATAAAGGTACATGCAATTTCCAGATGGATTTGTAAAAAAATACGAAACAATCTTGGGAGATGAGGCAAGAGCTTTTCTTGCCTCTTTTGATGATGAGGCTGTTTCTGCTTTTCGTATCAACCCTTTAAAAGAAAGACAGCTTTCTTTCTCAGATGCTATTCCCAATACACCTTGGGGCTACTATGGTAAGGTTTCTGGGAAATCACCAGAACATGTAACAGGCTTGGTTTATTCTCAAGAACCAGCTGCACAAATGGTTGCACAAGTAGCTCAGCCAAGCCCAGGTATGAAGGTATTGGACTTAGCAGCAGCACCAGGTGGGAAATCCACTCAGCTGGTAGCCTATCTTGCTGGTGAGGGGATTTTAGTTTCTAACGAAATTTCAACCAAACGAGCGAAAGTCTTGGTTGAAAATATGGAACGCTTTGGTGCGACCAATGTCGTTGTGACCAATGAATCTGCAGAACGTTTAGCCAAGGTTTTTAAAGGCTATTTTGACCTGATTGTTTTAGATGCACCTTGTTCAGGAGAAGGGATGTTTCGTAAACAACCTGACGCTATGGATTATTGGAGTGTCGATTATCCTAGTCAGTGCGCCAGTTTACAACGTGAGGTTTTAGAAGATGCGGTTACTATGTTAGCTGATGGTGGTCGACTTGTCTACTCTACTTGTACTTGGGCTCCAGAAGAAAATGAGGAAATCATTCACTGGCTTCTAGATAGCTATGATTTTGAATTAATTCCAATCCAACATATCAATGGTATGATTCCAGGAATTGATTTGCCTGAAACAGCTCGTATGTACCCACATCACTTTAAGGGAGAAGGTCAGTTTGTTGCCCATCTTCAGTTTAAGGGACAAAACAAGCCTGGGAAGTTTAAGCCTTCTAAATCCAACCTATCTCGTGAACAGATTTACTTATGGCAGGATTTTGAGAAAAAACATCTTAAAGAAAAACTGACCGGTGTCCTACAAGTTTTTGGAGACCAGCTTTATCTCTTGCCAGAAGTCCTACCCGATATAGGAAAACTCAAGATAGCTCGTAATGGTCTTCATCTTGGAACTTTTAAGAAAAAACGTTTTGAACCAAGTTTTGCTCTTGGCTTAGCTATAAAACCAAGCCAAGTCAAGCAAGGAATCGAAATTCATCAAGAAGACTTTGTCAAATATGTGGCTGGTGAAACGGTCCAATTAGCTGAAACTCTTCCAAATGGTTGGTACCAAGTTTTGGTTGGTGGAAATGGTCTAGGTTTTGCAAAAGTAACCGGAAATACCTTGAAGAATTATTTTCCCAAGGGCTTGAGGTTTAAGGTGAAAAACTAGTCAAAAATAGTATTCTATGTTATAGTGGAAGTATGGATTTTCCCTGAAAACAATAGAAAATAAGGGCGAAAATTCAAGCTATTCATCATTATTTTCAAGGAGACAAATAGTGAAAAAATTTAAAAAACTCACCCTCTCTCTTGCGACTCTTTTACTTGCTGGTTCACTGGCAGGGTGTGCAAGTTGGATTGATCGTGGGGAGTCTATGACTGCTGTTGGGTCAACGGCCCTTCAACCTTTAGTCGAGGCAGCAGCAGATGAATTTGCATCAGCCAATATTGGTAAAACAGTTAACGTTCAAGGTGGTGGTTCTGGTACTGGTCTGTCTCAAGTCCAGTCAGGAGCAGTAGACGTTGGGAACTCTGATGTATTTGCGGAGGAGAAAGATGGTATCGATGCCACAGCCCTAGTTGACCACAAGGTAGCTGTTGCGGGTATAGCTGTTATCATCAACAAAGAAGTAAATGTTGATAACCTAACAACAGAACAGCTCCGACAAATCTTTACAGGAGAAATTACCAACTGGAAAGAAGTTGGCGGTAAGGATTTAGCAATCTCAATCATCAACCGAGCAGCTAGCTCAGGTTCTCGTGCGACCTTTGACAGTGTAATCATGAATGGTCAGTCAGCGATTCAAAGTCAGGAACAGGATTCAAATGGTATGGTGAAGTCCATTGTTTCTCAAACCCCAGGAGCTATTTCCTACCTTGCCTTTGCTTATGTTGATGATTCGGTTGGGACCATCAAACTTAACGGGTATGAACCAATTTCTGAGAATGTAACCACGAATAACTGGCCTTTGTGGTCTTATGAACACATGTATACCCTTGGTGAGCCAAATGAATTGGTTGCCGAATTTTTAAACTTTGTTCTTTCGGACGAAGCGCAGAATGGAATCGTTAAAGGAATGGGCTATATTTCTGTTAAGGAAATGAAGGTCGAAAAAGATGCTGCAGGTACTGTGACAGCACTAGAAGGGAGCCAATAATGAATCAAGAAGAATTATCAAAAAAATTGCTCTCTCCTTCAAAAAACTCTCGTCTTGAGAAATTAGGAAAAGGGCTAACCTTTGCCTGCCTATCTTTGATTGTCATCATCGTTGCTATGATTTTGATCTTCGTGGCTCAGAAAGGCTTATCGACCTTCTTTGTTAATGGTGTGAATATCTTTGATTTTCTTTTTGGTGCAACTTGGAATCCGTCAGGCAAACAATTTGGTGCCCTTCCAATGATTTTAGGTTCCTTTATTGTTACCATCCTATCAGCTTTGATTGCAACACCATTTGCCATTGGAGCTGCAGTCTTTATGACAGAAGTATCACCAAAAGGGGCAAAGATTTTGCAACCTGCTATTGAACTCCTAGTTGGGATTCCTTCAGTAGTTTATGGATTTATCGGATTGCAGGTCGTGGTACCATTTGTACGTACTGTCTTTGGTGGAACAGGTTTCGGTATTTTATCAGGAATTTTCGTTCTCTTTGTTATGATCTTGCCGACTGTAACCTTCATGACAACTGATAGCTTACGTGCAGTTCCTCGTCATTATCGTGAAGCTAGTTTGGCTATGGGTGCAACCCGCTGGCAAACAATCTGGCGTGTAACCTTGAAGGCGGCACGTTCAGGTATTTTTACGGCAGTAGTTTTCGGAATGGCGCGTGCCTTTGGTGAAGCCCTTGCGATTCAGATGGTTGTTGGTAACTCAGCAGTTGTTCCAACTTCATTGACGACACCAGCAGCGACTCTGACATCTGTTTTGACCATGGGAATCGGTAATACTGTCATGGGAACTGTTGATAATAATGTTCTCTGGTCACTGGCCTTAGTATTGCTTTTAATGAGTCTGGCCTTTAACAGTGTGATTAAATTGATTACAAAAGAGAGAGGAAAGAAAAACTATGCACGCTAAGAAATTAGATAAACTTGCAACGGCTGTCCTCTACACCATCGCAGGAATCATTGTGACCATTCTAGCTTCCTTGATTCTTTATATCTTGGTTCGAGGCTTGCCTCATGTTTCTTGGTCATTCTTGACAGGAAAATCATCCTCCTATCAAGCAGGTGGTGGTATTGGAATTCAGCTTTATAATTCCTTCTTCCTTTTGGTGATTACCTTATTCATCTCTGTGCCTCTATCAATGGGAGCTGGAATTTACTTGGCTGAATATGCTAAAAAAGGTCGTATTACCAATTTCGTTCGTACCTGTATTGAAATCTTGTCTTCTCTACCATCCGTTGTTGTAGGTCTCTTTGGTTACCTCATCTTTGTAGTCCAGTTTGAATATGGATTTTCCATTATTTCTGGTGCCTTGGCTTTGACCGTCTTTAATCTTCCACAGATGACTCGTAACGTTGAAGACAGTTTGAAGCATGTTCACCATACGCAACGTGAAGCAGGTTTGGCGCTTGGACTTTCTCGTTGGGAAACAGTCCTTCATGTCGTGATTCCTGAAGCCCTTCCCGGTATTGTAACGGGGATCGTGCTTGCATCAGGTCGTATCTTTGGTGAAGCTGCAGCCCTTATCTATACAGCAGGTCAATCTGCACCAGCTCTTGATTGGTCTAACTGGAATGTTCTCAGCGTAAGTAGTCCAATCTCAATCTTCCGTCAAGCAGAAACCTTGGCTGTCCATATCTGGAAAGTCAATAGTGAAGGAACTATTCCTGATGGAACACTTGTTTCAGCAGGTTCTGCTGCGGTGCTCCTCATCTTTATCTTAATCTTTAACTTTGGAGCACGTAAACTCGGAAGCTATCTACATAAGAAATTAACCGCAGCCTAAAGGAGAAGCCATGTCAAAATATAATTGGGATGAAAGGCATATCATTACTTTTCCAGAAGAAAAAGTGGCACTCTCTACGAAGGATTTACATGTTTACTACGGTAAAAATGAATCCATCAAGGGCGTGGATATGCAATTCGAAAAAAATAAAATTACGGCCTTGATTGGACCGTCAGGTTCTGGGAAATCAACCTACCTACGCAGTCTCAATCGTATGAATGATACCATTGATATTGCTAAGGTTACAGGACAAATTCTCTATCAGGGAATCGACGTTAACCGTCCTGAAATCAATGTCTATGAAATGCGTAAGCATATTGGAATGGTTTTTCAACGTCCAAACCCATTTGCTAAATCAATCTACCGCAACATCACCTTTGCACACGAACGTGCAGGCGTTAAGGACAAGAAGGTTCTTGATGAAATTGTAGAAACCTCTCTTCGCCAGGCTGCCCTCTGGGATCAGGTCAAAGATGACCTTCATAAGTCAGCCTTGATGCTTTCAGGTGGTCAACAGCAACGTCTCTGTATCGCTCGTGCTATCTCAGTAAAACCAGACATCCTCTTGATGGATGAGCCGGCATCAGCCTTGGATCCGATTGCGACAGCTCAGCTGGAAGAAACCATGTTAGAGTTGAAGAAGGACTTTACCATCATCATCGTGACTCACAGTATGCAACAGGCTGCACGTGCAAGTGACTACACTGGATTTTTCTACTTGGGTGATCTAATTGAGTACGATAAAACATCAAATATTTTCCAAAATGCTAAGCTACAGTCTACCAATGACTATGTAACTGGGCACTTTGGTTAGAAAGGAAGCAGTATGACAGAACCGATTTTACAGGTTTCAGACCTGTCTGTTTATTACAACAAAAAGAAGGCCTTGAATAGTGTTTCCTTATCCTTCCAACCCAAGGAAATCACAGCTCTTATAGGTCCATCAGGATCAGGGAAGTCAACCCTGCTCAAGGCTATTAATCGAATGGGTGACCTTAATCCAGAGGTGACAACTACTGGTTCAGTGGTTTATAACGGTCACAATATTTATAGCCCTCGTACCGACACAGTTGAATTACGTAAGGAAATCGGGATGGTTTTCCAACAACCCAATCCATTCCCAATGTCTATCTATGAAAATGTTGTCTATGGTCTCCGAATCAATGGAGAAAAAGATAAGAACGTTTTAGATGAAGCAGTGGAGAAGGCTTTACAAGGTGCTTCTATCTGGGATGAGGTCAAGGATCGCTTGCATGATTCAGCAATTGGTCTTTCAGGAGGGCAGCAGCAACGTGTTTGTGTAGCCCGTGTTTTGGCAACCAGTCCAAAGATTATCCTCTTGGATGAGCCAACTTCAGCCTTGGACCCAATCTCAGCTGGAAAAATTGAGGAGACTCTGTATAGCTTAAAAGATACCTACACCATGCTTTTGGTCACTCGTTCCATGCAACAGGCTTCACGTATCTCTGACAAGACAGGATTTTTCCTTAATGGAGATTTGATTGAATTTAACGATACCAAAGAAATGTTCCTCTACCCACAACATAAGGAAACAGAAGATTACATTTCAGGTAAATTTGGATAAGGAGAGAAAAGATGTTACGATCTCAATTTGAAGAAGATTTAGAGAAATTGCACAACCAATTCTACGCAATGGGACAAGAGGTCCTTTCGCAAATTAATCGTACCGTACGTGCTTTTGTCACCCATGACCGTGACTTGGCAAAAGAAGTTATCGAGCAAGACTCAGAAGTCAATGAATACGAATTGAAACTTGAAAAGAAATCATTTGAAATCATTGCCCTTCAACAACCAGTTTCACAAGACTTACGTACAGTTCTAACTGTTCTAAAGGCTGTTTCAGACTTGGAACGTATGGGGGACCACGCAGTATCCATTGCTGAAGCTACCATTCGTATGAAGGGGGAACAACGTATCCCAGCTGTCGAAGAAGAAATCAAAAAAATGGGACGTGATGTGAAAGATTTCGTGGAAACAACCCTCGAACTTTACCTTAACGGATCAGTTGATAAGGCCTACGAAGTTGCAACCATGGATGAAAAAATTAACCATTATTTCGAAAATATTCGTGATCTTGCAACTGAAGAAATCAGAAAAAATCCAGATGCTATTGTCACAGGTCGTGATTACTTCCAAGTTATTTCTTACTTGGAGCGCATCGGTGACTATGCAAAGAATATCTGTGAATGGGTTGTTTACTTTGAAACAGGTAAGATTGTAGAATTGTAAAATTGATTAAATATACACAAAATAGGAGCTGAAATTGAATAAAAGCTCCTTTTTTGATAAATAAAATGAAAAAAATAAATAAATATAAAGTTTTTCATTGACAAATACGGTTCGTTGAGTTATAATTATACAAAATCAACAGAGAGGTTGTTTATTTATGAAATTTAAAAAATGGATATTTGTTTTATGTAGTTTTCTTGTAAGTTTCTTTTTAGTAGCTTGTCAATCGTCTAGCTCAAGCTCACAGTCTGCAGTAGAGGCTATCAAACAAAAAGGGAAATTAGTGGTCGCAACTAGTCCAGACTATGCACCTTTTGAGTTTCAAGCTTTAGTAGACGGGAAAAACCAAGTGGTAGGTGCTGATATTGACATGGCACAAGCCATCGCTGATGAACTTGGAGTGAAATTGGAAATTTCAAGCATGAGTTTTGATAATGTCTTGACCAGTCTTCAAACTGGGAAAGCTGATTTGGCTATTGCGGGAATCAGTGCAACTGAAGAAAGAAAAGAAGTTTTCGATTTCTCAATTCCTTACTATGAAAACAAAATTAGCTTTCTAATTAGAAAATCTGATCTTGAAAAATACAAGGATTTGGATTCTCTAGCAAGTGCAAATATCGCTGCTCAAAAAGGAACTGTTCCAGAATCAATGGTTAAAGAACAACTTCCTAAAGCGCAGTTGACTTCATTGACAAATATGGGGGAAGCTGTTAATGAACTCCAATCAGGTAAGGTTGATGCTGTTCATATGGATGAGCCAGTTGCTCTAAGCTATGCAACGAAGAATTCTGACTTGGCTGTTGCTACAGTAAGCTTGACCATGAAAGAAGGCGAAGCAAATGCTGTAGCTATCAAAAAAGGCAATTCAGATTTGAAAGAAGTAGTTGATAAGGTCATCCAAAAATTGAAAGATGACGGAACTTACCAAACCTCTCTTGAAAAAGCTGCTAAGCTAACAGAAGTAGAACAATAAAAAATAACAGAGGCTGGGACAAAAGTCCTAGCCTCTCAATTGTCATTGGATTATCAAGCAAGACGCAGTGGTTGAGTGGGCTCTAATACGCTGATTTCATCAGCTTTTACAGTCCTACTCAACTGTGCGGAGGTGGGACGACGAAATCGAATTCTAACGAATTACCGATTTCTGTCCCACTCTCTGTTTTTAAGCAATTTAATGTTGTTTCAAGATTTTCTAAAGGAATCTTAGCAAATTGATAAGGACAAGTCTCAATGTAGGACGATTCGAAAAAGTCGAGATTTAAAGGACTATGTTTGAGACTTGCAATCTTAGGATAGTCTCTAAGATCAAGTAAGACTCCATCATGGAGAGGATAGATTGGCAAGGAAATGGGATAGTTATTTAAGAGTTGTTGGATGTGTTCCTGACTTTTTTCCTGAAGTGCTAATCTTGCTAGTCTGTTTTTCTTAAAGAGTTGACTATCGATATAAAGAGATAAGGCTTTTTGCATGATAAGGTTGTTATCATAGTCCAGAATATTTTTATAAGTTACAAAAGCATCCTTGATAGCATTTGGAAGAAGAAGTGCAGTTATCCGGAGGGCAGGAAATAGACTCGTAGAAAAAGATTTGATATAAATGACCAAATCATGCTGGTCCAGATAATGAAAGGTTTGTCCCATTTTAGGATCCAAGTCACCTAGATAGTCATCTTCAACGATATAGATTTGATATTTTGCTGCCAAATCAAGGATAGCAAGTTTTTCCTCTTCAGAATAAGAATGTCCGAGAGGATAGTGGAAACGAGGAATGGTATAGAAAAACTTAATGTTGCCACTTTTAAAATGTTCCTCAAGTTCATTCAGGTCAATACCATCCACTCTACGTTCAATGGTTTGATAGGGAATGTTTTGAGCTAGTAGTAGTTGATTCATCCGATGATAGGTCGGTTGTTCAACCAGTATTTCCTGAGCTTGACCTGGAAAATCAATCTGAGAAAGAATAAACAGTGCTTGCTGGGTTCCAGACGTCATGACTAACTGGTCTGCCTTACTATAAATCGCTTGATCAAAAAGTAATGTCTGAACAGATTTTCGTAATTCTTCTAAGCCTTCTTGGTTTTCATAGTAGTTGTAGAGATAATTTTCTCGTCCAATCAAGCTTTCATTGACGCAAAGCCGAAAATCATCATAGGCAGCCACATGTTCATCGTTAACTGAGATAATTAGGTCTTCGTGACTGGTTTGTTGTTCCAATACATAATAACCACTTTGAGGTTTGGAGTAGATGTATTTCTCGTATCGAAGTTCCATGAGTGCACGCTGAATAGTGTCCTTACTGCAGTGGAAATTTTGACTAAGTCTTCGAATAGATGGCAGGCGACTTCCTGTCGCAAATCTACCTGATTCTATCTCATTTTTTAGATAGTGCACGACTTGTTCGTACTTGCTTTCTCGCTTCATCCCAGACCTCTCATGATTTTGTTACATTGTACCTTTTTTTTAGAAGTTTGGCAATGTTATACTCTTCGAAAAACTCTTCAAACCGCGTCAAGGTCGCCTTGCCGTATGTATAGTTACTGACTTCGTCAGTTCTATCCACAACCTCAAAACAGTGTTTTGAGCTGACTTCGTCAGTCTTATCTACAACCTCAAAGCAGTGCTTTGAGCAACCTGCGGCTAGTTTCCTAGTTTGCTCTTTAATTTTCATTAAGTATTAAAAGGCAGTCTAGCATTCAATTCTAATCAGAAATGTGATATACTTAGTAAGTAAAATTTCAAGAAGAGTGAGATGATGAAGGTGAAAGAACCAGTTAAATTATTCCAATACAATACTTTGGGAGCCTTAATGGCTGGACTTTACGGTGGAACTATGACCGTTGGTGAATTGCTTGAACATGGAGATTTAGGACTAGGAACTTTAGATTCTATCGATGGTGAATTGATTGTCTTAGATGGAAAGGCTTATCAAGCAAAGGGGTCAGGTGATAAACCTGAAATCGTTGAAGTGTCACCAGATGCTCTGATTCCTTATGCGGCAGTTGTACCCCACCAGGCAGAAGTTATTTTTCGTCAGCGTTTTGAAATGACTGATCAGGAACTTGAAAAACGTATTGAGTCCTACTATGATGGGGAAAACCTATTTCGTTCGATTAAGATTCATGGTGATTTTAAACACATGCATGTTCGTATGATTCCAAAATCAACAACTGAAACAAAGTTTGCTGAGGTTGCGACTCATCAGCCTGAATATAGCTGTGACAATGTTTCAGGAACAATTGTTGGATTCTGGACACCTGAAATTTTCCATGGCGTCAGTGTTGCTGGTTACCATTTACACTTTATCTCAGACGATTTAACCTTTGGTGGCCACGTTATGGACTTTGTTATCAAGGAAGGTATTGTAGAGGTAGGTGCTGTTGACCAGCTGGATCAACGTTTCCCTGTTCAGGATCGTAAATATCTTTTTGCTAAGTTTAATGTAGATGAGATGAAAAAAGATATCGAACAAGCAGAGTAAGAGGTGCAAAGTATGAAAATTCATGTAATAATTACTATGATAGCTTTAGTTGTATTTCTCATAGCAGCCATTTGGTATGCAAAAAAGAAATACAAGATTAACCTTTCGGTACTAGGTCTTGGGGCAGTGGCATTCTTTGTTTCTTCTCAAGTCTTGGAGAAAATCGTTCACCTTTTGGTGCTTCATCCACAAAAAGATGGAACCATTTCGCTCATGCAGGAGCATCCTTTTTTATATGTCCTTTATGGAATTGCTATGGCAGCTATCTTTGAAGAAACTGCTCGCCTTGTCTTCTTTAAATGGTTAGAGAAGAAGAGAAACTTAGAAGATTCAGATGCCCTTGCTTATGGGTTGGGGCATGGAGGTTTGGAATTGCTCTACCTCGGAATGGGAAGTTTGATTAGTCTTTTGATCCTCCTTTCATTATTAGAGTCTTCAAATCCCGATGTAGCGAATCTCCTTCCAAAAACTACACTTGAAGCAGTTCAGTCCCTATCTGTATGGCAAGTTTATTTACTAGGTGTTGAACGCATACTTGCTCTGGTGATGCAAATCGGACTCTCTTTCTGGGTTTATCAAGCAGTTCGTCAAAAGAATTGGATTTACTTAGTAGCTGCCTATGGTCTACATGCCCTATTTGATTTGGCTCCGAGTCTTTCACAGGTTGGTTGGATTTCTAATCCACTAATAGTGGAAGGATTACTCGCCGTGGAAGTTATCCTATTTGTATACTTTACAAAGTCAATTTTTTGTAAAAAATAATAAACGAAAAGAGGCCTAGCCTCTTTTTAATATTGTCAGAGAAAAAGCTTAGAAAATCATCGAAAAAAATCGCTAAAAATGGTATAATGGAATGGATTTTATAAAAGGATAAGAAAAATGACTGTATTAGATAAATTAAAAGAAACCTTAGAAGGAATTGACATTCGATTCGATGAGCCGTTGAAAACTTATACCTATACAAAAGTTGGGGGGAAAGCAGATTACTTAGTTTTTCCTCGTAATCGTTACGAGATGGCTCGTGTGGTGAAGTTTGCCAATCAAGAAAATATCCCATGGATGGTTCTCGGAAATGCTAGTAATATTATCGTCCGAGAAGGTGGGGTTCGCGGCTTTGTCATTATGTGTGACAAACTCAACAATGTTTCGGTCGATGGTTATACGATTGAAGCGGAAGCTGGAGCTAACTTAATCGAAACAACTCGTATTGCTCTACGCCATAGTTTGACAGGATTTGAGTTTGCCTGTGGAATTCCAGGAA
>CABPWC010000045.1 GCA_902461025.1 uncultured Streptococcus sp.
TCTTCATCCCTTCTTCCAAATCAAAACCTAGTTTCTGATAAATACCTGACCAAATAGTTGCTTGGATAACAGCTCGATCATCTTTTAGAGAAAAATATTGATGAGTTGGACGCTTGCGAAAGTTAGAAACCTGACCAGTTAAATAGACCCTCTCCAAGTATGGGTCTTTATCGAATTTCATTTTCAGATACTTAGTCAAAGTTGTTACCGACAAATACTTTTCCATCTCAACCTCCTTCTTTCTCTAGTTTTCCTGGGTATTATTATACCAAAAAAACGTTTAAAAATCTCTCTTTTCACCTCTAGAATACGAAAACAAGACTGGATTTCTTTGAGCTTGTCTTATAATATACAAAAGCCCTCGGAAAAATCCAAGGGCTTTCATTAGTTCACTGAACTATTTTATTTTTTCAAGTTGTAGAATGATTTCAATCCACGGTATTCAGCTACTTCACCAAGTTGATCTTCGATACGAAGCAATTGGTTGTATTTAGCGATACGGTCTGTACGTGAAAGTGAACCAGTCTTGATTTGTCCTGCGTTTGTTGCAACTGCGATGTCAGCGATTGTTGAATCTTCAGTTTCACCTGAACGGTGTGATACAACGGCAGTGTAACCAGCTTCTTTCGCCATTTCGATAGCGTCGAATGTTTCAGTAAGAGTACCGATTTGGTTAACTTTGATAAGGATTGAGTTAGCAGCACCTTCTTCGATACCACGTGAAAGGTAGTCAGTGTTTGTTACGAAGAAGTCGTCACCAACCAATTGAACTTTACCACCAAGACGTTCAGTAAGAGCTTTCCAACCGTCCCAGTCGTTTTCGTCCATACCATCTTCGATAGTGATGATTGGGTATTTGTTTACCAATTCTTCAAGGTAGTCGATTTGTTCAGCAGCAGTGCGGACAGCAGCTCCTTCACCTTCGAATTTAGTGTAGTCGTATACTTGACGTTCTTTATCGTAGAATTCTGATGATGCACAGTCAAATCCGATAAATACGTCTTTACCTGGAACATAACCAGCAGCTTCGATAGCAGCAAGGATAGTTTCAACACCATCTTCAGTTCCTTCGAAACGAGGAGCGAATCCACCTTCGTCACCTACAGCTGTTTCAAGACCACGAGATTTAAGGATTTTCTTAAGAGCGTGGAAGATTTCAGCACCCCAACGAAGAGCTTCTTTGAATGTAGGTGCACCAGCAGGTACGATCATGAATTCTTGGAAAGCGATTGGAGCGTCTGAGTGAGAACCACCGTTGATGATGTTCATCATTGGAGTTGGAAGAACTTTAGTGTTGAATCCACCAAGGTAGCTGTAAAGTGGGATTTCAAGGTAGTCAGCAGCAGCGCGAGCTACAGCGATAGACACACCAAGGATTGCGTTTGCACCCAATTTACCTTTGTTAGGAGTACCGTCAAGAGCGATCATAGCACGGTCGATAGCTTGTTGATCACGTACATCGTAGCCGATGATAGCTTCAGCAATGATGTTGTTTACGTTGTCAACAGCTTTTTGTGTACCAAGACCACCGTAACGAGATTTGTCACCGTCGCGAAGTTCAACTGCTTCGTGTTCACCAGTAGAAGCTCCTGATGGAACCATACCACGTCCGAAAGCACCTGATTCAGTGTAAACTTCTACTTCAAGTGTTGGGTTACCGCGTGAGTCTAGGACTTCGCGAGCGTAAACATCAGTAATAATTGACATTTTTTACTCTCCTTTGAGTTAAATTATTTTACACCTCTATGATACATCAAAAAGATACCTTTTTCAAGAAAAAACGTTATCTTTGTGCAAATTTTCCTTAAGTTTATAAAGTAATCGCTTTCTTTTTCTCTTGTTTTACCAGTTTTGTGATATACTATTTTTATGACAGACGTATCTAAACAACTATTAGAAAAAGCTCATGGCGGGCTTAAACTAAATCCAGACGAACAAAGGCGTTTTCTTGGCACTTTTGAGGAACGTGTACTTGGTTATGCAAGTCTTGAAACTGCAAATGATGACAAATTCCAAAAAGGTTTTTTGACTATTTTAGAGTGCTTAAAAAAAGAGACTGAACCTCTTTTTGTCAAAATTTCTCCTCAGGTTGAGTTTGAAAAGCAGGTTTATTATTTAAAAAATGCCAAAGCTTCTGATTGCCAAGCAACCATTGTTTCTGAAGATCATGATTCTTCTCCTTTTGGACTAGTTATCCATAGCGATAATCCTGTCCAAGCAAGTGAAAAAGACCTCAGAAAGGCCTTTTCAGATTTGTGGCAAGAAAAGGAAACTAAAGCTCCAACCTCTCTCTGGAAAAAATGGTTTGGTTAATTCTTTTTTAAAGACAGTATTTGAGCAATACTTGCCGCGGTATGTTCTAAATAGGTGGCTGCATTTTTTAGACTATTTTCCAATGGCTCGCTTTTTTCAAGTATCGAAAAAGCGGCAATGATATTCTCAAATGGTAGGGAGGGTAAATCCTGATCTAAACTGCCACAAATAGCAATGACCGGAACACCCTTAGGTGTTCTTTTTGCTACTCCGATTGGAGCCTTGCCAGCTAAACTTTGAGAATCTAATCTACCTTCACCAACAATTATGAGATCAGCATCTGCTACCTTTTCATCGAAATTAATCAAGTCCAAACAAGTTTGAATGCCTGATACGATTTCTGCTCCAGCAAATACACACAAACCAGCAGCAATGCCACCACCAGCTCCTGCGCCCTCTAACATGAATACATCTGGGTCAATATTCTCATAAAATTCCCTAATCGCCTCGTCAACCTCTTCAAATTCATAAGGCTTTAAGCCTTTTTGCTTCCCAAATGTATAGGTGGCGCCACGGGGTCCACAAAGAGGATTAGTCACATCTGCTAGGATTCTTATATGAACGTCTGCAGGAATTTCAATGACTCTCTCCTTGGAAATTTTCCTGATAGCAGACAGAGATTGGCCACATGCCTGAAGTTCATTCCCATTTTCATCGTAAAACTGATAACCGATTCCAGCAGCAATACCAATACCACCATCGTTACTAGCCGTACCACCGACACCGATGTAGATATCTTTTACCCCTCGGTCTATGAAATGGAGAATAAGTTGACCAATCCCCTTTGTTTGAATCTCTAGTGGATATCGTTTTTCATTAGGAATTTTTTCAAGACCGATTAAATCTACAACTTCAAACAGGGCTAATTCCCCTTTTTCATAATAGCGTATTTGAACCTCATCACCAAAAGGTCCGGTTACCTGGACTGTTTTTTCTTCCAGATCTAGTGAACTTTTAATAGCATTTACAGTCCCTTCACCTCCATCACCGACAGGTAAAAGCAGATATTCAGCATCTGGGATCACCCTTTTAAATCCTCTTTTTATAGCTTCTGCTACTTGGTTTGCGGGAAGACTCTCTTTGAAAGAGTCCGGTGCGATGACAATTTTCATGTTCATTCCTCTTTCTAACTAAAGGAGATTTATTTTTTCTAAAACTTTTGCAAAATCTCTTTCATCTACCTGAAGATTTATTTCCTTTTTCACAATATCCTTAGCGCAGAAAGCTATAGCAAATCCTGATCGTTTAAGCATGGCCAAATCATTAGCACCATCACCAATCGCAATCGTTCTCTCAACAGGCACTTGTAATTCTTGAGCCCATCTCACGAGGGTTGCTTCTTTTACTTCTCTGCTTATAACCGGACCAATAAGATTGCCAGTTAAATGTCCATCTTTTATTTCCAGTTGATTAGCAGTACATAATGAAATCCCCAAATCTTTTGCTAATCTTTCCACGATGGTCGTAAATCCACCTGATACTAAACCGACTTCTATCTGATTTTCTTGAAGAACTTTAATAAACTGGGCAGCGTTCTTACTAAGATGAAGCTCATGATAAATCTTATCAAAAACATTGATAGAGAGACCTTTAAGAAGAGAAACACGTCTTTTTAAACTTGCTTCGAAGTCTAATTCTCCTCTCATAGCTTGAGCTGTTAGCAGGGCAACTTCTTTTTCGCATTCTGCCTCTTTCCCTAATAAATCAATAACCTCTTCTTCTATCAGAGTTCCATCTACATCGAGCACACAGAGACCGTTGATTGTTTTCATTTATAATCCTTACTTTATTATCTCAAAAAATCGTATGAAAGCATCATACGATTTTATTTATTTAATTTGCTAAGCTGTGATACAAATCAAGATAAGACTGACAAGCTGTATCCCAAGAAAAGTCACATTCCATAGCTTGGACTTGAAGTCTCTTCCAAACGTCAGGATGATTATAGTAAACATCCAAAGCAGTTTGAAGAGCCCAGTTAAGCCAGTATGACGTCAAGTTGTCAAAACTAAATCCTGTACCCGTTCCTTCAATTGGATTAAACGGTTGGACAGTATCTCTCAACCCGCCCACCTCATGAACAAGTGGTAATGTTCCATAACGCATAGCCATCATTTGAGAAAGTCCACAAGGTTCAAAACGACTTGGCATGAGGAAAATATCACAGGCTGCATAAATTTCTTGTGCTAGCTTGACATCAAAGGTAATATTGGCAGATAGTTTATCTGGGAATACTTGACCAAACCATGAGAAGGCTTGTTCAAAACCAGGATCACCTGTACCCAAGAGAACGATTTGAACATCCTCTTGAAGCATGCGATGCAAACCTTCAACAACGACATCAAAACCTTTCTGTCTTGTCAAACGCGACACAATACCAATCATTGGAACATCAGGACGAACTGGAAGACCAACTTTCTCCTGAAGTTTAGCTTTATTCTGAGCTTTTCCTGATAGGTCTGATTTATTAAAATGATAATCCAACAAAGGATCCGTTTCTGGATTATAAAGATCCGTATCGATTCCATTTACAATACCAGAAACCTTACCAGACTCCATTCGAAGAATTTGATCCAAACCACATCCAAACTCTGTTGTCATGATTTCATAAGCATAGCTTGGCGATACAGTAGATACACGATCTGCATAGAGGATACCAGCCTTCATCCAGTTCAGGCAGTCATTCCAGCGAACTGTACCATCTGCATAGCGTTCAAAACCAACTCGGAACAAATCCCAAAGCATACCTTCAGAGAATTGACCTTGGAATTCCAGGTTGTGGATCGTTAAGACAGTCTTAATGTTTTGATAGGCTTGAATCCATCTGTATTTTTCCTTCAACAAGAAGGGAATCATAGCTGTATGATAATCATGAGCATGAAGAACATCTGGAATAAAACCAATACGCTCCATAGCCTCCAGAGCCGCAAGTTGGAAGAAAGCAAAGCGTTCACCATCATCGAAGTCTCCGTATACGTGACCACGGAAGAAATAATACTGGTTGTCAATAAAGTAGAAAGTAACGCCATTTAAAACAGTTTTCTTTATTCCACAAAATTGTCTACGCCAACCAACATATACTTCAAATTGAAGAACATCTTCAATTTGATCACCAAACTTGGCTTCCACCATGTCATAGTATGGCAGGATAACAGCAACTTCATGACCAGCTTTAACTAATGATTTTGGAAGAGCCCCGATAACATCTCCCAAGCCACCTGTTTTAGAAAAAGGGGCTCCTTCGGCTGCTACAAATAAAATTTTCATGAAAGAATGTCCTCTGTTACTTTTTCACCTTTTTTGATGACAACAGGATTTTCTGCTGTACCACGAATAACAACTCCATCAGCTACTTCAGCACCCTTATCAATAATTGCATACTCAACTTGAGCACCTTCACCAATGACAACACGAGGGAAAACAATAGATTCTTTAACTAAGCTATCTTTATGAATTTGAACATTACGCGAAACAACTGAACGAACAACCTTACCTTCGACAATACTACCAGAAGCAAACTGCGAAGTATTTACTTCACAACCAGGTGCATAATAAGTTGGTTCTTCGTTTTTCACCTTTGTGTGAATCTTTTGATTTGGAGAGAATAAAGAGTAGAATTTATGCTGATCAAGCATATCAATATTGGCTTGGTAGTATGTTTCTACAGAATGAATATTTGCTAAGTAACCAGTATACTCGTATGCAAAAGCGCCTGATTCCGCTGCCAAGTCACGTAGAACATAACGTAGTTTTTCTGGGTGTTCTTTCTGAGCTTCTTCTTCCAGACGTTCAATCAACCATTGAGTATCTACAACAAAGATATCCGTTGACATGTTGTAGTATTCTTGTTCAGCTTTTTTATCAAAGAGTTTGTGAGAGAGCACGTGGTCAGTTTCATCAATATCTAGGATAGCATTTACTTCTGAAATATCCTTTTTAGGTAGTTTCTTATAAACAACCGTAATAGGAGATTTTGTAGTATTATGCAAATGGAAAACCTGAGTAAGATCAATATTTACCAAAACGTCACAGTTCAAAGAAACCGTTTGGTTAGATCCAGAACGTTTTAAATAAGTCAAGAGTTGTTGATAATACTCTTTACCGACTGTACTGCTTTCTACACGTGTATTGTAAATACCTAGATAGTAGTGACTAAGTAGTGTATTCAAGCCCCATTCACGTCCTGAACGAATGTGGTCAAATACAGAGCTGATGTTATCTTGTTGGAAGATTCCAAAGACACTTCGAACACCAGCATTTGCTAAACTTGAGAGTGGGAAGTCAATCAAACGATACTTTCCTCCAAATGGCAAACTTGCCACTGGACGGTTACTTGTCAAGGTTGACATATCATGAAAACCAACAGTGTTTCCTAAAATCGCTGAATATTTATCAATCTTCATCTGTTGCTACCCCCACTACTTCGTTATATCCGACTACTTGTACTTCTTCTGTACCATCAATTTCAACACCATCGGCAATAATTGCACCTTCACCGATGATTGCACGTGTAATTTTAGCACCTCTACCGATAACTGCTCCACTCATGATGACAGAATCAACAACTTCTGCTCCCTTACGAACTTGAGCAGCTGTAGAAAGAATGGAATGTTTTACAGTACCATTCACGTAACATCCATCTACTACTAGAGAGTCTTCTACTTGAGCAAATTCTCCAAGGAAGTTTGGTGGAGCGATAAGGTTACGAGAATAAATTTTCCATTGACGATTTCGGCTATCTAGAGCATTTTCTGGAGAGATGTATTCCATATTTGCTTCCCAAAGAGATTCGATTGTACCAACATCCTTCCAGTATCCATTAAATTCATAAGCATATACACTTTCTCCAGACTCTAGGTAGTTAGGAATAACATTCTTACCAAAGTCTGACATGTCAATATTATTCTTTTCAGCTGCAACTAGCATATTGCGTAGACGTTTCCAATCGAAAATATAAATACCCATTGATGCCTTGGTTGATTTTGGTTGGGCAGGTTTTTCTTCGAATTCAACAATGCGATTATTAGCATCTGTATTCATGATACCGAAACGACTAGCTTCTTTTAGTGGTACATCCAAAACAGCAACTGTCAAGCTGGCATTGTTATCCTTGTGTGATTGGAGCATATCATCATAGTCCATCTTGTAGATATGGTCTCCTGAAAGAATCAAAACATACTCAGGATTAATGCTATCGATATAGTCAATATTTTGGTAAATGGCATGACTTGTACCTTCGAACCAACGATTTCCTTCACTTGCAGAGTAAGGTTGAAGGATAGAAACACCTGAATCAATTACATCAAGACCCCAACTAGAACCGTTTCCGATGTGATTGTTAAGAGCAAGAGGTTGATACTGTGTGATAACCCCAACATTGTGGATACCAGAGTTGGCACAGTTAGAAAGAGCAAAGTCAATGATACGATAGCGCCCACCAAATTGCACAGCAGGTTTTGCAATGCTTTGAGTGAGTTTACCGAGACGAGTTCCTTGCCCACCGGCAAGGATTAAAGCTAGCATTTCATTCTTCATTTTCTACTCCTTTTTGAGATTTATTTGATTCTTTTTTAGCGGGTTTCAAGCGACGTTTGATTTTCCAGATACTTGCCCCCAAAGCTGGCAAGGTAAAGGTCAAAGTCTGCTTATAATCCTTCCATAATCCTTCTTGAGTTTGAACAGTTTGATTGTGTTCTTTCCAAACACCGCCCCATTGTTCTAACTCTGTATTCCAAATTTCTTCGTAGACACCAGCAACTGGTAGTCCAATTGTGAAATCAGGACGTTCAACTGGTGCCATATTGAAGACACAGACTAGCATCTCGCCTTTTTTCCCCTTACGAATAAAGGAAAGAACACTCTGATCTCTATTATCTGCATCGATAATCTCAATACCATCATAGCTTGTATCGATTTCCCAAAGACAACGGTGGTCCTTATAAAGTTGATTCAACTGAGATGTGAAGTATTTCATCTTGGCATTCATTGGATCTTCAAGGTTTGACCACTCTAATTGCTCTTCTGATTTCCACTCTAAGAATTGTCCAAACTCGCTACCCATAAAGAGTAATTTTTTACCAGGATGACAAATTTGATAAGTATAAAGATTTCTAAGGCCTGCAAATTGATTATAGCGATCTCCCCACATCTTATGCATCATACTCTTCTTACCATGAACCACCTCATCATGTGAGAATGGTAGAAGATAATTTTCATTAAAGACATACATAAAACTGAAGGTTACTAGGTTAAAATCATACTTGCGGTAAATTGGATCTTCCTCATAGAAGCGAAGGATGTCATTCATCCAGCCCATGTTCCACTTGTAGTCAAATCCAAGACCACCAATCTCTTTTGGACCTGTTATTTTAGTTGCCGAAGAGCTTTCTTCTGCAATCATCATGACATCAGGGTGAGCTAGCTTAATAACAGTATTTAAACGCTGAAGGAAATAGTAACCTTCGTAGTTAAGATTTCCACCGTCTTTATTTGGTGTCCAAGGTGCATTATCATAATCAAGATAAAGGATATTACTTACGGCATCTACACGGATACCATCTAAATGATAAAAATCAATCCAGAACTTAATGCTAGAAATTAGGAAAGATTGTACTTCGTTTTTACCTAAGTCGAAGTTTAATGCCCCCCAACCATAGTTATGAGCTTTGTTATGGTCTTGATATTCAAAAGTCGGAGTTCCATCATAGTAGGCTAAGGCATCATCATTGATTGTAAAGTGACCTGGAACCCAGTCCACGATAACACCGATATTGTTTAAATGACACTCCTCAACAAAGTCTTGAAACTCTTCTGGTCTTCCGTAAGAATGTTCTAAACCGAAATATCCCATCAGTTGATAGCCCCAACTCAAACCTAGCGGGTGAGCCATCAAAGGCATAAACTCAATATGAGTGTAGTTCATTTCAACTAAGTAAGGAATCAACTCTTCTTTTAATTGAGCAAAACTATAAGGAGTTCCATCTGGATTTCGTTTCCAGGAACCAGCGTGTGCTTCGTAAATATTAACTGGTCTTTCGAAGAATCCCAAACGTTTTCTACGAGCTAACCAAAGTCCATCCTTCCATTTCTTTTCTGGAATTTCTGTTAACACAGCACCTGTGCCTGGACGTGCTTCATACCGAACAGCTAAAGGATCAATCTTCATAAGTTGATGACCGTTAGCCCGTGTAATATGATATTTATAAATCTGACCCTCTTGGGCAAAAGTTGTAAAAACTTCCCATACTCCAGATTCATTTCGAAACATAGGGATTTGATTTTCAACCCAATTCGTGAAATCACCGACTAGATGAACAGCCTGCGCATTTGGAGCCCAAACACGGAATGTGTAACCCCATTCCCCGTCTTTCTCCTCACGATGTGCGCCCAAATAGTGCTGAAGATGGAAATTTTCGCCTGTTGTAAAAGTTCTTAAAGCTTCTAATGTATCCATAAATCCCCCTTTATATTGTAAGCGTTTTCTTAATTTTTATTATACTACCTTTTTAGATAAGTTTCAAGTAAATTACTATATTTCTAAAAAATATTTTGAAAATCTGAAAATAATTCTCTGATGCAGCCTGGGAAAATCATTTTAATTTTCTGATTTATCTTTGCCTCTTTTCATTTTCTTACATTTTTATATAATAGTAACAAAATATTCGGTTTTTAGCAATTTTTAGCCTGATATTTTTGAAAAATATATTGAAAATCCGTAAATATAGAGTTTATGACATTCAATTTAGATTATAACTATTTATAAACCAAGGATTTTCCCCTAAAAAATGAGAGTGGGACAGAAATCGGTCATTCGTTAGAATTCGATTTCGTCGTCCCACCTCCGCACAGTTGAGAAGGGCTGTAAAAGCTGATGAAATCAGCGTAGTAGAGCCCACCTCAACCACTGCGTCTTGCTCAACAATCCAAAAATAAATGAGAGGCTAGGACTTTTGTCCCAGCCTCATCTTTATTTACTACTCTTTACGATTTATCTGCATTTCCCTGAAAAATAAATTTCTCTGGATATTTTTTGATAAAACTTAGTTCGTTCTCATTTCCATCATAATCATAAACAAAATCATCAGCTTCATCCAACTTCTGATAAAAAGCATCACCATACTCTTCTTCCATCTGTGCTAGCATCTCCGATCTCTCTTCTCTAACAAAGGAGATAGCTCCACCAAAGAATGCAAGAAGATTTTTGAAATTAATAGCATGCTCCGTCATTCCAAATAGTTCCAATCCCTTTAAAGTATCTTCCCAGACAATCCCTGTCGAATTATCGAAAAATTGATAGTGGCCTCCATTGTTTACTTCAATAAAATACCAGATAATCGCCAGAAGGTATCTTTGTTCTAAAGTAAAAATTTTTGCAGAATCGAGATAGTCTTCATAGGTGTTATAGATGTTAACAGTTTCGTATACTGGTTTAATAATATCCCATGAGTCTTTTGCCTTTTGAACATCTTCTACCGTAATATTCTTGTATAATTTCTTATTCTGCGCAATTGTCATTTCTTGATTAGTTTCATTAACATCTTCAAAATAGTATTTTTCTAGCAAGGGATAATCTGCTGGCTTAGCTTCAAAAACTTCCTTTAGAGAACCTACTTTAACCAACTCAATACACCATTCAATGACTGGATTTGTTGAGGAATCAGCATTTTTGATAGCATTTTCTAATAAAGCTAGAGCCTGATTAGCTTCAGTTTCAAAGTCATTCTTCGGGTCACTAGATAAACGCCAATGGGTAAAACCATTTCTATAATACCAAATAGCATCCCTATCTTCTTCAGAGACTATCTCTAAAACTGTTTTTGCCTCTTCGAATTGACTCCAATTATTACAAACTTTGGCTAGTTCACTAAGTACTTGACCACTTAAATTTTCTAAACCAAGCTCTGAGAGGATTTCCTTTATATTTTCGAATTGGTAGGTATGCTTAATGTCTTTAAGACACTGAAGTTTCTCCTCTTCATTTAAGGTGATGAATTTTTCCAGAGTAATTGTATTAATATTCATAGGTTTCTCCCGCTAAAAGCAATGAACTTTTCTAACTTTAATTCAATTAGTAATGAAACTTCTGCTTTTTCTATCTGTCTAGGACTTGAAAATGAACTGCTTTTTCTGAAAATTTTAGTTTTACTTTCGACTTCAAATGAGACTTTCTAGAAGTATAGGCCGGGATCAAAATCCCGACCTCGCATTTTAGTAGAATTGAGTCTTTGAAACATTTTTATTGATTCATTGGACTCTGCAAGAGCGTTTTATCCTACACTTCATTGACTTCGTCTTCAATCTAAGACTTACGCTAAAACATTCAAGACTGCCACACTAACATTGTCAATTGTATTTTCATTTTTTGAACGGCTGTTAGTGATTCGCATTTCAAGGTTACCCGCATTTTCATAATACTGGGATTCTCCTTTAGCATTAAAGACCACTAAGAAATGCTCGTCATCTCCTTGAACTTCGTAGACAATCCAGCCACTGTTTTCAATCGCTGTATGAACAAAGACATGACGGTATACTTCCTCGTATGTAGGATATGAAAAAGCACTGCTCTTTGTTTTAAGACCTATAATCTGACGAATAAATTCAATACTATCCTGACGCTCATTGATTAAGTCCCAGTCCACCTGGTTAACAGCGTCTGGAGCATTGTAACTGTTCATGGCACGTTCGCGATCATCATGAGTCAACTCACCGTTTTCACCTGTAGGAACCAGTTTGG
>CABPWC010000046.1 GCA_902461025.1 uncultured Streptococcus sp.
TGGTTTGAACTTCACCGATGTGCTTCTTACGAAGTAAGAACATGGCCATACGAGACTGTCCAATTCCTCCACCAATTGTCAATGGGAAGAGTCCGTTCAAGAGAGCCCTATGCCATTCTAGGGATAAACGGTCTTCATCTCCTGTAATCGCAACCTGACGACGAAGGGTGTCTTCATCAACACGAATTCCCATAGAAGACAACTCAAAGGCCGCACCTAAGTTATCATTCCAAACAAGGATGTCTCCATTCAAGCCATGATAACCATTTTCAGACTCAGTTGTCCAGTCATCATAGTCTGGTGCGCGTCCGTCATGGGGTTTTCCATCTGACAATACGCCACCGATACCAATCAAGAAAACTGCACCGAATTCCTTACAGATAGCATTTTCACGTTCTTTTGGAGTTAAGTCTGGGTAGCGTTCTACCAATTCTTCAGTATGGATAAAGGTAATTTGCTTCGGCAAGATTGACTCAATATCATAACGGGCTTCGACTGCCAACTCTGTTAAACGAATAGCCTTGTAAATCTTTTCAACTGTTTCCTTGAGATAGGCTAGATTGCGTTGCCCATTTGGAATGACTTTTTCCCAGTCCCACTGGTCGACATAAACTGAGTGAGTCGCATCTAGTGAATCTTCATCCGGACGAAGAGCCTTCATATGAACAAAGAGACCTTCTCCTTCACCAAAACCAAAACGTGCTAAGGTATGGCGTTTCCACTTAGCAAGGGAATGCACCACCTCATAGGTTTCATCTGGAATTTGCAGAACTTTAACAGATACTGGGTGTTCAATACCTGAAAGGTTATCCTGCATCCCGTCCCCAACCTTGCTCAAGATTGGTCCCTGTACTTCTACGACTTCTAACTTATCTTTCAAATATTGGGTAAAGGTATTTTTTACAAAGGAAATCTCTTCTTGCTGATGGATAAAACTTTTCTTCATACGTTGCTCCTTTTGAATAATAAAAAGATTATACCTTTTTGTTGGTGAAAATGAAAGTAAAAATTAAAAAAGAGCTCATTTGAGCTCTAAAAGTATTAATCGTCTCTTCCAAAGATACGTAGGAAGCTAAGGAAGAGGTTGATAAAGTCGAGGTAGAGGCTAAGTGCTAAAGAAATTGCCCAGCCTGTAGCTACCTGACCATCTGACTCTTCGTAAACATAACGAATTTTTTGATTATCCCAAGCAATCAGACCTGCAAAAACAAGCACCATAACAATACTAATAATGTAATCCATTAGGTCACTATTTAAGAAGATATTGACAACCATAGCTAGTATCAAACCAAATAGGGCTGCAATCAAAGCACGACCGATTCCACTCAAATCCTTTTTAATGACTACTCCTACGATAGCCATCACAAAGAAGAGGGCCGCACTGGAGATAAAGGCTGTCAGAACTGTCCCTGGAAGATAAAGTGACACAATGAAGCTTAGTGAGAAACCATTGACCGCTGAATATAGCAGGAATATCGGAAGAGTTGCTGGACTATTCTTTGCTGCTAAACCGCTTGCAAAAATCACTAGAGCAACTTCAACAATTCCTGTTACGATTAGCCATACGCGAGCGTTAAGCATTAACTGAACAAGAAGATCTTGAAAGGTTGTTAACATCAAGGCTGAAACAATTGCAGATAAGGCAATCCCAATCCCGACAAAAGCATAGACTTTTGCATAAAATTGATTCAGACCAGAACGTCCTTGAATAATTGTTTGATTCATATCTTTTTCTCCTTATGAAATCTTTTTACTGATTATAACAAAAATAAAACAATTTAACTCAAATAAAACATGAGTATGCCTGCAGCAATGGCAACGTTGAGACTTTCCGCTTGCCCTTTCATGGTAATATGAACCAGTTGGTCTGCCTGATTTGTCATGAATGGGCTAATGCCTTGACCTTCATTTCCCATAACTAGGGCAAAATTCTCTAGCCGAGCAAGCTCACGATAGTCTTTAGAGTTTTGTGATAAGGTGGTTGCTAGAATTGGTAAATTGCTCTTTTTAGCCTCTTCTACAAATGTTTCAACAGGCATCCGATAAATCGGCAAATGAAAATGACTGCCCTGCATGGATCGGAGAGTCTTCAAGCTATAAATATCTGCTGACTTGCTTGAAACGATGACTCCAGAAAAACCTGCTGCATCTGCCGTTCGGATCATTGTGCCAACATTTCCAGGATCCTGCACGTCTTCTAAGAAGAGATATTTCCCTTGACTCAAATCCGGCAACTGCTCTTCTTCCTTTTGAACAATGGCTACAATGCCCTGAGGAGTTTGTGAATCTGCCAAATCAAGTAAAATTTCTTCGGCCACAAAGACAGTCTGAGGGTAGTCCGTTAATTTTTCACCATACTCTGAAAGGGCAAATATTTTCTCAATCTTTGCACCTGCTTGAACAGCCTCTTCAAACAAATGCCATCCTTCAATTAAATAAGAAGACTTTCGATATTTTTTTTGATGCAATTTCTTGGCATTTTTTACCACAGAATTGGCTTTTGAGGTTATAATAGTCATAGAAATATTATAACACAATCAAGGAGGTTTGGTATGCAAAAGGTCAAAATGATTGCCCAAGGTCGTGTCCAAGGAGTTGGCTTCCGCTGGGGTGTCTATACCCTCGCCCTCGAACTAGGTGGAATCACTGGTCGAGTGTGGAACAACGATGATGGAACTGTTGAAATTCTTGCCCAAGCAGAGTCGTCAGCCATCATGGCTAAGTTTATCCAAGAAATCCGAAAAGGTCCAACTCCCTTCTCAAAAGTAACCTATCTTGATGTCCAATTAAGCAACTTCCCATCCTATTCAGACTTCAAAGTCGCAAATTAGGTCTCTAGAACTATTGTATATTTTCCAAAAAAACAGTAGAATAGAAAGGTATAATTTTTTAAGAAGGAATGAAAACAGTGAAATCAATTAAACGAATCGCCCTCTCTATCATGGGAGTGGCTATGCTATTGGTCTTAACAGGCTGTGTCCAGGTTGATAAAGCAACCGGACAACCAACAGGATTTATTTGGAATACTATAGGGGCACCTATGGCTGAAGCTATCAAGTACTTTGCTACTGATAAAGGGCTAGGCTTCGGGGTCGCTATTATTATTGTAACCATTATCGTCCGCTTGATTATTTTGCCACTTGGTATCTACCAATCATGGAAGGCAACGCTTCATTCTGAAAAGATGAACGCCCTCAAGCATGTTCTTGAGCCACATCAAACTCGTCTGAAAGAAGCAACTACTCAGGAAGAAAAACTAGAAGCTCAACAAGCTCTCTTTGCTGCTCAAAAAGAGCATGGTATTAGTATGTTTGGTGGTGTAGGATGTTTCCCTATCCTCATTCAAATGCCTTTCTTCTCTGCCATCTACTTTGCTGCTCAACATACAGAAGGTGTTTCTGAAGCTAGCTTCTTAGGAATTGCATTGGGATCTCCAAGTTGGATTCTCATTGCCTGCGCAGGTGTTCTCTACTACATCCAATCACTCCTTTCTCTACACGGAGTTGAGGACGAGACTCAAAGAGAACAACTCAAGAAGATGATTTACATGAGTCCAATGATGATCGTCATGTTCTCTATCTTCTCACCAGCCAGCGTTACACTTTACTGGGTTGTCGGTGGTTTCATGATGATCCTTCAACAATTCATCGTCAACTACATCATTCGTCCAAAACTTCGTAAAAAAGTACGCGAAGAATTTGCAAAGAACCCACCAAAAGCAAACAAAACTTCAGCTGCTCGTAAAGATGTAACTCCTGAACCAACAGCAGTTATCTCAACTTCTGCTAAGAAGAAAAATAAAAAACGCAATTCTGGAAAACAACATTCTAGATAAAAAATAAAAGGCTTAGCATTCGAGCTAAGCTTTTTTATATCAGAAAAGCCCGATGTTCCCATCAGGCTTCTTTTTATCCATGTACACGTTTCATGTAATCTTGATAGCTTTCTGTATCCATCAATTCCTTAGCGTTCTTCACACGATCTGCTGTTGGAGGTTTCACCCCTTCAAGCGAATATGGAATCCCAAGTTCACGCCATTTGAATTCTCCCATAGTGTGGTAAGGCAAGATTTCAAACTTATCAACGTTTTTAAGAGTTTTTACGAACTTACCGAGTTCAATCAAATCTTCATCACGGTCTGTCAATCCTGGTACGAGAACGTGACGAATCCAAACAGGTTTCCCAATATCTGACAAGTACTGCGCACATGCCAAGATGTTTTTGTTGGTCTGACTGGTTACAATCTTGTGCTGTGCTTCGTTGATTTCCTTGATATCAAGGAGAACTAAGTCTGTCACGGCCATGAGCTTGTTGAATTTCTCTAGATAGCGTGGTTTGTTACGGAATGGAAGGGCACAAGTATCCAAGGTACAGTGGATCCCCTTTTCTTTTGCTTTTGTAAAAAGAGCAATCAGGAAATCAATCTGCAAGAGAGCTTCTCCTCCACTGACTGTGATACCTCCCTTGTCTCCCCAGAAACCACGATAACGAAGCGCTTCTTCTAGAACATCATCTACTGTTCGTACACGAGATTTATTGGTTTCCATCGCCCATGTGTCAGGGTTATGGCAATATTGGCAACGCATCTGACAGCCCTGCAAAAAGACAATGAAACGAATCCCAGGGCCATCTACCGCCCCAAAACTCTCTGTCGAATGCACCATTCCTGTCACTTGTCCATAGTCAATTGTTTCTTCAGACATCACGTCACCTTCCTTGAAACCGTTTTATAATTTTATTATATCACGCTTGAAAGGAAAAACAATAGATTTTGTCTATTTTTTAGAAAACAAACTGTTTTTCACTTTCAACTTTCATGATTTTCAAAAATTCTTCTAATCCTTGTCAAAGTCGAATCCATAGAGAGTTGCAAAATAGTCCTCTGGTCTCTCTGCTCTGCGGATTAGTCGCGCCCCGCCATCTTCTGTATAGAGAATTTCTGCTGAACGAAGTTTGGCATTGTACTGGTATCCCATAGAAAAACCATGGGCACCTGTATCATGAATCACGAATAGATCGCCAATTTCTGTTTGAGGTAATTCACGATTAACAGCAAACTTGTCATTATTTTCACAGAGTGAACCAACAACATCAACGACTTCCGTCTGACCGTCAGGATTCATCATATTTGTGATGTGGTGATAGGCACCGTACATAGCCGGTCTCATAAGATTGACAGCTGATGCATCTACTCCGAGATAAGTTCGGTATGTTTTCTTTTTATGGGTTACTCTTGTAACCAGAACTCCATGAGGTGCCAACATAAAGCGCCCAAGTTCTGTAAATATCTTAACTTGCCCAAGACCTGCTGGTGTGAGGACTTCTTCATAAACCTGACGAACTCCTTCACCAATCAAAGCAATATCATTTGGCTCCTGGTCTGGGCGATAGTTGACCCCGATACCTCCAGAAAGATTGATAAAATCTAGTGAAATACCCAATTTCCCCTTGATTTCTACAGCTAACTCAAAGAGCTGACGTGCTAATTCTGGATAGTAGAGGTGAGTTACTGTATTGGAAGCTAGGAAGGAATGAATCCCAAAGGTTTTAGCTCCTTTTTCTTTCAAGATGGCAAAGGCTTCAAAAAGCTGTTCCTTAGTCATCCCGAACTTAGCTTCACCAGGATTATCCATAATGTCTGTTCCGAGTTCAAATACTCCACCGGGATTGTAACGGCATGAGATAATCTCAGGGATGCCTGCTGCACGTTCTAAATGCTCAATATCTTCAAATGCATCTAAATTTATTGTAGCCCCCAATTCCCTGGCATAGGTGTACTCTTGGTCTGGGGTATTGTTGGACGAGAACATCATATCGGAACCAGAAAATCCTAATTTGTGACTCATCAAGAGCTCTACATAACTAGAACAGTCCACTCCACATCCTTCTTCTTGCAAAATTTTCAAGATAGCTGGAGTTGGAGTTGCTTTTACTGCGAAGTATTCTTTAAAACCCTTATTCCAAGAAAAGGCTTTGTTTACTGCGCGTGCTTTCTCACGGATGCCTTTTTCGTCATAGAGATGGAAAGGTGTTGGAAACTCTTCAACGATCTTTTCTAAGGCTTCACGTTTAATAAATGGTGTTTTCATAGGACTCCTTCATATCCATTATCAAAGAAAGGCTGGGACGAAAGTTCCAACCTTTGTATTTCAAGTCAATTTTTATTTTTCTGCGTCAAAGATATTTCCAACTTCAACAGCAATTTGTTGATTCTTCACATCAATGTCCGTAACCTTCAAGAGTGATTTGTAGTCGAACTGCTGCTCACGATCTTCCTGCGCATTGTCGGCAAAGACAGCTACACCAGCCAACTCAGAATCAAACTCTGTTAAAAGGCTAATCATACCATTAATAGTTCCTCCTCCTTTTAAGAAATCATCAACGATCAAGACACGACTTCCTGCTTTAAGACTCCGTTTTGAAAGGAACATTTTTTCAATACGGTCACTAGAACCTGAAACATAGTTAACACTAACAGTTGAACCCTCAGTGATTTTCAAGTCACGACGAACAATGACAAAAGGTACATTGAGAACATTTGCAACTGCATTAGCAAGCGGAACCCCTTTGGTTGCAACAGTCATCACAGCATCAATCTTTTGATCCATAAAGCTCTTGGCAATAATGCGGCCGATATTTTTCAAAATAGCTGGCGTACTCAATAGGTCAGACAAATAAATGTACCCACCTGGAAGAATGCGGTCGCTCTCTGAAAGTTTGCTGCGAAGCTCTTCAATGATTGTTTTAGACTCAAGGGTAGAGATAGATGGTGTGAAAATAACACCGCCACCAGCACCTGTCACTGTTTGAATATGGCCGATTTCAATCTCTTCGAAGGCACGTTTAATAATGACAATATCTTCTGAAATAGAAGATTTAGCAGATTCATACTTTTCCGCAAAGGTATTGAGACTGGTTAATTTGTATGGATTGTTAATCAAGTAATTGGAAATAACAACCATCCGATCACTTCTTCTTAATTTCATTAGTTATTCACCATTCTTTTTTATTAGTCTTTTTCTCATTATATCACACTAAAACAAAAAAAACGAACTTTACTGCCTAAATAAAGCTCATTTTTTTAGTTTCTAGTCTAATTTCGGCTTGTAGAAGGAACGATTGTCCATAGCAAAGACTTTATTGGTCATTTCTCCCTCATCAATAAGAGCCAGAGCTGTCGACATCATCATCATGCTGGCATCCAAATTATCAATCATATGAATAATTTCAGCTTCCATCACACGAGGACGAACAGGACTACCATACTCGAGTAATCCATGGTGACTGAGGATAACATGACGTAGAAGAACGACTTCTTCTCGAGTATCATCAATACCAAGTTCCATTGTCGCTTTGGTAATTTCGCTATCAATCAAAGCGATATGGCCGATAAGATTGCCTCTTACTGTGTACTCTGTCTGATCGGGACCTGTTAACTCAATAACCTTGGCTAGGTCATGCAACATAATTCCGGCGTAGAGCAAGCTCTTATTCAGCTGTGGATATACATCTGCGATAGCTTCAGCTAAACGAACCATAGTGGCAGTATGATAAGCAAGTCCTGTCTCAAAGGCATGGTGATTTGTTTTTGCAGCTGGATAGGAATAAAATTCTTTATCATATTTGGTGTAAAGACTCCGAACGATACGTTGCCAGATGGGATTTTCAATCTTGAAAATCATCTGTGCCATATACTCGCGAATTTCCTTAACATCCACTGGTGATTTGACCTTGAAGTCTGCTGGGTCATTGGGTTCACCTGGCTGAGGTAAGCGAAGGGTGATTTGATTGACCTGTGGAGTATTGTTATAAACTTCCCGACGTCCCTGCATGTGGACAACCTTCCCTGCAGTAAAGGCCTCAACATTGTGAGGTTGGGCATCCCAGAGTTTCCCTTCGATTTCCCCACTATCATCTTGGAAGGTAAAGGCTAGGTAGTTTTTCCCAGCACGTGTCTGTCTTAGGTCAGCTGACTTGATCAGGTAAAAGCCTTCAAAAAGCTCATCTTTTTTCATGTGACTAATCTTCATATTCTTCCTCATCTTCTTGGAACTGGAGTAGGTCAAGCGCTGGCTCACCTTCTGATAACTCAATGTGACGGAGCGTTCGCTCGATAGCTGTAGTACGACGGTTTAATAATTCATCAATGTTGCCAGAGGCATGTTGGAGATGTTTTTGTGCCTTGACCAGAATGCCTCCAAACTTGCCAAATTCAGTTTTAACACTAGCAAGAGTTTGGCTGATATGATCCGCACTTTTTTGGATATTGAGAGTTTTGAAACCAACCGATAGGGAATTGAGAAGGGCTGATAGGGTACTTGGCCCTGCAACAATAATCTGTTCCTCCCGTCTCAAACCATCAAAGAAAATCGGATTTCTAACGATTTCTGAGTAAAGGCCTTCTGTCGGAACAAACAAGACCCCAAAATTGGTCGTCCGAGGTGGCGCTATGTACTTGCTCTTAATATCCTTGGCAAAGCGCTTGACGCTGGCTAAGAGTGACTTGCGACAACGTTCGATTTCATCCTTGTCACCCACTTCATAGGCTTCTTCTAAGCGGTAATAATCTTCCAGTGGGAATTTAGAGTCAATCGGCAGATAGACATATTCTTGGTCGCCTTGTCCAGGCAACTTAATAGCGTATTCTACTCGTTCACTCGAGTTTTCAACCGTTGCAAATTCTCGTTCGTACTGGGCAGGGGTCATGATGTCCTCTATGATTTGGCCCAGTTGCAATTCTCCTAGAATTCCTCGAGTCTTTGTTCCAGATAAGACCTTGTTAAGGGCACCGACATCTCGCGCAACTGTCTGCATTTCTCCAAGACCACGATTGACAGATTCCAGCTGTTTGGAAACTGTCTCGAAGGATGCTTGCAAGCGTGTCTGTAGGGTCTTTTCTAGCTTTTCCTCGACCGTTTGGCGCATTTGTTCTAAGCGTTGGTCATTTGACTCCTGCAAGGCTTGGAGGCGTTGGTCGGTCTTATCTCTAGTTTGGAGAAGGTTCTCATTCATCTCCTGCCTAAGCTGAGTCAAGCCTTGGTGCAACTCGATTCGCCCCTCCTGCAAACGGTCACTGCCAGCCACTTCAAGATTTTTTTGGTCGAGCTGACTAGCTTGTCGAGCTTGCTCAAAACGATAATCCAGCTGATCTGACAGATAATCTGCCTGGTCTTCCAAACTCTTGGTCAGATATGTCTCCTGCTTGTCCTGCCTTTGCCAAATAAGAAAGAGGCCGGCTAGGTTAGCTATTAATAATAGTAATACTACAATCTCCATCCTATCTCCTGTCCTTGCTATGTAGTACGACTACATAGCCATCTGGGCAAGTCACCGAAACTTCCCTATCTATATATTCGTTAGAAGCGTAAACTTTCTTAAAGAAAAAATTCTCCTCAGTCAATTCATACTTGGCTCCGAGAATAGTCAACTGACTATCCCTCACAGGCATAAAAGCAAGGTAATCATAATCCAAACGTGGTTCTAGCCAACTGGTCCCTTCTGGGCAATAGCTAATCAAGTTTTGTCCATCCTCAATCTCTATTTGGCGCATAAAGGGTGCCAACTTGGGATTACTCGGAAGAAAGACATTAGCCAGCATATGGTCAATACGACCACCTAGGGCACCAAAAATGGTCACTTGTGCTTGAGGATTTTTTTCAAAAATCGTTAAAAGTGCTAGTTCCAGATCCGTATCATCTTTTTCTGGCTGGGCTTGGACAAAGTATTGAGCACGCTTTTGAATCAACTGACGTTCTTCCATAGTCACAGAATCAAAATCCCCAACAGCTAGAGCAAGAGGAAGTTTTTCCTCCAGCACCCAGAGTGAGCCACGGTCCACACCGACAAAACAATCAAAATCTGTCCGATAATGTCCTCGGTCTCCACCAGCAAAAACCGCTACTTTAGTCCAGTTGTTTTCGGAGTGCTTGCACTCGTTCATTGACATCTCCCTTAAAGACATAAGACCCTGCTACAAAGACTGTAGCACCAGCTTCTTTGGCTTGAGCAATAGTTTGATCATCAATCCCGCCATCCACTTCAATCTCAAAGTTCAATCCTTTTTCTTCACGAAGGGCTACTAGCTCACGTATCTTATCCATGGTCTCAGGTAGAAAGGCTTGCCCACCAAAACCAGGATTCACCGTCATGACCAAAACTTGATCGACTAGATGAAGGACATGCTTAATCGCTTCAACTGGTGTACCAGGATTGATGACGACCGAAGGTTTGACACCAAGAGAACGAATCTTTTGAAGAGCGCCATGGATATGAGGTGTCGCTTCAACATGGATGCTGATGATGTCAGCTCCTGCACGCGCAAAATCCGCTAAATGATTTTCTGGGTTGGAGACCATCAAGTGGCAGTCAAAGACCATCTTACTATGAGGTCGAAGACTTTCGACTACACCTGCACCAAAGCTGATCTGAGGTACAAAGTGACCATCCATGATATCGATATGGGCGTATTCTGCCCCAGTTGCTTCTAGGCGTTTAATTTCACGTTCAAAGTTGGCATAATCTGCTGCCAGAATTGACGGAGCAATCTTGTATTGAGACATAGGTTTCTCCTTATTTTGGAATTTTTTTGCTGACTTTTTTATAGGTTTCTCTGCGATTTTCAATTTCGCTCAGGAATTGCAAATAGTTATCAAAACGGAAGCTCGCAATGAGACCTTCTTCTACTGCTGGTTTGACCGCACAGGAAGGCTCATGGGTATGCGTACAAGTACGGAACTTGCAATCTCGGCTAACAGAGGCAATTTCTGGAAAGGCCTGATTGAGGTCTTCTGCTGTTGCCACTTCATAATCCAGAGATGAAAACCCTGGCGTGTCTGCGATTTTCCCACCATTGAGATTGTAAAAACTAACAGCTCGAGTGGTATGACGACCACGACCTAGACTATCAGAAATTTCTCCTGTCTCTAGATTAAGGTCAGGTGCGATTTTATTAAGAAGGGTTGACTTACCAACACCTGTCTGCCCCATAAAGACTGTCACCTTGTTTGTCAATAGTGGCAAAAGCTCTTCCTTACTAGTTACAAAGTCATAGCCGATGGCACGATAGGTCTGCTCGTAAAAATCCAGTTCTCCTCGATCTGACAAGAGGTCCATTTTAGAAATATAAACGATAGGATGGATGCCCTTATGTTCCAAGAGAACCAAGAAGCGATCCAACAAATTGCTATTAAAATCCGGCTCCTTGACCGACATGATAACAACTGCTTGGTCAATATTGACAATGGGCGGGCGAACTAGACTATTTTTTCGTTCCTGAATCTTAAGAATGTAGCCCTCAGAGTTTTCTTTCGCAGAAAAATCTACCCAATCTCCGACGTAGGGTGTGTGGCCTTTTTTACGAAAATTCCCACGCGCGCGTGTCTGATAAACTTGACCATCTCTCTCCACATAGTAGAAGCCAGCCAAGGCTTTAATGATTTGTCCCTGCATCCTAGAGTCCTTGTCCTTTAAGTGCATCTGCTAGGCTAGCAAATTCTGCCAAGCTGAGAGCTTCACCACGTACACTTGGTGCCAGTCCAGCCTGATCCAAAGCCTTGGTCAGCTTGTCCTTGATTTCTTCAGTCTTCCCAAAGTAACCTGTCAAGTTGTTCCACAAAGTCTTGCGACGGTGAGTGAAGCTAGCCTTGGAGACTTTAAAGAAGAAATTCTCATCTTCCACTGCTACAGCTGGTTCTGGACGACGTACCATTTTCAGGATAGCTGAGTCCACATTTGGAGCTGGTACAAAGACCGTACGAGGTACGATAAAGGCAACCTTGGCCGTCATGTAATACTGCACAGCAATCGACAAACTACCGTATGCCTTGGTATTTGGTCGAGCAGAGATACGATCTGCCACTTCTTTTTGCATCATGACGACAAACTCACTGAACGGAATGCCACTCTCGATTAAGTGCATGAGAATAGGGGTTGTGATATAGTAAGGCAAGTTGGCCACTACCTTAATTGGTAGGTCAGGGTTTTTAAAATTCTGGATATGTTGCGCTAGGTCAACTTTTAGAATGT